>JARROL010000026.1:0-15064 GCA_037383965.1 Desulfobacterales bacterium | reverse complement strand
AGACCGGCTTGACGAAGCGAGTGACGATTCGACTATCGCAGGGGGAATATCGTAAGCCCCAAATACTTAAAATGAAGAGGACTAAAAGTATGCTTTTTTAACTTTTCACCAGCGAGTTTTTGGGGTCTCGGTCCTCCTGCTACGCCACCCCCCTTGCAGCCGATTGAGCTTGACACATGGACTGAAGGCCGCTAATGAAGTTCTTATCCGCGGCAATCTCCAATCCCGACGACAACCATTCTCATGGTTCGGGAGGGCCAATGCAGCTTACATTTCTTCTTCACCCCTCTCATCCCGCATCTCTTCCTGCGGGCACCTTTCACCCCTTTATCTTGGATACTTATAGACCGAACACCGGTTGCGCGGTATGCAAACGCTACGCTCGGAGGTCAACATGCGATACGTGATTATCGGTAACGGCGTGGCCGGTATTACCGCCGCCGAGACCATCCGGCGGTACGATGCGAAGGGGGTCATCACTCTGATCGGTGACGAGTCCGCTGCTCCCTACTGCCGCCCCATGATCAGCCTGGTTCTCGAAGGCGCGATTACACCGGAAAAGCTGCCGATCCGGGGCTCTCGGTTCTATGACGACTTGAAGATCCAGGCGGTGCTCGGAAATCGGGTGACCGGCATCGATGTGGAGAATCGAACCGTTGCCGTGGGTGGCGCCGCTTACGCATTCGACCGGCTGCTGATTGCCACGGGGGCTGATCCGCGACCGATCAAAGCCGAGGGGACCGCACTCGGGAACATCTCTTACATGCGGACTCAGGATCACGTTCAAACCATGCTGGCCGGTCTGAGTGACGCGCGCCGGGCGCTGGTGCTCGGCGGGGGCCTGGTGGGCTTCAAAGCCGCCTATGGTCTCCTGCGTCGCGGCCTGGCCGTGACGATGTTGATCCGCTCGGGTTACCCCCTGTCGATGCAGGTGGACGAAGAAGCCGGGATAATGATACACGACGAATTGGTGCGTCACGGTCTCGATGTGCGGGTCGACATCGAAGCGGTCGCCTTCGAAGGCAACGGCCGGGTCCGGACCGTACATCTATCCGACGGCAGTCGGCTGCCGTGTGACATCGTGGTCATCGGCAAAGGCGTGTTGCCGGCGCTGGCTTTTGTGCCGCGCGACCGAATCCGGACCGACCTGGGGATCGTGGTCGATGGCCGAATGGAAACCAGCGTGGCCGGAATATTTGCCGCCGGAGATGTGGCCGAATATGTTGACATCGCCCGCAGAACGCCGTGGGTCAACGCCATTTGGCCCGAAGCTGTCAACCAGGGACGGATTGCCGGTTTGAACATGGCCGGGCGACCGGTGATCTATCCGGGCAGCCTGAGCCGCAACGTGATCCGGATTTTCGACCTGGACGTCATGGCCGGAGGAGTCGTCGATCCGCCTCGGGACGCTTTAGTCCGCACGCTGGTTTTCAAAGACACGAACAAGAAGCTCTACCGCAAGCTGGTCTTCCAAGGAGACCATCTGGTCGGCATGGTGATGGTAAACGGCATCGAACAGGGAGGACTGCTGCTGGCGGCCATTCAAAGCCGGGCGCAGCTGAACATTCCGCGCGAATCGCTGCTGGAGCCCGGACTCAACTATGGCCGGTTGCTGTGGCGTCCCGCGTAAGCGTTTACAGAGTACCGCATCTGCTTTGTTGTCGGGCACTTGAAGTACAATAGGTCGTCTGCGCGCCCGACGCCTTACACCTGCCTGACCCGTGAAATGCGAAGCCTATTTCACCGGGGCGGCACCCTGTAAACGCTTACAATGATGTGGTTTGAAGCGCATCGGACTTTGCAACCCCTTAAATGGTTACCGTCCGGCGATAGCCTGAAATTCCTCTCAAACTTCGGACAAAGGAGGAGCTATGAAACAAGTCGTCGTTCATCCGGAACGTTGCGTCGGCTGCATGCAATGCATGCCGGCTTGCGCGACCGCCCATTCCAGCACCGGGCAACTGTTCACGGCGATCATGGAAACGCCGCGTCCCCGCTCGCGAGTCCATGTCGGGGCCGGTTTGATCGGTGAGGGATTTCCCAACCGCTGCCGCCACTGCGATCCGGCACCCTGCCAGCTGGCCTGCCTGCCGGGTGCCATCTCCCGTGACAGTCAGTTCGATACCGTTCTTATCGATCCGGACAAGTGCATCAACTGCGCTTCCTGCGCCATGGCCTGTCCCTTCGGCGTTATCCGGTATCATGCCGACACCTTGGCGCCACCGGGAAAAACCGTGGCCGTCAAGTGCGACAACTGCATCGTCCGCCAGGAGAAGGGACAGATACCGGCCTGCGTTGAGGTTTGCAAGTCCGGGGCCCTGACCTTCGAGGAACCGGCCGCGGCCTTGAAGCGCAAGACCGATGCCGTGGCCCGCAGCATATCGGTCGGGGCCACGATCGAACCGTTGCCGCCCGGTTTCGGCCTGCTGAAGGCCATCAAGAAGGTTCAGGTTGAGCTGCGGCAGGCGCGGCCGCCCGCAGAGGGCCTTTGAAACATGTGCGGATGCTTGACAGATTCAAACGAGAGATGCACCCGACCGGTTACAAATAGCCGATGTTGGGCGTGTCGATTGATGGGATATTGGAGACACCATTATGACCCAACGCTTCACAACCGCTGACGAAAATGGAGGGCGACATGTTGATGAAACACGATAATCAGACCATCACCGAAGACGGTCGGTTGATGCTCGACAAGGCACAGACCGATCAAATCGAGACCGTTTGGGAGCGGTACCAGGCCCAACTGCCCCAGTGCGGATATTGCGACATGGGGCTGAGCTGCCGCAACTGCGTGATGGGGCCCTGCCGTGTGGATCCCTTCGGCGAAGGTCCTCAGAAAGGGGTCTGCGGGGCCGACGCCGACATCATCGTGGCCCGCAATCTCGGCCGCATGATCGCCGCCGGCGCGGCATCGCACTCCGATCACGGTCGGGACCTGGTCGAGGTGCTGGCCGAGGTCGGTGCGGGAAAAGGTTCCGGATATCAAATCCGTGACGAGGCCAAGTTGCGTGCCGTTGCAGCCGAATACGGACTCGAAACCGAAGGCAAGGAGGCCGCGGCGATTGCCGGCGAGTTGGCCGATGCCATGCAGGAGGACTACGGCACCCGCAAGAAAAGCCTCGCCCTCGTGCAGCGTGCACCGGAAAAGAGGCGCGAGATCTGGAAAAAACTCGGCATCATGCCGAGGGGCATCGACCGGGAGACCTCGGAAATGATGCACCGCACCCACATGGGCGTCGACAACGACTGGAAGAGTCTGTTACTCCACGGCCTGCGCAACGCCTTGTCGGACGGGTGGGGCGGCTCCATGATCGCCACCGATGTATCCGACATCCTCTTCGGCACGCCGACCCCGCGTCCGACCGGTTTCAACGTCGGGGTTCTCAAGAAAGATCGGGTCAACATCGTCGTCCACGGCCACAACCCGGTGGTTTCGGAAATGGTCCTGCATGCCTGTGAAGACCCTGAAGTGGTCAAGCTGGCCGAAGCCAACGGTGCGGCCGGCATCAACCTGGTCGGCGTATGCTGCACGGGCAATGAACTGCTGATGCGGCATGGCATCAAGATGGCCGGCAATCACCTCACCACGGAATTGGTGCTGTCGACCGGGGCCGTCGATATGATGCTGGTGGACTACCAGTGCATCATGCCTTCGCTCGGCAACATCGGCGCCTGTTACCACACCAAAATGATCAGCACCAGCGATAAGGCGCGCTTTCCCGGTATGCAGCACCGTGAGTTCCATCCGGACAACGCCGCCCGGCTGGCCGAAGAACTGGTCAAGGAGGCGATCGAGAACTTCACCCACCGCGGCGACGCTTACATCCCGGTGGCAAGCGTCGACGGAATGGGCGGGTTTTCGGTAGAGGCCATCGTCGGCGCCCTGGGTGGGTCACTCGACCCGCTGATCGACGCCATCAAAGCCGGAAAGATCCGCGGCGCGGTGGGAATCGTCGGGTGCAACAATCCCAAGATCAAGCAGGATTACGGTCACGTCACCCTGGCCCGCCGCCTGATCGAAAACGACATCCTGGTGGTCGACACCGGCTGTGCGGCCGTGGCCAGCGCCAAGGCCGGGCTCAAGACGGCTGAAGCCGCTCAATACGCCGGGCCCGGCTTGCGGGAAGTCTGCACCGCCCTGGGCGTGCCGCCGGTGCTGCACATGGGCAGCTGTGTCGACAACGTCAGAATCCTTTTGGTGGCCGCCGCACTGGCCAATGCACTGAATACGGATATCAGCGACCTGCCGCTGGCGGGTGCCGCACCAGAATGGTATTCGGAAAAGGCCGTGTCGATAGGCGCCTATTTCGTCGCCTCCGGGGTCTACACGGTCCTGGGACCGATGCCGCCGATCACCGGGAGCATGAACGTGGTGAAATTGCTGACCGAGGGGCTCGAAGAGGCGGTGGGGGCGACCTTCGCGGTGGAGCCGGATCCGGAAAAAGCGGCCGTTTTGATCCGTCGTCGCATCGAAAACAGGCGCGAGAAACTGGGACTTCCGGCGCTGGCGGTATGAAATGGGGAAACGGCGGAAGACGGCAGGCGAACGGCGGAAGGAAGTAACATTCCAAAGGTTTTGAAAAAAGGCAGACGGTGGATTGAAAGAAAGGTTTAGGGTTCAAGGTTTATGGTTCAGCGGTATGCCATCCAACTCTGCATCTGCACCTTACACCTTAATGGTTTTAGATTTGCCCGAAGGGCAACGGGAATAATATCCGATCAAGCCTGCCCCGTGAAACGCGCAGCCTATTTCTCTGGGGTCGGCCGGATATTGTCTGCGTCGGTCGAACGAGCGAAGCGAGGGGGCGGCCATTAAAAATAATCAAACCAAAAATTGTTTTTATCAATTGCATCGATTTTAACCAACTAAATTGGAGAAGAGCCAAAACCTTTAATTAAACCATCCGGGAATGTCCGTCAACCAAGGGCCGAAAAGGGGGAAAAGTGGTCAGTCGACTGCTTTTCCCCCTTTTCAATTGATTCTCATCGTTTTGTTAATTTTTCTCAGAAGTCTTTCAGCAACTTCTCGAAGGGATTGGGTGAGTTGGCCTCGGGTTTCAGCAACTCGAGCACTTCTTCGTACATGTAGATGTTGGCTTCGATCAGTCCGCTGGCTTGTTCGATCAGGCCGCGCAGCGCGTCGCTGGCGATGAAGGCGTGATAGAGCTTCAGGGAATTGACGCGGTCTCTCGATTCGAATATCGCGCGGTCCAGGTCCTTGATCCGCAGTGTGAGATAATCGGATCGATGGGTGTCTTTGATATAGTCGATAACGGCAAGTAGTTCCCATTGGTAAAAACAGATGAGATTGGCTTCATTGACGAAGAGGTAGGTTTTTTGGATATAGCTCAGTTGCTGCTCGGGTCCGTTTACCGCGTTGAGGGCCTCATCGTGCAGGTTCCGATACACATCGGTCAACTGCCTGTGATTCAGATAGAGCCGGCCGATTATTTCCGATAGACGCCCTTGGTCGTCTTCAGTGCCGGCTGATGTCGTAGCAGCCATTGCCAACAGAAAAATCAATAGCCATAGTTTGATTTTTTGGGCCATAAAAGATATCCTCGGGTTCGGTGAGTTGGAGCGAGAAAGTAAAATGGATTTGCAATCGTTCCGTTTTGAATGATAATGATGACAAGCCGTCTGTAAAGCGATTCTCAACGGTTTGGAAGTCACCGGATGGTCGCTTTCAACGGCTATTGAAGGTAAATGATGACTACCGAAAGCGGGTTCCTTTTGTGGTTTCGCCTGCCGGGTGAAAAGCCGGCCCCCGCGAAACCGGGCACCGTTCCGACTGAGGCGGCTGAGGAGAAAACGGCTGAAGAGCCGGAGGCCTTAGTCCTTTGCCGCCGTTGCGGACAAGCGATAGCCCGCCCGAGCGACCGCACTGTAAGGGACGGTTCGCATCAGCATACGTTTGCAAACCCGCATGGCATCGTTTACGAGATTTTGTGCTTTCGATCGGCCGATGGCTGCACCACCAGTGGTCCGGCGACTGACGAATTCACCTGGTTCAAGGGATACCACTGGCGGGTTGCCATCTGTCGCGCCTGCGTGATCCATTTGGGATGGTACTTCGCTTCGGATAGCGGGGATCGTTTTTACGGCCTGATCTCGGATCGTCTGATCTTCCCGAGTTGACAAAAGACTGAGCTGAGGCTTGAATCGCTACCCGCGGGCGTTGGCCCGTTTATAAAAGAGATCGCGCAAGGAAAAGCAGGGCTTACCCTCTCGCAAGATGTTTTTGTCTTGCGGAAATTTTTCAGCGCCACTGATGAAACCGTGGATGGACACTAAATAGCGGCCCTCGTGCCCGGGCGCCATAAAATCAACCTGCAAGTATAAGGAGTGCGACTGTGCTGCTGTCAAAGTTCGGCAATGAAATTCTTTCTAGAGGGCCCGAAGCTGTATTGCCGCAAAATCTCAGCCCGGAATGGCTCGGCCGGATCCAAAAAATGGCCGATGAATTTCTAGACACCAATTTCGAAGGCGATGACTGTCGGAAGGATGATTTCACGGCCGACCCGGTCCTTTCTGCCTGTGTTCTCGAAATTCTGCGCCATTTAAAGGACGGGAAAGTGAATGTCCAGGAAAAAGAAATGTTTGAAAAACTGACCCTCTACTCTCTGTCGGTCACCGTGGAAACGGTTGCAAAACAAAAGGCCATTGATCTGGAGCCGCCGACGCTGACAACCATCTTCGACAAACGGCGATTGCAGGAAATTGTGAATATCCGTCCCGAATTCAAACCGATCATTAAGATTGTCTGTATGGACGGCGCCGAAAGCCCCGACCGGAAATAGTCGCACAGCGGGCTAGTTCGTTCATGTACCCTAACCCTGTAACACTTTTTGGTAGAGGGGCGAGATGTCGCGCAGGGTCGTCACAACATTCTTCAATGCGACCAAAAAGGTGGTGATCTCTTCGGTCGTGTTATCCTTGCCGAAGGAAAGCACCAGGGTTCCTTGGGCATCGGCATGGCTGAGTCCCAGAGAGATCAGCACGTGCGAGGCTCGCAATGAGCCGGTTGCGCAGGCTGACCGCGTTGAAACGGCAATGTCTTCATCATCGAGCATCAGCATGACACTTTCACCCTCGATAAACTGAACCGATATCGACACCATGTTGGGCAGGCTGTGTTCGGCATGTGTGTTGATGAGATAATGGTCGATGTAATTTGGCAACTCCTTCAACAATTGGTTTTTAAGCGAAAGGCAGTGTGCAGACCACTTGTCGAGGTTCTGCCGGGTGACCGCTGCGGCCGTACCCATGCCGATGATGCCAAGGAGATTTTCGGTGCCGGCGCGCTTGTTGCCCTCCTGAACGCCTCCGTCCAGCAAAGGAAATATACGGGTGCCGCGACGGATATAGAGCCCCCCGGCTCCAGTGGGACCGTAAAAAGTGTTGGCGGCGAAGCTGAGTAGATCGACGCCCATCTTTTGAACGTCGATCGGCACCATTCCGACCGAATCGACCGCATCGGTGTGAAAGATTACCTTCCTCTCACGGGCGATTTTTGCGATTTCCTCGATCGGCTGAATAGTGCCGGTTTCGTTGTTGCTGTGCATGATGGAAACCAGGATGGTCTCGTCGGTAATCGCGTCGGCCACCTCCTGAGGATTGACCCGCCCCTTTTCGTCGACCGAAACCGAGGTCATCTTGTAGCCCAGTGATTGAAGGCGCTTGAGACTTCTTATGACGGCATTGTGTTCGATGTTCGATGTGACGATGTGCTTGCCCTTTTGGCCATTGGCCATCGCCACTCCCTTGATGGCGTGATTGACCGATTCGGTGCCGCCGGAGTTGAACACCACTTCCTTGGGCATGGCCGCATTGATCAGCTCGGCTACCGAATTGCGGGCTTTTTCGAGGGCTTCGGCGGCGGCTTCACCACTTTTATGCTGGCTGGAAGGATTGTGGTAATCTTCATTTATGGCATCGATCATTGCCGCTTTTACTTCCGGCAGCAAGGGTTTGGATGATATCTGGTCCAGATTGATTATCTTCATTTTTCCGCTTTCCCCAATCGGTTAGTGTTCCTCTTCCAGGCTACTGTGGCAGGCCTCACAGAAAGTTGACCCTTCCTCGATTTCGATGTCGCAGTAGGGGCAGTAACAGTTTTCTCCATGAACGTGTTCGTGTTTCTCGGCGCGAACCTCCTCCGGTCGTTTTTTCCCGGCTTTGCGGTCTTCATAATCCTGAAGAGCCAGATGTAGTGCATCTGCACCCAGATTGGAGCAGTGGAGCTTGTTTTTGGGCAGGCCTTCGAGGGCCTTGGCGACGTCTTTGTTTGTGATCTTCTTGGCTTCCTCGACGGTTTTCCCTTTGGCAATTTCAGTCAGCATGCTCGATACGGCGATGGCGGAGCCGCATCCGAAGGTCTGGAATTTGATGTCCTCGATCTTTTCATCGGTTATCTTTAAATAAATCGTCATCATATCTCCACAAAGGGGATTGCCGACCTCACCGATACCGTTGGCTTTTTCGATCACACCGACGTTTCTGGGATTCCTGAAATGATCCATAACGACTTTGTTGTACATGACAGTGCCTCCTTAATGATAAATACTCAATACTGGTGCATAATAACCATTAATTCCGTGCAGTAAAGAAAGCCGTTTTGCCCGGGAACCTTAAAGGTCTTACCATCGACGCCGGCATCTAAGCACACTCAATGGCAGAATGGAAGTGCAAATCCAGAATCGGCGACATTCGGCCCAGGCCGGCGTTCTCGCGAATTAGAAATCCGCAATCACGCCCAGGCGTGTCCGGGCTACGCCTGCGGTTTCAAATTTGCTGCGGCCTTGGCCTGAACCAAAACCTACTGTTTCTGGTCGGAAACTAGCCGAGTTCGCTAACCGCCTGTTTTATCAAACGCCCAATGGCCAGTTTTTGAGGGCAGCGGCTCTCGGCTGCGGTATAATCGAGCGCTGCCAGACGTCGGCGGGTCTCGGCCGGCATGCTCTGGAAGACGGCCTGCGCCTGCTCCTTGTTCCCGTAGCTGCGGCTGTACATGAGGCAGCGCATGACATCTCCGATGGGTGCCTGATGGGCCAGGGCCGGCTCGCAGATAGCGGTGCAACCGGCGCAGTAGTCCGATTGCGTTTCACGGGCATAGTGCCGCAATAGCCGCATGTCGCCTGAGCTGAGGCGGGTTTTGTCCAGGGCGGCGGAGACATTGCTCATCAGCAAAGTCAGGTTCGGCATCTGGGAGCAGATGCTGGCGATCTGTTGATTTTCCCACACCGCTTTGAGTTTGGCCTGACCGTCCGTAAACCCTTTCTTCATAAACCGACCCGCCAGCCTCAGCTCTGTTTCCGTTTCGGTTTTCACCGGTCCGCCGCCCTGGGTTTTCATGGCCGTCAGGCCGATGCCCGCCTTGTTGCAGGCCTCCAAAGCCGCCCGCATTTGGTCTGTTTGCATGAGCCTGTAATTGTAGGACATCATGATACCGTCGATCCAGCCCAACTTGGCGGCTTCAAGCAGGCAATTTTCCATGTTGCTGTGGGTGCTGAAACCGAAAAAGCGCAGTTTACCGCTGGCCTTGGCTTTCTCGCCCCAGGCCTTGATGTCATCGTCCATCTTGCTGATATTTCTGATACCGTGGACGAAGAGCAGATCGATGGTGTCCGTCTGCATTCTCTCGAGCGACGTTTCGAGGTGCTTCGTCATCCCAGAGGTGGTCCAGGCGCCGGTCTTGGTGACAAGGAAGATCTTTTTGCGGTCCTCGGGATACTTGGCAAAATACTTGCCGATCCCCTTTTCGCTGCGTCCGCCTTCGTAGGAATTGGCCGTGTCCCAGTATGTGACACCCCACTTAACGGCCTGTTTTAGCAGTAGCTGGTTGTTGGGAATGTCGAACATGCCGCCGAGCGAAAGGATGGACACCATCTGACCGGTCTTGCCGAAAGGGCGTTCGGATACCGTGGACGATTCATCGGCCTGGGTCATAGGGGGGGTCGAACCAGCTGCTTGTTGACCGTAGGCGGCCATCAGTGATCCGAGGCCGACGGCTCCAGTGGTTTTGAGGAATCTTCTGCGGGTCCAATCTATATGGGCACGGTCGTTGTGGTTATGGTCGGGTTTTGTGCTCATGGTATCAGTCCTCCATTGGTCGCTTAAAGGTGACAAAGACGCCGGGGGTCGACGGCGTCCGGCGCGATCGGTTTGTTATGATGACGTGATCACTTCAGCGTCATGGCATGATCGGGATTCCGGGTTTCGTTTTCGGCTGTCACCCGGATAGCCCGCTTGCCCCTGACAGGGCACTCGTGCTCGCAGACACCGCAGCCGATACAGTATTCCGGTTTCACATGGGGTTGTTGGAGCCGGATCAGGATGTCGGCCCGCGCACCCAACGCCGGCGGGAGCGTAAATGGCTGCTCAGCCGATAGCGTCACTTCGCGGTCGGTGTTTTTAATGATGCGCCGCGGTCCGGACGCGTTATCTTCCGGGATGCGGCAGTAATAATCGCCGGTGGCGAATCGACCGTGCGGCAAATCGGCAGACCGAAATCGGATCGTATGGGCGTCGGCATCGGCCACGAGCAGCTCCTGCGCGGTGTTTATTGGTGAAAATACCGTTCGGGTGGTAATGGCCTTGGGGCTGACGGGGCAGTTTTCCTGGCATACGATACAGGGTGTGTCCATGGCCCAGGGCAGACAGCGGCCGCGATCCACGAAGGCCGATCCGATGCGAAGCGGCCCGGCTTCTGCAAAACGGTTGCGGCCCAGGCGTTCGTCGAGCGTAATGGGACGGATGGCGGCCGTCGGGCAAATATTGCTGCAGGCGATGCACTTGTACTGGCAACCACTGGTGCCGATCCGGAAATTGAGTATCGGCGTCCAGAGGCCCTCCAGCCCGAATTCCCATCCGGCCGGTTGGATGACGTTGGTGGGGCAGATCCGCATGCACTGTCCGCACTTAATGCAGCGATCGACAAACTCGGCCTCGGCCAACGCACCGGGCGGCCGCACCAGTCGAGAGTTCCAGTTGCCGACCAGTTGACCGTCCAGGTGCAGCAATGGCGCAGCGGCAATTCCTGATAGGGCCGAAAGGATGAATTGCCGGCGGGTAACGTCGGGAAGCGCAAGCTCACCGGTGGCCGAAATGGTCGTCCGGTAGCCGATTAGGTCGTGCCGGCATTCGGCGAGACAGTTCAAGCACAGGACGCACTCGTGGGTTCGGATGACGCCGGCCGGTGCGCAGGCCCCTTCACAGTTCTGTTCGCAGATGTGACAGTCAGTGCACTCGGGGTCTCGTTTGCCGATGCGCCACAGCGCATGACGGCCGAGAAGGCCGAACAGCGCACCCAACGGGCAGACGAAGCGGCAATAGAACCGCGGCGTCCGAAGGTTGAGGAAGACGGCGATCAGAAAAACGGCCCCGATCAGCCAGGCTCCCTCGTAAAACCGGGCACCGCCGGCCAGGCCGATCGGCGCCTCGTCCACCATGGGCATGAGCACCAGATTCACCGAGCGGTGCATCAGGGGAAGCGGATCGAGCAGACCGATCAACAGGGAGGCGGACAGCGATTGCCGGTCGCCGGTCAAAACCCCGGCGACTACCCAGACGCAGCCGGTCAGCAAGGCAACGGTCAGCATTCTCTGAGCGGGTCTCGAAGATTTCCTGGACATCATCAAAGCGGCGGCCGCCAGGCCGGCGGCAACTCCCCACGCAAAATTGGGAAGATTCCGAGGCAGTGCAAACACCCGGTTGAGCAAGTCGGCTGACGCCACCGCCAGCAGAAATATCAGGATCCAGTACTTGACGACCTGCCAGCGGGAGGGCTGGTTGAGCCGGGCTTTGTCGGGCGCCGGCTTACGGCGCCGGCCCAGCCAGCCCACAAACTGGTGCACACTGCCGAAGGGGCACAGCCAACCGCAGAAGAACCGGCCCAGCAACACGGTTAAAACAAGGGTTGCCAGGCCCCACAGCAAGCCTGCGAACAGGGTGCCGGTGGTCAGCAGGGTGGCCAAGCCCACCAGGGGGTCTAACTCGAGGAGCCAGTTCACCGGCCAGCCGCGCAGCTGCCACCACGCCTGACCGAGAGTGGTCGTCACGCAAAACCACAGGAACAAGGCCAGGAAGAAGATCTGGGATATGCGGCGTGCAGTGCGGGTTTTCATGTAAAAAAGCCTTGTTTTTAGCGTTACCGAAGCACCTCTCGGCGAAAACCAGAAATCTATACGAAAACCGGCTTGAGAAGCGCGTAATCGGCGGTGCCGGCGCCGGCCGCGGCCGCCATGCCGATGTACGGCAGGTCGCCGGTCGTTTTGCCGATGAGGCTCGCGCCATAAGCATCCGCGGCTACCTGATCGGTGCTGACGATCATGGTGCGGGTCTCTTTAAGGTCCGAGAGGGAGCCGCCGGTGGGGCCGTTGGTGACCATGCTGGTTGTGCCGTCGAGAATCACCAGGGTCGGTTTGACCATCAGGGCCAGTTCCTTGATGATGGTGTTGATGTCCTGGTGGAAAATGTTACGGCGGCCGCCGAGAAGACCATACCAGTTTTTCATGGTCATGGAAGCCCCGCTGCGATGGTGGTCCTTGACCGGCGCCAATCCAATGAGTTTGTTGACGGATTTGAAGGGCTCGAACAGCAGCGGCCAGTTTCGGATCAAGCGGGCTCCCGGAAGGGTAATCGGTCTGAAAAACGGTTCGGCCGGCAACATGACCCGACCACCGGCCGATTCGGCTGCTCGGGCAATGCCGGTCAGGGCGAAGCAGCTGGCGGGGTCGTTGATCGGGTTGTCGGTAACAATCACTTCAGTCGCTCCGGCCTTCAGACACAAGCGGGTCACCTCTGCTACTAGCTGCGGGTGCGTCGTGGCCGAGAGCGCCGGCGGCGAGGCAAAAGCGGCGTTGACTTTCAACAGGACGCGGTCGTCGGTTTTGACGAAGGTGTTGATACCACCCACAACCTGCAGGGCTTGTCGAACCGTTTGGGCCCGATCCGTCCCCCGGGCGATGCCCATTGCGGGTTTTTGCCCGGAGATCGAGAAATCGGCCAGGCGGACACCGCCGGTTTGCTTCGGTGAGCCGCGTTGTGGACCGTGCGGGTCGTAAAACCAATAGGCCAGGGCGCCGGCGGCACACACCGAGAGCCCGGCTTTGGCGCAGCGGATCAAGAACTCCCGCCGTTTGATCGTGCCTTTTGAGGTGTTCATCGGGTTATTGTCGTCCACTGATGGCCTCCTCGATGGCGGCGTCCAATGACCGGGCGAGCGCCGTGGCCCGGATCTTGTCCTCGGCCGCGTGGACACCCGCAACGAAGACGTCACGGGTGAAGATGATCTCATATTCGTCCATGATCCCTACGATGACGGCGTTCCGAACACCACTGTCTTCCAAGGCCGTCCCGCCGAATGCCAGCAGAAAGGCCCGGTACGCTGCCGCCAGATCCTTAGCTGCCTCAGGCGACCCGCGCGCAGAGACAAACGCGCTCAGTGTTGATCCGTTCAAATGATATTCGGCCACGAATACCCGGTCGAATTTTTCGAATCCGAAAGCATCGGCGGGAATCAAGGTGATGCTCTGGGGATCGAGTCCGGCCTTCGGGAAAAGTGCCGTTTCAGCGATGGTTTCGGTATCTACCGGTGTTGCGCGATTGAAGGCCTCGGCCAAGGCCTGCATCCGGTTCAGGATTGCCTCGGAAGCCTCGGAGGCAATCAACTCGACGTAGTAGGACCCGTGCACCCAGTAGAGAGCGTTGGCGGTCCGGTAGGCATAGCGGCCGAGGGCGGGCGAGGGCGCGGCATCCTCGCGCTGCTGTGAGCTGTAAACCGCAAAGGCGTTCTTTTGAGAGGCCATGTCGAAAATAAAGATTTCCATCCAGGTTTCGGCGCTTGAGGCATCACTGAACCGCTGGCATTGCAGGCGCTTGAATCCGGCCGACAGATACAGCTCGGCCTTGCCGTCGATCTTATCCGAGAGCGTGTCAGGTCCGAAGTTTTCCGGGGCCGTCAAGACCGATACGTCTTGGGGCAGCGGAACCAGCGCCGCCGCTGTCTGGGATGCCGGGAGCGCCGCCGGACTGCCGCTGATCACCTGATCGGCGGCCAGCTGCAACACAGCCGGGTTGAAATCAGACTGGCGTATCAGGATCACCCCGGCAGTCAAGGCCAACACAGACAGGATTCCGAAACTTAAAACCGTTTCGAAGCGGGAAGGATTTTTTGCTTTGGTGTTCATGCAGGTCTCGCTTTGCTGCAGCTCGCGAACCTATTCAAAACGGATTGTCGGCCCGCAGCAACTTCATCACGGAGGGTGTTGTCGGCAGCACTGACACGAACCGGATTCAATAGATGCGGAAACGGTGATCTGCGATGCGCCCGGTTGTCGTCTTGAACTCAGCCCGGCGGGTGATCGGGCGGAAACGAAACGGGCACCGGTCAGCCTATTTTTCTTTTTATAAAAAATGGCGCGTTCTTGTCAACGCTTGGCGTTCTTCATCGTCATCCATGGCTTTGCTCGATTTTCTCAACTTTACGAAAAACGGTGCATATCCGGATGGGGATCTAATTTGTATTTCACATAACGAGTATCGACACCATCGTGTCAATTGGAAGATCAGACGGGAGGAGGAGTCGTTCCGGTGAAGGGCTGCGGCAGGTAACGATAATTTCCTACCGCGATAAGATTTCGTCCAACTTTTTTGGTAATGTATTGGATTAATTGTTTATCAATTATAGCCGGTATGCGTCGAATTGTCGAATTAATCCTTTCTGTGAAAAATTGTTTCCTCAGGCTGGCTCTTTCAGCAAAAGGATAGCGTACAAAAAGTCCCCAAATACCGGCAGAATCGAAAATATGTTCAGGATGCAGGCGGTGGCGCCATTTTTTGGTTGAAATTTTTTATATAATATTGCATTCATGGCTTGCACCGGCGCGATGTCTTTAACCAAAAGGGAGATTATGAGTATGCAGGGCAAAAGGTTAGGTTTTTTGTGTGTGATGTTGGCGATCATGGTCGGAATGACATGCGAGGTTTTCGGTCAGGATTCTGAAAGCGAGATGTGCGTGCCTATGGGCGTCATTACCATCAAGCCCCCACCGGACGTCAC
>JARROL010000025.1:0-15911 GCA_037383965.1 Desulfobacterales bacterium | reverse complement strand
ATCAGAGACCGATCCTCCTGTTGCCAATGCTGCAGCGCCTATATCTGTCTATTCAATAAAGTTTTTTAATCCGATTCTGAAGATGATTAAAAAAATAACGCAAAATTGGTCTTGCCAGACAGGGACTGAATGCATTATTTAGGATTGGCCGCAAGCGTCGGACATAACTTCGAAACGGCTTTGCGGCCTTTTACTGAGAATCACCGCCGGTAGACCCGAATTGAGAAAGATTCGGCCGCGAACGGCATCATCGTCACGACTGCAGGATGTTTAAATGTTCAATACAGCTATAAATTTCGAGAGATACCCGAGCAATGTGAAGAAAGCTATCGTCTGTTTAACGCTGGGATGGATCGTGCACCTTGTATTTTATTTCAAATTTTTACCCGGCGATGTGTCGGCACGCAGCGACTACCTGATGGTGGCGGTTGGTATTGCATCTTGCTTTTTCGTGGCCAGCATCAACACTTGGGCCCGGATGCTGAGCCTTTTTGGCAACATTATTATATTGATAACTTACCTGTACCTGGCGATGTTGGTGTTCCAAAAGCCCGCGTTCGTGCTGCAGGCGATGACGACCACGGTGCTTATTCTCTTTGTCCTGGCCACTTATTATTTGGTGCGCAAAGACACGGCCGAGTTTTTCAGGAGTTTCAATGCCGCTAAGGCGCAAGGCGAAGAAAAAAAGGAATAGATCGGTTTACATCAACAGCGTCGACCGACAAAACGTCCACCCATAACGAAAACCAGAGAGCTGACACGACCATGCCCCTGCCTTCAAGTCGCCATGCTGGCCCTGTCCATCGGGATTATCACCTATCTCTTCGTCGAAATGATCGTCGAACCGCTTTTTGGGTAAGCGGCGCGGCAAGAAATAATTGTCCTTACTTTTCAAAGAAGGCTTTTAACGCTTGGCTGCGGAGCAGATTTTCGATCTGCAGGCTTCTGTCGCGGAGTTGGTCGAGCCGGTCGAAGGTAATCGCAAGGGTGTAAGTGGTGCCCTCGAAATTACCGGGTGGGACCAATTGCACGCCCGGGCCGAGATGCAATTGTCGAACCAGATCCTGGAAACCCGCCGTCGCGGCACTCATCACCGGATAGCGGCGTCGTCGCAGCAGGGACCGCAGTTGCCCGGCCTTTTGTGACCGTTCGATTTCCGGTGCCGACAGGAGGTTTCGACGTGCGGATTCGTTTAAGACTTCGGATACCGTTATTTCTTCGCGCCGGGCGATTTCGGTCAGCAGTGTCAGCAGTTCGCGCTGCCGGTTCAATCCCAACTTAAGATCGGCGAAAAGGCGCCCCAGGTTTTCGGCCGTCGCGCTGTCGAGTCGCTTCAACTCGAGTGCCATGGCCATCGCCAACTCGCCTGCCATCAGGCGGTTTTGGAGCCCGGCCGGCAGCGAGGTCAGCGACATGATCTTTCGCATCAGGGATGGATTGTCGGGCAGCGCCAGTTCGGCCGCCTGACGGCTCAGGTCCATTTCATCCGCGGCAACACCGGCGAGCAGGTTCAGTGCGCGCGCAGTTTCGATCAGATTGAGCGGCCGTTGGAATGAATTGTCGGCGATGGCCAACCGGACAGAGGTGGAATCGCCTATATCCGTTGGCAGCACCCGCGCCCGGATGTCGTATCTTCCGAGTAGACGGCAGGCGTCGATCCGGCGGAATCCGGCCACGATTTGATATCCGCCGGCCATCTGACGTACAATAGGTGGATCGAGCACGCCGAGAGCGGCAATCGAGTCCTTCAGTTTGTCGATCGCATCGGATGTGGTGATGCGGTAGACTGAGTCCTCGAGCTGGAGGCTTTTTAGTGGTAGAGACTGCTCGTTAAAACGCATGCCCAAGGCCGGTTAGTTGTTCGAGGGCTTCCAGGTATTTTCGGCGGGTGTCCCGGACGACCGATTCGGGTAAGGCCGGCGCCGGCGGCTGTTTGTCCCAGCTGATCGACACCAGGTAGTCACGCAGGTACTGTTTGTCGTAGCTTTTCTGCGCGCCACCGGGAGCATAGGCGGCACGCGGCCAGAAGCGCGAGGAATCCGGTGTCAGGACCTCGTCGATGAGGACCAGGTCGTCCCCGCAGTAACCGAACTCGAATTTGGTATCCGCGATGATAATTCCCTTCTGTTCGGCCAGAGCCGCTCCCCGACGGTAAATGTCGAGGCTCAACTCCTTAACCTTTGCGGCCGTTTCGGCACCGATTCTGCGAATCACTTCATCGTAGTCGATGTTGATGTCGTGCTGTCCGACCTCCTCTTTGGTGGAAGGCGTGAAAATCGGTTGCGGCAGTTTGTCCGATTCCTTGAGGCCATCCGGCAGGCGGATGCCGCAGATGGTGCCGTTTTTCCGGTAAGACGCCCATCCCGAGCCGGAAATATAACCGCGCACGACACATTCGATCGGCAGCGGCCGGGCCTTTTTCACCAGCATGCTTCTGTCCTGCAGCTCGTGTGCATATGGCCGGCATGCCTCCGGATAATCCGCTACTTCGCCGCTTACGACGTGATTGCCGACCAGAGGTTCCAATTCCCGAAACCAGAAGAGAGACAGGCGGTTGAGAATCTTGCCCTTGTCGGGGATCGGATTGGGCATCACCACGTCAAATGCCGAGATGCGGTCGGTGGCGATCATCAGGAGATGGTCCCCGAGGTCGTAAACGTCGCGCACTTTTCCCCTTTTCAATAGGTCGAGACCCGGAAATTTGGTTTCAACGACCGGTGTTCCCATATGGTTACCTGCTTTCGTTCATTCGATTTTGGGATTTGACATTTCCGGATATCTCACGATACCGGGGATCGTATCTCTAACGATGACCTTTTTGTTGGGTATCGAATCGTTAGGTTTACTTCAAGGGTTGTGAGGTAAAAGCAAGCCCGAAAATCGAGATTTACGACGCCGGCCCGCGCTGTTGCCGGAAGGCCTTGATGAATTTTTTCAAGATCTCGCGGTCGACCTCATCTGGTTCGAGCAGCTCGATGCCGAGTTCATACTTACCGTGCTTATTTTTTCCGGCGTGCACCACGTGTCCTTTAATGTCGACCACATCGTCTTCAAGCCCCACGGACAGCATCAGGTGGCGGCCGACTTCGACCGGCAGGTGGGTTTCGAGGCGAATGCCGGCTTCGGAAACGTCCAGTGTCCGGCCCATGGTCTGACGGTCGGCGTCGCCCTCACCGTCGACCAGCACGTAGGACAGGTTCAGCGAATTGATTCGGATAAATTTTCTTTGGTCATTGGATGTCATTTTTGCACTTTTCCGATCGGCCGGTTACTGCGCCTTTGACGTCTTTGCGAGATGCAGGTTTTTATGGTTTTCACAGGCAATCATGGTTGTGACCGAAATGCACGTTGCCAGGTTCTCGATAATGTGGCGAAACGAGTTGGGCAGTTCTTCGTACTCCGCCACCAAGTCGGATACGTCCAGCGGCGATATTTTAAGGTCGGCGGATGCGAAAACCGATGCGGCATGGGGTTCGTGACCCGTTTTGAGAAAAGGTATATGGCCGAAGAAATCGCCCTTCGAGAGTTCGATCAACGGCACTATGCCCTCTTCGGTTTTGCGTCCGATCGCTGCCTTGCCTTTGGTGATCGTGAAGACCCGCTGTTCGTTCTGGCCCTGCTCGATCACCGGTCGCTTGTCGCGCAGAAAGCGATCGGCTTTGTCCTTGTCGGCACAAATCCGGGCCAAGTTGTCTGTGACCTGATTCAGGCGGTTGTCGAGACTCTTGACGACCTCGCGCAGTTCCTGGCTCATGGCGGCGTATTCGTTGGCCAGCAGGTGTGAGTCGAGCATCCCCAGTTGAACGCGGCTCATCGCTTTGGCCGTTGTCCTGCGGACACTGCTTTCCGTTAAAAAAGATGAAATACTGCCGACATAGGCGCCGTCACTGAGACGCAGGATTTTCAGGGGTCCCGCCTCCGTCTGCTTGGATATCTCCACGATTCCTTCCAGCACGACCCACATCCAGTTCCCGTAGTTGCCCTCGATGACGATTTCGTCCCCTTCGTAGAATTCCTCTTCGTCCACCACGTACATGTAATCGACGAACGGTCCCTTGATCAGCGGTAAGGCCCTGTCGCCGCCTGTAGCGTTGGAATCGCCTTTGTAGGAAACGGGACCGAGTACGGGGATCTTGCCGTCATCCACCATGCGCGAACCATCAAGGATTATTTCCATGCGGTTCTTGTTGATGACGTTTTCGTGTCCGACCGGCTCCTGGCTGAAGGAAAACTCACCTTCCGTCCAGCCGAACAACGAAAAAAGGGCTTCCAGGCCATTAAGATCGCCGTTTACGGCGTCGACCGGATCTCCCTTGGCAATGTAAATCATACCCGGAGACGGTGCATACTTGCTCATGATGCGGAGCACACCGGTTCCGCCGTTATTACCAATGATCTGCACTATCTCGCCCAGACTGAGGAAACCCAGGCTTCCTGAGAATGCAAGGCCGTTGCTCATGGGTCCGAATCAATCGTTCCAGCTCAATTCCTTCTTTAAGGAAAGCAGCGTCAATTTGAGGCAGTTTTGCAGGGTCTTGCCAACCCCTTCCCCTTTGATGGCACTGGCTTGAAACGTGGGGACTTTCAGCTGGCGGTTCAGTTCATGCTCCATCTGATCGATCGGCATCAAAGGTATTCCCTCTCTGGCAAGATCTCTTTTGTTGAACTGCATGACCAGAGGTACCTTGAGGATATTCAAACCGTAATCTTTCAGGTTCTGGTGAAGGTCCTTGAGGGACAGCATGTTCTTCTCGCGCCGGACCTCCAGCGAGTCCGCCACGAAAACCAGTCCGTCGACACCCCTGAGAACAAGTTTACGCGTCGAGGTGTACTGCACCTGCCCCGGCACGGTGTAGAGATGAACGCGCACGTCGCAGCCTCGCAACTTTCCGAGTTCCATGGGCAGAAAATCGAAAAAGAGCGTCCGGTCACCGTCGGTGTTGATCGAAACCATTTCGCCCGACACTTGTTTTTTATAGGCCTTGAAGATGTAATCGAGATTCGTGGTCTTGCCGCAGCGCCCCGGTCCGTAATAGACGATTTTGCACTCGATTTCCCGCTTCTTTAAATTGACGATGGCCATTGACGAGACTCCAGGCATGTTCGGAAGTGATGAGTGATTTTGATTTAAACCTTATCATCATAGCCTGCTTTAAGGGTTTGTGTCAATATAGAGAAGGATATAAATATGTTGACATTAAGTATAGTTGTGCTAATGAATTCACAAGCATGCCGTCAGCCAATCTCTTTATCCCTTTTAATTTAACTTCCCTTTTGCAACGCTTAACTCTTTGAAAGGAGTGCGTCATGGACAAAAAAGTGACCGTCGTCGGCGCGGGCAACGTCGGTGCCACAGCCGCCCAGCGGTTGGCCGAAAAAGAGCTGTGCGATGTTGTGTTGGTGGACATCATCGAGGGCATCCCCCAGGGCAAGTCTCTGGATCTGACAGAGGCCGCCCCCATTGAAAAACACGACGCCCATCTGACAGGCGCCAACGCTTACGAGCCCACGGCGGACTCGAATATCATCATCATTACCGCGGGCATTCCGCGCAAACCGGGAATGAGCCGCGACGATTTGCTCGGCACCAACGCCGGCATCATGAAAAAGGTGACGGAACAAGTTGCCAAGCTGTCGCCGGATGCGGTTATCATTATCGTCAGCAATCCACTGGATGCGATGTGCCACGTTGCCTTCGAGGCCAGCGGCTTTCCGAAAGAGCGCGTCCTTGGCATGGCCGGCGTGCTCGACTCGGCGCGCTTCCGGGCCTTCATTGCCATGGAACTCAACGTTTCGGTCGAAAGCACCCATGCCTTCGTGTTGGGCGGGCACGGCGACACCATGGTTCCGTTGCCGCGCTATTCGACCGTGGCCGGAATTCCCATCACCGAACTGCTTCCGCAGGACCGCATCGACGCCATTGTTGAGCGCACCCGAACCGGCGGCGCCG
This sequence comes from Desulfobacterales bacterium, assembly GCA_037383965.1. GTDB lineage: Bacteria > Desulfobacterota > Desulfobacteria > Desulfobacterales > SG8-13 > JARFQH01. The sequence goes on along the minus strand of JARROL010000025.1, from coordinate 9,961 downwards.
AAATCGTCAGTCTTCTCAAAACCGGCAGCGCATATTACGCACCGGCTTCGGCAGCCGTGGAAATGGCCGAGTCGATCCTGAAGGACAAAAAGAAAATTCTGCCCTGTGCCGCCTTGCTGAAGGGCGAATACGGCCTCGAAGACCTTTTTATCGGAGTTCCGGTGAAACTGGGGGCCGCTGGAATAGAAGAGGTCATTCAGATCAAATTGACCGAGGACGAACGGGCCGCACTGAACCGTTCGGCCGCCGCAGTCCAGGAGTTGAAGGAGGCGCTGAAGAAATTGACCTATTAATTCAGATTTATAAACCTCTAAATTGATCGGTTCCAGGTTCAGGCCAGCGGTTGGGCTGAACCGGTATGCCGAGGAAAAAAGCGGAAACCCTGCCAAAAGTCGCGGGTTTTCGAGTTTCAAGTTTCGCGTTTCAGGTTTCTATCCGGATGCAGGTGCTCCCTTATTTTTTGTGCCAGTTGCCGGTGAATGCCCTCTACGGAGCAGAGGTCCTCGACCGACGCTTCTCGAATCAACCGAACGCTCTTGAAATGCTTCAGGAGCGCTCTTTTCCTAACCTTCCCCACGCCCGGAATGACATCCAAAGCCGAGCTCAGGGCCAGCTTGCCGCGCTGCTTGCGATGGTAGGCAACGGCAAAGCGGTGGGCCTCGTCGCGGATGCGCTGGAGGAAAAGCAGTAGGTCGGCTTCGCGCCCGAAGTTGAGCGGATTAGCGCGCCCGGGTTTGAAGATCTTGTCCGCCGTTTCGCCGCGCTGGGCATCTTTCTTGGCAATGCCGATCAAATCGAAACGGCCTTCGAGCCCAAGGTCGGCAACCACTGCCAAAGCAATGTTCAGCTGCCCCTTGCCGCCGTCGACGATCAGCAAGTCGGGCGGCGGTGCGGTTGCGTCGCGCTCCAACCGCCGTCGGAGTACCTCGTTCATGGTGGCGTAGTCATCGGGGCCGCTGACGTTACGAATGCGGTACCGTCGATAGGCGTTTTTGTCCGGTTCACCGTCTATGAAAACCACCATGCTCGACACCGCTGCGCTACCCCCTAAGTTCGAGTTGTCGTAGCACTCGATCCGGGTTGGCAGGCGACCGAGTTGCAGGCGCTTCTGCAGACGCTGGAGCAGATCACCGCGATCGGTTTCGCGCGCCAAGTGCTCCTCGAGTTCTTTGGCGGCATTCTGAGCGGCCATGGCGAGCAGCCGGGCTTTTTCGCCGCGGCGCGGCCGGTGAAGGACGACGCGCGTCCCTTTGACGGTCTGCAGCCACTCCTCAAGCAGCGTGCCCTCTTCCGGAAGGACCGGTATCAGGATCTCATTGGGAATGAACTGGGCCGTCTCGTAATATTGGCGGATAAAAGCCGACATCAGCTCCATGTCATCGGCGATAGGGGCGGTGAAATTGAAGGTGCGGCTCCCTATAAGAAACCCGCCACGCACGAAGAGGAGCATCACTAACGAGAGACCCGCACTGCGGGCACAGGCGATCACATCCCGGTCCTTGACATCCGTCGCTACGACGACCTGTTTCTCAACCGTACGCTCGAGGGCGAACATCTTGTCCCGCAGACGGGCTGCCTTTTCAAAATCCTGTCGCACGGCCGCTGCGACCATCTCGGCTTTGATCTTGCGGATTAAATCCGGGGTGCGGCCCTTCAGAAACAAAACGACCTCCCGGACCATCTCCGTGTATTCTTCCCGGTTAACATCACGACAACAGGGCGCCAGGCACCCCTGCATCTGGCAGTGCAGGCAGGGTCGGGTCCGAATCGTGAATTCCCGGTCGGTACACTTGCGGAGTTTAAAGGTCTTGTTGATGATCTTGAGCGTCTGGCGCACCGCGTGGGCCGAGGCATAGGGTCCGAAATAGAGGGCACCGTCCTTTTTGGGTTTCCGGACGATCGACAGGCGCGGATACGGGTGGGTCACATCGAGCCGCAGCGACGGGTATCGTTTGTCGTCCTTGAGGATGACGTTGTATCGCGGCCGGTGACGCTTGATGAGATTGGACTCGAGTATCAGGGCTTCTTTTTCCGAAGCCGTGACGATGGTTTCGATGTCCGCAATTTTCTTGACCAGCACAGCGGTCTTGATATCCGGTCTTCCGGAGCCTGAAAAATAAGATGACAACCGCTTGCGCAGACTGCGGGCCTTGCCGACATAGATGACCGCGCCGGCGGCATCCCGCATCAGGTAGACACCCGGTTCGTCGGGAAGGTGCGGCAGCATGCCGCGCAGGTCGTCCAGAGGTTGCCGGCCCGGGGTGTCGTCACTGATTTCCGGCACCGTCGAGTCGCCGACGGGCTCGGTCCGGACTTTGGTTCGATCTCGGGAGGCGCGGTGCATCTTCAACTCTCGAAGACGGCCAGTTTCTGCAGGGACCGGATCCGGTCGCGCAGCTCGGCCGCTCTCTCGAATTCCAGGGCCTTGGCAGCGGTCTTCATTTCATGTTCCAACTCCCGGACGGCCTTGTCGATGTCGTCCAGCGACTCATACGCGTCCACGGTTTCGGCGACCTGAGCGGGTGCCAGCCGGTTTCCGGTTGTGTCGGTTTGGTACGTGAAGGCCGCTGCGATATCCTTGATGATCGAGGCCGGCGTGATGCCATGCTTGCGGTTGTAAGCCTGCTGGATACGCCGCCGCCGCTTGGTCTCGCCGATGGCGGCCTGCATCGAGGGGGTGACCCTGTCCGCATACAGAATGACCCGGCCGTTCACATTACGGGCGGCACGGCCGAAGGTCTGAATCAGAGAGCGCGTGGAGCGGAGAAAGCCCTCCTTGTCGGCATCGAGAATGGCCACCAGCGCCACTTCGGGAATATCGAGGCCTTCGCGCAGCAGGTTGATGCCGATCAGCACTTCGAAACCGCCAAGCCTCAGGTCCCGGATGATGTCCATGCGTTCGAGGGTCGTTATGTCGGAATGGAGATAGCGCACCGGCAAACCCAGCTCGGTGTAATACTCGGTGAGATCTTCGGACATGCGCTTGGTCAAGGTGGTCACCAGGGTGCGGAAACCGAGCTTGCGGCAGCGACGGATTTCTTCCAACAGGTCGTCCACCTGATTAGCGGCGCTGCGGATTTCGATCGGTGGATCGACCAGACCCGTGGGACGCACGATCTGCTCGACCAGCGTGTCCTGGGCCTCCGAGCGCTCGTAGTCGGCCGGGGTCGCCGAAACGAAGACCACCTGATTAAAGCGTTCCTGGCACTCGTCGAATCTCAGGGGCCGATTGTCGAGCGCCGACGGCAGACGAAAGCCGTATTCGACCAGCGTTTGCTTGCGCGAGCGGTCGCCGCGGTACATGGCCCGCAGCTGGGGCACGGCGATGTGGCTCTCGTCGATGAACATCAAGTAGTCTTCCGGAAAATAGTCGAGCAGCGTCGGCGGCGGGTCGCCGGCCGCTCGTCCGGTCAGATGGCGCGAGTAATTTTCGATGCCGTTGCAGTACCCGAGTTCCTGGATCATCTCAAGGTCGAAGTTGGTCCGTTCCTCTATCCTCTGGGTCTCGATGAACCGTTTTTCCTCACGGAAAAACGCGATCCGGTCCTTGAGTTCGGCAAGGATGGTCTCGATGGCGCGCTTGCGGGTGACTTTGGAGGTGACATAGTGGCTGGCCGGAAAGACGGTCGCCCGCTCCAACCGTTTGATGACCAGGCCGCGCAACGCGTCGATTTCGGTGATCTCTTCGATCAGGTCGCCGAAAAAATCGATACGCAGGGCCCGATCTTCTTCGTAAGCGGGAAACAGCTCGATCCGGTCACCCCTGACGCGAAAAACGCCGCGATGAAAATCGTGATCGTTGCGCTCATACTGCAGGGACACGAGGTCCCGCAGGAGGTCGTCACGGCCGATCTCCGTCTCCTTTTTGAGTTCGATACGCATGCCCAGATAGTCTTCAGGCGCTCCGAGGCCATATATGCAGGATACGCTGGCCACGACGATCACATCACGACGCGACAGGACCGAACGGGTGGCCGAATGCCGCAACTTGTCGATCATCTCGTTGATGGATGAATCCTTGGCGATATAAGTGTCGCTGGCGGGGATATAGGCTTCCGGTTGATAGTAATCGTAGTAACTGACAAAATACTCGACCGCATTTTCCGGGAAAAGCGCTTTGAACTCGTTGTAGAGTTGAGCCGCCAAGGTTTTATTGGGTGCCAGGACCAGCGTCGGACGGTCGAGTTTGGCAATCACGTGCGCCATGGTGAAGGTTTTGCCGGATCCGGTAACCCCCAACAGCACATGCCGCGGTTTGCCATTCCGAATATTGTCACAAAGGGTCGCGATGGCTTGCGGCTGGTCGCCGTTGGGATCGAAGGGAGCGACTAACTTAAATGAAGACCTCAAAAATCCTCCGTTTCGGCCAGGAGAGCGATGCACATGGCGGCGATACCCTCGCCGCGGCCGATATGGCCGAGCCCTTCGGTCGTGGTGGCCTTGACGTTAATGCGCCGAGGGTCGATGCCCAGGGCGCGGGCCATGATATCCTGCATTTCGACGCGATGCGGTTGGAGTTTCGGCGCCTCGGCGAATACGACTGCATCCAGGTTGACCACGGAAAAACCTTTCGCCCCAATGATGGTTAGGGTCGATTCCAGCAGGCGGATGCTGTAAATACCGTGAAAACGGGGATCTGTATCGGGAAATTGCTGGCCGATATCACCTTCGCCGGCGGCTCCCAGCAGCGCATCGCAGGCTGCGTGCACCAACACGTCTGCATCGGAATGTCCTTCCAGGCCCTTTTCGAATGGGATGGTGACGCCGCCCAAAACAAGCGGGCGGCCTATTACCAGCCGGTGAACATCGTATCCAACACCGATTCGCATTCGATTTTCTCCATCTATCTGCACGATAAGGTCACAAGAAAATAGGAAGGGCCGCGCCGGCTATGCCGACAGAGGTGAGTGCTTACAACCGTCGTCATGAAAATATCATTTTATATTAAGTAACTTAAACAAGGTTTCACTCTATACACCCGCCCCGGCATTGTCAACGACCACAGGTCTTCCGCGTCAGAAACCTGAAACTCGAAAACACGCTCCGACCGACTCAACCGTTACAACCGCGCTCCACGAAAACAATTTTCATATCTCATGATGCCTTTAGTGCCATGAGCATTTAATAGAAACAAGGGTTGGTTGCCGTTTCCCTTGTCATTTAGCAGTGATTATGGTATAAATTGTAATACAATGTAAATCATACACATCACCTGTTCACCTGGAAAGGAACCGTGGCAAATTGACGAAACATCCTATGACGAACGATCGTTTCACGTGTCAGTTTGATTTCGACCTCGGCTATCTTGTAAAAAGCCCCTGTCGGGACTGCGATCAAAGAGAATCCGCTTTTCCAGACTGTTCGCAAGACTGTCTACTCCTGGCCCAGGTGCAGACGGCTCTGTCGTCCTCGGTTTCGTGCAACAAGAAAAGTTGAAACGCTATTTCGACGGGGCCGGAGAAATAAATCACCGTGCCTTACCCGTCATCCGTTTCTTCCCTGCCCCACAAGGCATCCCTCAGCCCGGAGCGCCGCACGATCCGGCGCGAGATCCCAGCGGCCAGTATCCGTTCCTGTCCCCAGATGGTGATTCTCGATCGAGCCCGCGTAACGGCCGTGTAGATTAACTCGCGCGTCAGGACCGGCACGTCGGTGTCGGGCAGGATCAGATGGACCTGGTCGAATTCAGATCCTTGACTCTTGTGCACGGTCATGGCGAAAACCGTTTCGAGGGCCGGCAGCCGGTGGATCGGGATGTGCCGCATGTCACCAGCCGCATCCGCAAAACAAACCACCAGCCTTTCCTCTCCGGCATCCTCCGCCGCCACCGTCAGACCGATGTCACCGTTGTACAGTCGCAGACGGTAATCGTTGGCGTTAATCAGAACCGGTCGTCCCGCATACCAGCGATCGGTGCGGCCACTTTCCGTTGCGATCAGATTTGAGCGACGCAACACCTGTTCCGTCATGCGGTTGATGGCGGCAACCCCGTAAAAGCCCTTATTAACGACACACAAGACCCTGAAGCGGCTAAAGCGCGCAAGGGCGCGTCGAGGGTCGGCGACTGTAAAACAGTCGCGATACCCTTCTATGATGTGCTCCGGCAATTGCCGGTAAAGCTCACGTGGGAAGGCAACCGGGTTCCAGTGGATACCTTCGCAGCGGCCGTCTTTCAGCAAATTCAAAACCGCATCGCACCTCCCTCGATTGACGGTCCGGCTCAGCTCGCCGATCCCGCTTTTCTCCTCGAAGCGGTAGCTCCGGACCAGGGTGACGATACTGTCCCGCAATCCGCCCTTCTTCTCGTCTTCGCCGCCACAGGCATTCAGAGAAATACCGGTCGCCAGTTCTGCAGTCCGGCAGAAGGCACGCGAAAACCGGTGCGGGCGGCCGCGATCACAGATGTCGCCCAGCACGGCGCCCGCTTCGACCGAAGCCAGCTGGTCCTTGTCGCCGATGAGGACCAACCGGGCCCGATCGGCAAGGGCCGTAACCAGCTTCGATAGCAGGGCTAAATCCACCATCGAGGCTTCGTCGACGATGACGACATCCGCCGGTAGCCGGTTTGCCGCGTTATACCTGAAAGCTGAGGTTCCTGTGACCGGCTGCAGCATCCGATGGATTGTCCGGGCTTCGATCGGCAGCCGATTTCTTACTGCAGGTCTGCAGTCAAGCGAACCTCGGACCGATTTGAGAGATTCACCGAGCTTGGCCGCCGCCTTGCCGGTCGGTGCCGCGAGCATGATGTCGATGGGGGTACCGTCCTCCTGTTCGAGCAGCAGGGCCAAAATTTTGGCCACGGTATGCGTTTTTCCGGTACCGGGGCCACCCTCAATGACGCAGAATCTATTAAGCAGTACTGCCAGGGCGGCAATTTTCTGCCAGTCGATGCCGTTGGACAAACCGTCTTCCGGAAACAGACGGTCGAAGGTTTTTCGCAGCGCTGCCGCTCCCCGGCCCCCAGGTATCGGGTCGTCACCCGTCCTTCGGTAGATGGCATCGATCAAATCCCGCTCATACGACCAGTAGCGATAGAGATAGAGTCGGCCGAAAGAATCCAGTATCAACGGACGCAGGTCACCGGGGCAGCCGACCACGGAGCTCTCCCGAAGCCGCGCCATCCAATCTTCGGCAGCGGGGCAGTTCACTGCCGGGCGGCCTTCCCGGGCCTTCAGCAGTTCGACGCCGTCAAGTGCCTTCAGGTCGAGACAGACGTGCCCGCCGGCGGCCGCACGGCTGACCAGGGCCGCGGCCAGGGCCAGCTCCGGGACGAGGTAACCGCTTAGTCGGTCGACGAAACCGGCGAAATGAAGGTCGATTTCGGCCAACTGGCCGCTGCAATATAGAGATGTCAAATCAGTATTGTGCTTCACTTGCATCTCCTGGTACGCCTCGATTAGATAGCCCCGATGCCCTCGAAAATTCATCCGGCGGCGATCAGGGCCTGGTCGAGGGCTTCGATCAGGCCGGCATCCGGCCGGTCGCGATAAATGCCGTATGCAGGCCCTTTTGCCGGATCGACGCCGCGGATAAATATGTAGAATACCCCGCCGAAATGGGTTTCATAACTGTAGGTTGGATCACGCATCTTGAGATATCGGTTGAATGCCAGGGTGTAGAGACAGTATTGGAGGATGTAATAGGCCTCATTCATGGCCGTTTGCAGGTTTTCCGCGTGATAGTCCTCTGTTCGATGTCCGAGATGGTTCGACTTCCAGTCGATCAGATAGTAGCGCCCTTCGTGTATGAAGACCATGTCGATGTAACCCTTCAAGAAACCGCGGGACGGTGCGAAACTGAGTTTTTCCAGATCCGACGGAAACGCTGGTGGAATACCGGCGGCCGGATGCGCGGCAAATACGTCCCTTAACCGATGGGGCGTAACCGGCTTGACGGGAAAATAAAAGGCCAGCTCGTTGAGCCGCTGGTGGAGGCCGACAGAACCTAGCGTCAACCCGGGGAGTCCGGAGGCGAGAGCTACAGAGAGCACGCGATCGATCGCGCTCTTGACGGCTGCCGCCCACAACGGGTCGAACCCGTGCGCGCGCAGCTTTTCGTGGATTCGTGCTTCCCGATTTTCCGGCACTGCATCCGTAAAATCGAGCTCTTCGAGCAGTTCGTGAAAGAAAATACCGGCCCGGGCGCCTTTGGGGAAGGTGAAAATGGTCCGGAGTTCCGTGGCCGGCAACGCGATGGCGGAAACCGCGCCGTCGTTACCGGCGACCGATGGCGGTGGATGCGCATCACGGTCGGGCGAATCAGCATCCGCGTTTCGGCGGGAAACCAGCGCCGAGTAGCTCGAAATCCGCCAGGTTGTGTCGATGGCACCGCTGAAGTTCCGGCAGAAAAGCGGTGCCGCATCGTTTATCGGCACGGATGGCGGGACGCTGCTGTCAACCGAAATGTCCTTCAGAAGGATGCTTCCACCGGAGGCTGCGACCAGGCGTGCCAGTTCTGCTCGGCGATCATCATCGGTCAGTCCGGTCAAATGGGTTGCCAAGGAAGCGACGATGTCGTCACCGTCGCACGCCGGGTGGTGTAACAGATAGGCCGGGGCAGAGGTCTCGGCGGTATTGATATGACCCCAGACCAGATAACAGCGCGTCTTGGCGCGGGTGAGCGCCACATAGAGCAAGCGCAGGTTTTCGGCCAGCTTTTCCCGCTGGGCCAGCTGCCTTCGCACTTCGACCTGGTCGGAGCCCAAGTCGAGGACCCGTCGCCGGGGCGGGCCTTGTTCGTGGCAGATGATGTCACGGTCATTGGTGATCAGCGATCCTTCCCACCCGAACGGACAGAAGACGACCCGATACTCCAGGCCTTTGCTTTTGTGGGTGGTCACGATGCGCACTGCCCGGGCATCGCTTTCCAGCCTGAGTTGGTGCTCTTCCGAGCGCGGAGTCTCCGGGTTGAGCTTGGCAGCGAGCCACTTGAGGAGCGAGGCCATGCCGGGCTCCTCCTGGACGGTCTGCTCGTGCAGGATTTCGGCCAGATGCAGCAGATTGGTCAATCGGCGGTCGCCGTCCGGATACGCCAGCAAACGCGTTCGTACCCCTTCACGGGCCATCAACGATCGCATCATGCGCATGAATCCGTAACGGTTCCACTCTTCGGCATACTCTCTGAAGTGTGACCTCCGGATTTCAAGATGGTGTTCACTCACGGTGGCACGGTCGATTTCAGCCGCTGATATCCCCAGCATGTCGGTTACAAGGGCCGCCCGGAACCGTTCTTCACGATGGTGTTCAAGCACCCCGGTCAGCACCTGCAAAATTTCCGAGGCTTCGGGGGTATCGAAGATGTTGCCGGCGCCATAGAGGACGGATGGAATGCGTCGTTCGGACAGGCTTTCTTTCATCAGCCGTGCCTGTCGATTGGTGCGCACCAGGACGGCGATATCGGCGAGCGGCGTCGGTACGTCCTTCGCTGCGACCAGACGGGCGATTTCATCGCCCACAGCCGCGGCGATCCGGTGTGTGGCGTCGCTCTTGTTGACGGATTTACCCTCCTGCGAGGGGAGATACCACAGGATCAGCGCCGGCTTCTCTAAGCTTGACGCCCCGTCGGACCCTTTCCCGGCCTGCGCCTTTTCGAAGCGGATTTCATCGTACCAAAACGGCCGGCGAACGCCTGCGAACAGCGTGTTGACGGCGGCGATCATGCCGGGTTCGGAGCGCCAGTTTTCATAAAGGGTATACTTTTTCGTCGCCCGTTCGGCCGCTTCCATGTAAGAAAAAATATCGGCCCCGCGAAAGCCGTAAATCGACTGCTTGGGATCGCCGATCATGAAAAGAACGGCCGGAGGCCGGCCGAAGAGTCTCGAAAAGATGGTGTACTGAACCGAATCGGTATCCTGAAACTCATCCACCAAAGCGGCCTTGTACCGCCGCCTCACGGCTTTGATCAGCATGTCGCTGCCGGGCCGGTCTTCTTGCAAAGCATCTCGGACCGTCAGCAACAGGTC
>JARROL010000024.1:0-18802 GCA_037383965.1 Desulfobacterales bacterium | reverse complement strand
TGTCCAAAAAAATTTGATCACAAACCTGTGAAAGTGACATTGCTAACTGTTCATGATTGGTCCAGTGAAAGTTTGAATATCGGACCGTCCGCCGGCTGCAGAACCGCCCGAGAACACCGGACGTCCGCTAACCCTTGCCTTCAGTTTGGAGACGGACCTTAAGTCTGCAGTAACGCTTCTTGCCGGACCTGAGAACCAGCATATGGTTTTCATCCAAGTCCGCGTCGGTAATCGCCCGATCAAAGACGTCGATTCGATCGGCGTTCAAATAGGCGCCGCCCTGCTCGATCAGGCGGCGGGCCGCAGCGCCTGAGGCGGCCAAGCCGACACGTTGAAAAAGTTTGAACGCGGGAATGCCGTCCCGAAGCTCTCGTGGGTCGAGGTATGCATCGGCTTCCTGCGTCGTGACGGCAATCCTGTCATTGCCGCCTACATCCGATATCGGAAAATTGTCAGCGTGTATCCGGCTGCTGGGCAAAATCTTCCGCGGCACTTCACGCACACCGAAATTGGTGACACTTTTGCGGTAAGCTTGAGCGGCCTCTCCCGGACCATGCGCCAGGGCCGTGGTTTCAAACGCCAACACGGTTTTGGCGCTGTTCAAATCGGCGCCATCCAGACGAGCCGTTTCGTGGACTTCCGCCATGGGCAAAAACGTAAACAGGGACAGAAATCGTTGCACATCCCTGTCATCGGTATTGACCCAGTACTGATAGTATTCGTAGGGCGATGTCCTGCCGGCATCGAGCCAGACAGCTCCAGCCGCGGTTTTTCCCATTTTGGCCCCGCCGCTGGTAGTGATGAGAGGAAAAGTGATACCGAAGGCCGACGCCTGTCGGACCCGTCGAATCAATTCGATTCCGGCAACAATGTTGCCCCATTGGTCACTGCCGCCCATTTGAAGCTGACAGCCGCACCGGTCGAAGAGTTCCAAGAAATCATACGCCTGAAGCAGCATGTAGTTGAATTCAATGAAGCTCAAGCCTTCATCCGAATCGAGACGAAGACGATAACTTTCAGCCTTCAGCATCCGATTAATGGAAAAGTGGCGCCCAATGTCCCGCAGGAAAGGAATGTATTCCAGTTTGGTAAGCCAATCGGCATTGTTGAGCATTAACGCACGATCGTTTTCAAAATCGATAAATCGCGCCAACTGACTCTTTATTCCGGCCGCGTTTTCATCCACCAATTCAGGGGTCAGCAACCGGCGCATCTCGGTCTTGCCGCTCGGATCACCCACCAGCCCCGTACCACCGCCGATCAATGCTATCGGACGGTGACCGTTTTGCTGCATGTGAGCCAGTGACATAATCGGCACCAGACTGCCGATGTGCAGACTTGAAGCCGTCGGATCGAAACCGATATAACAGGTGACCGGTCCGTTGGACAGTAAATCGGCGAGTTCCGCTTCATGGGTTGTTTGTTCGATGAAGCCACGCTCGTGCATGATGTCGAGGACATTCGGCAATTGTCGCTCCTTTAGATCGAAAATTGAAACTTGAAACTTGAAACTCAGGACCCCAGAGTTCTAGTAAAATCGACGACATCCCTCAACCGGCTAACGGGCCAAACGGGCTCAACCGGCCAAACCGAATGAAATATGCGCCTCCGCCCCGAAAACCCGTTTCCGAGAAATATTTGAACGATTTCCGCTTACTTGTTGGCAAATTCCACCGCTCGGGTCTCACGGATGACCATTACCTTTATCTGACCCGGAAACGTCAGGGATTCTTCGATTTTTTTAGCAATATCCCGGCAGAGCAAAGTTGAACTTTCATCGGATATCTTGTCACTTTCCACGATGACCCGCAGTTCTCGACCCGCCTGTATGGCAAATGTGTTGGCCACCCCCCTGAACGAGTTGGCAATACCTTCAAGGTCTTCAAGACGCTTGATGTAGTTCTCTAACATCTCCTTGCGCGCCCCGGGCCGCGCCCCCGATAAACCATCGGCAGCTTGCACGAGTACCGAATAAACTGAGTTGGGCGGTACGTCTTCATGGTGCGCAGAGATGGCGTGCACCACCTTGGGTGATTCATTGTATTTTTTCGCCAGCTTGGAACCGATGATGGCGTGGGGACCTTCGACTTCGTGGTCGATGCCCTTACCGATATCGTGCAGCAGACCCATGCGGCGCGCCAATTTCTGGTTCAGACCCAACTCCACCGCCATGATTCCGCAGAGAAACCCCACCTCCACCGAGTGCTGCAAAACGTTCTGGGCATAGCTGGTGCGGTACTTCAAGCGGCCGAGATATTTGATCAACTCATTGTGGATACCATGGACACCCAGATCGAAGGCTGCTTGTTCCCCAGCCTCTTTAATGGCCTGATCGACTTCCTGGCCGACTTTTTTGACCACATCTTCTATGCGGGCCGGGTGAATCCGCCCGTCTGATATCAGCCGAGTCAGCGAGATGCGTGCAACCTCTCTTCTGACCGGGTTGAACCCCGAAAGGATAACGGCTTCAGGCGTGTCGTCAATGATGAGATCGATGCCGGTGGCCGCCTCCAGGGCCCGTATGTTGCGTCCCTCCCTGCCGATAATACGTCCCTTCATCTCATCGTTTGGCAACTGAACCACCGAAACCGTTCGCTCGGCCACGAAATCGCCCGCATAGCGCTGAATGGCGGTGGCGATGATTTTCTTGGCCTTCTTATCGGCTTCCTCCCGGGTCTCGTTTTCGATCCGTTTTATGAGCTTGGCGCCTTCGTAGCGCGCCTCGTTTTCCATAGCCCGGATCAGCAACTCCTTGGCTTGTTCGGCCGTCAAACCCGAAATTTTCTCAAGCTGCCGCTTTTGTTCTTCAATCAGTTCATGGAATTTTTTCTCATCCGTTTCGATACGTTCGACGCGGTGAGCGAGGTCTTTTTCCACCCGCCCGATGTCATTTTCCCGTTTCTCGAGTTGTTCTGCTTTGCGGTCAATGTGTTCTTCTTTTTGAAGCAGCCTTTTTTCTCTGTTGCTCAGTTCAGCGCGGGTTTCCTTGGTTTCGGCATCGAAATCGCTTTTCATTTTGAAAAGTTTGTCTTTGACTTCGAGATCGGCTTCTTTGAGCAAGGTCTCCGAATGCCGGTGGGCCTCCTCGCGTATTTTTGCCGCTTCTCCCTCGGCATCTTTTATCTTGCGGGTCAGCAGCCTGCCTTTGACATAAAAGGCAACCCCGAAACCCGCGCCAAAACAAAAAACGCCGATCAAAACGTAAAGTGCATCCATTTATTTTCTCCTCGGAATTCATATCGAATGTCATGCAACGGCACCATTAAATCGACACAACCATTCAACGAACGACCAACGAGACGTTTGCGTTCGATCGAATCGGAAAATGATGTCCTTTAAACCGCGAAATTAAATTGGGAAGAGGAGGAAAAAAAGGCGTGTCGCTTCAGGAGCTTAAAAGATTCTCGCCTCCGGCAGTCCGGTTCGACTGACAGTCCCTTGGGTTGGCGACGCTACTGCAAAGAGCTGCGATGGGGCTGACCCTAAAAGGGATGCCATAGAAAAAAACCGGGTGAGGACCCCTGCCACTGTGCCGTGTTGGTAAGGTCTTTGAACCATTGGTTCAAAGTGGGCGCCATTTGGTTTCTTCAGGCTCTTCCGGCGCGACACCGGAATCTGCACACCGAAACCAGCGATAGCCCCCGGTGCATCGGTGTTGGGACAAAGAACATCTTCCAATCACGAACACGACAGGGGTCGACATCCAGATGGTGCGACTCACGTAAGGCGGAGTCGAGCCGGCGGGCTGGCAGGAAAACCTTTCTATCGAGCGCCACGAGAGGATCGTGGTAAGGTAAAAGATTTCTTAACGAAATTACGCGCTAGGTACCTGTCTGCAGCCTGTAAGCTTCGGCTCTTTCAGGTTCGATAAAACAGCCATCGATTTTACGGATCAATTCCGCCGAACGGTCAGAAATGGTGTTGATGAAATTCGATCGATCCTTTTCCAATTCCAAATACTCTTGGGCAATATTAAGCGCGGCAAGGATCATGATGGTCACATGATTCATTTTGGCAGATTTGTTGGGATAATAATCGGACACCTTGGTAACTTCTCTGACCAGAAAATCAGCAACTTCTCTTGCCTGACTCAATTCCGATTGAGTTTTAAACGTGTACGGTTGCCCAAACAATTCTATGGTAACGTGTTGTTCCACTAAAACGTCACTGCCCTTTCCGCACCTTTGACCCGCCCGGCCAGTGTTACTGATCCGTTAGATCACCTAATCTGGCCAGCAGGTTGTCAATTTTTGACCGAATCAAGGACTTTTCCTCTTGGTAGCGTTGCTCCACATCAGCCTTACTTTGAAGCTCCTCCTCTAATTTATCAATTTTGTTTGTGAGTTCCAGATTTTTGGCCTCACATGACTTGTAAACCTCAATCACTCGCTCGACTTTACGCTCGATTTCATCAAACTGTTTTATTATCTGTTCGTTGTCCAATCTTTCACCTCAGTATTTTGATAATTTATAATCCATCATAAAAGAAAAAGTCAAGGTTAAATACGGTTGTGGTACAGCATGAGCTTTTCGACGGCGGCCAAGTCGTCCCTGGAATTGATCCCTCGAAACTCCTGAGCGTTTTCCGAGACCATCGCCCCCACCTTGCCGTTGTCAAGATGGCAGACAGCAACGATATCGGTCAGGTAGAGCTCGCCTTGTGCATTGTTGCGGTCGAATTTTTTTAAGGCGCGGGTCAAAAAAGGTTTGTCCACACAATAGATTCCGGTATTGACAATTCGGATTTTGCGCTGCTCCTCGGAGGCATCGACTTCTTCAACGATGGCCACCACGCGGCCGGCGGTATCGATAACGATACGGCCGTATCCGGCCGGGTCTTCAACCTCCGTAGCCAGGACCGTGATGTCGCGCCGGTGGGTGAGGTGGTCGGTGATCAGGTTTCCAATGGTGCTCTCGGTAACCAACGGGACGTCTCCGCAGAGAATCACCACGTGGCGGCATTCAACCGGGACATCGGGAAGAGCGCTGGCTACGGCGTGTCCCGTACCGAGTTGCTGCTCCTGCAAGGTGTAGCGGACCTTTGCGCATTCGGTCACCACTTCTCGAACCCGCTGCGCCTGATGGCCGACGACCAGGATGACGTGGTCCCCGGCCACCTTGGCGGCGGTTTCCACGACGTAAAGAATCATCGGTCGTCCACAGACCTCATGCAGAACCTTGGCCTTTTGGGATTTCATTCGGGTGCCCAGTCCAGCGGCCAAAATGACGATGGCAATATTTTCGTGGCGGAGTTGCATCAATTGCCTTCAAGAAAAGAAAGGGTAAACCCACAAAGCCGGTTTACCCTTTTGGAATGGCATCCCCATTCGGATAGCTTACGGTTCCAAATGCTGTGTTGCTATCGCTTGCGCGATTCGGCCAGCTTGACCCTTTGCAGGGCTCTTTCGAGTGCCGCTCGCGCCCGGGTGAAATCGATGTCTTCTTTTTTGCGGTCTTCCACCATTCGTCTTTGAGCCCGCTCCAATGCCGCCATGGCTCGCTCGAGATCGATGTCGCGTCTTCGTTCAGCGGACTCGGCCAGAACGGTTACTTTGGTCGGCAGGGCTTCGGCAAACCCGCCACTGATAAAAATGGAGTGCTCGACACCGCTTGCATCCGTGTAACGGATGGTCCCGGTTTTCAGGGACGTCATGAATGGCGTGTGGCCACTAAGGACGCCGAATTCACCCAGCGTCCCAGGTGCCGCCACGATTTGGACGTCCTCGCTGACAACGACTTTTTCGGGGGTAACGACTTCCAGTTTAATTTTTTCAGCCATGCTATGCCCCCTTTGTTAAGCAGCCTCTTCCCTTTTCTTGGCATCTTCAACCACTTCCTCGATACCGCCCTTCATGTAGAAGGCCTGTTCGGGAATGTGGTCATATTTGCCTTCGCAGATCTCTTTGAAGCTGCGAACGGTGTCCTCGATCTTGACGTACTTGCCGGCCTTTCCGGTAAAGGCCTCGGCCACGTGGAACGGTTGCGAGAGAAATCGTTGAATCTTACGCGCCCTCGCGACGGTGACCTTGTCTTCATCGGACAACTCTTCGATGCCCAGAATGGCGATGATGTCCTGTAATTCTTTGTATTTCTGGAGGATCTGTTGCACCTGGCGGGCGGTCCGGTAATGATCATCTCCGATGTAGTTCGCATCCAGAATTCGGGAGGTCGAGTCAAGCGGGTCAACGGCCGGATAAATCCCGAGTTCCGCGATCTGGCGTGACAACACCACGGTTCCATCCAAGTGGGCGAAGGTGGTGGCGGGGGCCGGGTCGGTGAGGTCGTCCGCCGGCACATACACGCACTGCACGGCCGTAATGGATCCCTTATCGGTGGAGGTGATGCGCTCCTGAAGTTCCCCCAGGTCGACTGCCAGGGTCGGCTGATAGCCGACCGCCGACGGCATGCGGCCGAGGAGGGCCGAAACCTCGGAACCGGCCTGGGTAAAGCGGAAAATGTTATCGATGAAGATCAACACGTCCTGACCTTCTTCATCACGAAAGTATTCCGCGGCAGTCAAGGCCGAAAGGGCCACGCGGGCCCGCGCCCCGGGGGGCTCGGTCATCTGGCCGTAGATCAGCGCCGCCTTGGGAAGGACGCCGGAGTCTTTCATTTCGTGATAAAGGTCATTGCCTTCACGGGTCCGTTCCCCAACGCCCGCAAACACCGAAATACCGCCGTGCTGCATGGCGATGTTATGGACCATTTCCATCATGATAACGGTTTTGCCCACGCCCGCGCCGCCGAACATCCCCATCTTGCCGCCGCGGGGAAAGGGCACCAGCAGGTCGATGACCTTGACACCGGTTTCCAGCACGCGCACGGTGACGTCCTGTTCGGTAAATTTAGGCGCCTCCCTGTGAATCGGCATCATCTTTTCCTGGCTGACGGGACCCAGCCCGTCCACCGGACGGCCGACGACGTTAAGAACGCGTCCCAGGCCGGCTTCTCCGACCGGCATCATGATCGGATTTCCCGTATTCTTTACCGCCATGCCGCGGACCAGACCGTCGGTAACGTCCATGGCGATGCAGCGCACGACGTTGTCGCCGAGATGCTGGGCGACCTCGACGACAAGGTTGTCCTCTCTCTCATCGATTGCCGGGTTCGTAATCGTCAATGCGGTGTAGATGAACGGCAGTTTGCCTTGCTCGAACTCCACGTCGACGACCGGTCCCATGACCTGCAGTAACTTACCAATGTTTTCTCCCATCGAAACGACCTCCTGTTAACGATATAGGCAAATTCGTGCTATTATCCCTTGAGAGCCTCGGCGCCGCCGACGATGTCCATCAATTCCGCCGTAATCGCCGCCTGACGGGCCTTGTTGTAAGCCAATGTCAAATTTTCGATCATGTCGTTGCACGCCTTGGTGGCATTGTCCATGGCCAACATGCGGGCTGCGTGTTCGCTGGTCGAGGTTTCGAGCAGCGCGCTGTAAATCTGGACGTAAATATTTCTCGGCAGCATTTCACCCAACAGATCCGCGGGCGACGGTTCGGCGATGTGTTCGGCCATGTACGGCGCATTTTCATCGTCGGCCGACTCGGCCACCGCGATGGGCGGTATCGGCAGCAACTGCTTGAGCGTCGGGATCTGCTTAGCCATACTCAAGAATTCGGCGTAAATTATGTGTACCTCATCGTAAGAGCCGTCGAGATAGAGATTCACGAGCTTGCGGCCCGCGGTTGTTGCAACGTTGAACCCAAAAGTGGATCCGACGACGCCGATGTGCTGCTCGACCAGGGTCTGCTGGCTGCTGCGACACCAGTCACGGCCTTTTTTGCCGAACGCGGTGAAGGAAAAATCGATTCCTTGACCGGCCCCGTCTTTCAGGAAAGTTTCGGCTTTGTGGATGAGATTGGAATTGAAACCGCCGCAGAGACCCCGATCGGAGGTGCACAAAAGAACGTGTACCTTGTTTATTTTCTCGCGCGGTACCAACAGCGGGTTGGCCTCCCCGCCGGCCCTTTCGGCCAGACTTCCCAAAACTTCGGCAAACTTGCCGGCATAGGGACGAAATGCCTCCATCTTGGTCTGCGCACCACGCAATCGCGAGGCGGCAACCATGTTCATCGCCTTTGTGATCTGTTTGGTCTTTTTTACCGCTTGGATTTTATTGAGGACATCTTTTAGTCTTGCCATCTGAATCCGCCTCTAAACAGTTGCGAAACTGGAAACTTGAAATTTGAAACTCGAGAAGTGGATCGTCCTATTTTCTTTGCCAGGCGACATCGGCAAGGCTGAAAGCAAGTTACAAATTTTCCAGTTTCAAGTTTCCAGTTTCGAAATTCTACTTGATCGTGTCCTTGAATTCCTCGTCGTAGGCTTTCAACGCTTCGGTCATCTGATTGGTCAGATCGTCGTCGAAGGCCTGCTTTTCCTTCAAATCGGTGAAAACCTTCGGAAATCTTTCTTCTATGAAGGGATAGAGGCCGGCTTCATATTTGGCCAGAACTTCCAGTGGATACTTGTCCAGAAAACCCCTTGTGCCGGCAAACAAAATGCTCACCTGTTTTTCCATGGGCAGCGGCTGGTACTGGGGCTGTTTTAGGATCGTCACCAACCGGGCGCCCCGGGTCAGCTGTTGTTGAGTGGCCTTGTCCAGATCGCTGCCGAATGCGGCAAAGGCTTCGAGTTCGCGGTACTGGGCCATGTCGAGCCGCAACGTGCCGGCCACCTGTTTCATGGCCTTCACTTGGGCCGCACCACCGACGCGTGAGACCGAGAGGCCGACGTTGATGGCCGGACGAACGCCGGCGAAGAACAAGCCGGGTTCCAGATAAATCTGACCGTCGGTAATTGAAATCACGTTGGTCGGAATGTAAGCGGAAACGTCGCCGGCCTGGGTTTCAATGATGGGCAGCGCCGTCAGCGATCCGGCACCCAGCTCGTCGTTCAACTTGGCGGCACGCTCGAGCAGGCGTGAGTGATTGTAGAAAATATCGCCCGGGTAGGCCTCGCGTCCGGGCGGCCGTCTGAGCAACAGGGAAACTTGGCGGTAGGCGGCCGCCTGCTTGGAAAGATCGTCGTATATGATCAACGCATGCCGTTTGGTGTCGCGGAAATATTCGCCCATCGCACAGCCGGCATAAGGCGCGACGTACTGCAGGGTCGCCGGATCGCTGGCACAGGCGGCAATAATGGTGGTGTACTCCATGGCGCCGTATTTTTCGAGTACCGCGTGGACCTGAGCGACCGTGGATTTCTTCTGGCCGCAGGCGACGTAAATGCAGTAGACATCGGTGTCTTTTTGAGCCAGAATCGCGTCGATCGCGCAGGCTGTTTTGCCGATCTGACGGTCACCGATGATCAACTCGCGCTGGCCGCGCCCCACCGGGGTCATGGCGTCAATGGCCTTCAAACCGGTATAACACGGTTCGTGGACGCTCTTTCGGGCAATAACACCCGGCGCAACCATCTCGACCCGGCGGAACTCTTTGGCATCGATGGGCCCCTTTCCGTCAAGGGGTTCGCCAACGGCCGAGACAACACGGCCCAAAACGGGTTCACCGACCGGCACCTGGGCAATCTGGCCGGTACGCTTGACCATGTCGCCCTCTTTGATGTGGATGTCCTCGCCCATGACCGCGACACCCACGTTGTCTTCTTCAAGGTTGAGAACCAGCCCAAGGATGTTGCCGGGAAATTCCACCAGTTCCAGGGCCATCACCTTGTCGAGACCGTAGACCCGGGCGATACCGTCACCTACCGACAGGACCACGCCGGTTTCGCTGAGTTCGACCTTCTTGTCATAATCGGTAATCTGCTCTTTGATAATCTGACTAATTTCTTCAGCTCTTAGTTCCATTAGGCACTCTCACCCCTTTTTAAAGATTCTCTCATATTGATCAGTTGTGACTTTATGCTTCCGTCCAAAACAAGGTCACCGATCCGGGTCACGATCCCCCCGATCAGACTCGGATCCTGTTCAACCTTCAAAACGATATCTTTACCCGTCCGTCTGGACAGGGCGTCACGAATCTTTTCAACGGTATCGGCAGGAAGTTCGGTGGCCGAAATCAGGCTGGCCTGCGCAACGCCTTTCAGTTCATCGGCCAGCTTCTGGTAAAACTGGTCTATCTGACCGATAAAACCGATCCGTCTTTTATCGAACAGCAGCGTCAGGAATGACGACATCACCTGGGAAAGACCCAACCGTTCGATCACGGTCGTCAGGACTTTTCTGCGGGCTGCGGCATCGTGGAGGGGGTTGGACAGGGCTTGATCCAGGGACTGGTCTTCAGCAATCAATCTCGCCACCGCCGAAAGCTCATCCCGGTAACTGTCAGCCTGTCCGTCTTCTTTGCCGATAAGCAAAAGAGCCTTGGCATAACGCCGTGCGATTGCCAAATTTTTCATTATGCCACCACCTTCGATAGATAGTCATCCACCAATCGTTCCTGGTCTCCTTCGGATATTCTGTCCCTGACCATTTCCTCAGCCTTTGCCAGGGCCTTCTCGAGTACATCGTCTTGAAGTTCGTGTCGGGCTTTCTTGAACTCGTTTTCGATGTTTCGGCGCGCCTGTTCCTGAAGTTTGTCGGCCGCGGTTTCAGCCTCTTTGAGGATTCTGGCCTTGGCTTCCTCACCCTGCTGCACGTATTGGGCAATGAGCTTTTCGGCTTCCTCGTCCAGTTTCTGAAATCTCTGATGGTATTTTGCCAACTCTGCTTCGGCGGCTGTTTTCTGGGCCTCAAGTTCACTGAGTTGATCTTTTATGCCTTGAATCCGATCACCGAGTGCCTGTTTCACAGGTTTGCGCAGCAGAAAGACCAGTGCGACGGCCAAGACAACAAAGTTCATCACCTTGTAAGTGTCGGTGGCCTGCCACCCCTTGGCGGGCGGCGCTGCGTGTTCGGTGCCGTGCTCATCGACGGCCGCATGTCCGGGGCCCTGTTCACCGCCGGTGGATGACAGCCCGCCGCCGACAAAGCAAAACAGCAGCAATGCGGCAGCCAGCACTGCTGCTGTCCGATGAGCGGCGAAAAGGCCATTGCGACTGAAAACAGGAAATTTCATCAGAGCGCCCTCCCCAAAATTTTATGCCCGATCGCCTCGGCAAAACTATCGATTTCCTGCATCAAAGTGCCTCTTACCGCTTCGGCATCCTCGACGATCTTTGCCCTGACTTTGGCAAGTTCGGCCTGAGCGGTCTCGTTGATTTTGGCGATAATCTGCTTTTCTTCTTCGGTCGCCTCGGCCATCAGGGCTTCTTTTTTCTTCATCCCCTTGGCCCGCGCATCCCGGATGGCCGCCATGAAGGCGTCTTCTTTGTCCTTTACATCCTTCTGGCACGCCGTAATGCTTTCTTCGAGACCCGACACTTTTTGCTGTCGCTGTTTCAGAACGTTGCGGATCGGTTTGTAAAGAATCAGGTTCAAGATCCAGATCAGAAAGAGGAAATTGGCCATCTGCAGCAGAAAGGTCCAGTCGGGAACGACGGTGAGACCACCGCCGCCTTCCGCAGCAAAAACCGAGTCGATGGTTAGAAGGAGCAGCAGTGCCGCTGAGATCGGTAACGTGAGAGGCGGCCTCTGGTTACATACAGCACACTTCATGGGAAATCCTCCATCACAGAAGCGAGATTTGGATGTAATTCGGTTTAAACATTGAAGAAATTGCGACAAACCATTTCGACTCGCGCGGTCTATACCATCCGCCACAAACGGTTGTCAAAGGTTTTTTAAAAAATTTTAATTGGCGATCGTCTTGGCGTCAGAGGCGGTTTTTTCCGGGAAGGGTTTGACCTTTTTCACGGGTTCGGCGCGAGGGGTCATCGTGCAGTGTCCGTTGAACAGCCCGCCCTCTTCGATGGCAACCACAGGGGCCTGAATGTCGCCGGTAATCCGGCCGGGAGGATAGACTTCGATACGATCGCTGGCATCGATGGTGCCGTTCAATTTACCCATGACAATGGCCGTGCCGACGGCGATTTCGGCATCGACAACGGCTTGCTCGCCAACGATCACCGTGCCGCCGCTGCTGGTGATTTTACCCTTGATGGTTCCGTCGAGCCGGACGGTGCCTTGAAAATTCAGCACACCTTCCACACTGGCATCGGGCCCTAAAAACGTCGATATCGAATCCGCTTTGGGTCCTTTTTTTAACATGAGTCCGTCTCCTCCTGAGGTTATTTGGATGTGAATTTTTGCTGCCCGCCCAATACCAATCGAACACGCACCGGATGTGCAAGGCTAAACAGCAGCGTCATTCCAGGGTAAAGCGCCGCATACTGACGTTGATGAGCAGCCCTATGGAAACCATCATCGTTGCAACCGAGGATCCGCCGTAACTGATAAACGGCAGCGGAACCCCGACCACCGGCATCAGTCCCATGACCATTCCGATATTGACAAACACCTGCCAAAATATCATTGCCGAGATTCCTACCGCCAGAATGTTTCCGAATGGATCCCGACAACTGTAGGCCACGTTCAACCCCCAAACGATCAGCAGCAGAAAAACGAGGACCAGGATCGCGCATCCGACAAATCCCCATTCCTCGGCAAAAACAGAAAAGATAAAGTCGGTGTGCTGTTCCGGCAGAAAGGAAAGCGCGTTTTGGGTGCCCTTCAAATACCCCTTGCCGACCAACATCCCGGACCCGATGGCAATCTTGGACTGTATGATATGGTATCCCGCGCCCAAGGGGTCCCGATCCGGGTTTAAAAAAGTAAGGATGCGCTGTTTCTGATAGTCCTTCAAAACAAACCAGACCATGGGTACGGCGAGCGTACCGGCAAAAATCAAGGCCAGCAGCGACCGTTTTTCTATCTTGACGAACAGGGTCATGGAACCGGCGATGATGGCGAGCAGCAAGGCGGTCCCCAGGTCCGGCTGCTTGATGATCAGGAAGGCGGGGACCAGCACCAGCACCGCGGGGATGAACAGGTCGCGCAGGGTAAATCCGCGGGTGTACGCATTTTTCGAATAGTATCGAGCCAGAACGATGATAATGGCGAGTTTGGCCATTTCCGACGGCTGCACGGAGACGGGGCCCAAAACCAGCCAGCGCTTGGAGCCGCCCGCATATTTGCCGAAGAGCAACACCGCAACCAGCGTCGCCAGGCAAACTATATAGACCGCAAAGGCGTAACGATCCAGCAGCTTGTAGTTAAACGAGCAGGTGATGACCATCAGGACCAAGCCGCCGCAAAACCAGGTCATTTGTTTGAAGTAAAGTGTTTTACCAAGCGTCATCGGGTCGGCGGTGACCACGCTGTAGAGAGTGGTCAGCCCGAGTCCACCGAGCACAATGGCAAGGCCGAGCAGGCCCCAATCGAAGTATTGAACAAATTTACGGTCAAACATGCGCCACCATTTCAACTTTTAATTTCGGTCATCGTGATTTGTTTATTCTCAATTAGAGCCGGCCGACTTGTGCTCGGCCACTAGCGGCGGCCCAGGATTAAGCCGATCACGAAGCAGATAGGTCTTGATCATTTCCCGGGCGATCGGCGCACCGGCCCCGGATCCGTGTTCACCATGCTCGACGACGACCGCAATCGCTATTTTCGGTTCGTCGGACGGCGCAAAAGCGACAAACCATGCGTGGTCCTTGAGGTGGTCGGGCGTCGGCGGCGGGTCCTCGACCTCTTCTTCCTTGCGGCCGACGACCTGGGCCGTGCCCGTCTTACCACTGATCGGCAAATCGAAAAGACGCGCACCTTTGGCCGTTCCCCTTTTACCGTTGACCACTTCCCGCAATCCCTTTTGCACGATGGCCAGGTTCTTTGCGCTGATGGGCAGCCGGCCGGTGACAACCGGGTCAACCGCTTTGACGGTGCGACCGTCCGCCGATTCGACGGTCATCAAAATCTGCGGCCGGTATCTCTTCCCGCCGTTGGCGATCGCAGCGGTCATGACCGCCATCTGCAGCGGTGTGACAAGATTGAAGCCCTGTCCAATGGCGATCGACAGCGTCTCGCCCTCCTGCCACTCGACACCGGTGCGACGCTTCTTCCAGGCCGCGGTCGGAATCAATCCTTTGGCCTCGTGAGCCAGATCGATGCCTGTCGGTGCGCCGAAACCGGCCGCTTTGGCATACCAGGCCAGCCGATCGACACCCACGGCCAGTCCAACTTGATAAAAAAACACATCGCAGGACTGCGCAATCGCCTGAACGACATTGAGGCATCCGTGCCCACCTCTTTTCCAACATCGGTAATTACGCCCTCTGAAGCGGTATGAACCGGGGCAGCAGAAGACGGTTTTTTCATTGATGACCCCCTCTTCGAGACCGGCTATGGCGGTCAAGATCTTGTAGGTTGAAGCCGGGGGATATTCACCCTGTACCGCGCGGTTTGTCAGCGGCTTGGTGGGATCGGAGATAAATTCCTGCCACTGTTCGTGCGACAGACCACTGACGAAGGCATTCTGATCGAAGGTGGGACTGCTGACAAGGGCGAGAATCTGGCCGGTGGACGGTTCTACGGCAACCGCCGCGCCGGTGACACCTTCGAGAAGTTCTTCGGTCTTTTTCTGAAGGTTCGAGTCGATGGTCAGAAAAATGTTGTAACCGGGGGCAGCCGGAACGGTGTCCAGGACCTTGACGACCTGGCCGGTGGCGTTGACCTCGACTTGGCGGCCGCCGCTTTTGCCCCTCAGGTAATTATCGAAGACCTTTTCGATGCCGTTCTTACCGATCAGGTCACCGCTCCTGAGGTCGACGTAGCGGCCGCTGTTCAACTCACGGGGGCTGATCTCACCGAGATATCCCAGCAGATGAGAGGCGCTCTGATGATTCAGGTAATGTCTGAGCGGTTTGACGTTGACATCGATGCCGGGCAAATCGTAGCGGTGCACTTCGACCAGGGCCAGGTGATCCCGGCCGATATCCTGAATCAACGGAACGGGTTTGTAGGAAAGCGCGCCCTTCCGACTCTTGATTTGCTCATTGAGGCAGGTGATAAAGGGTCAAGAATACCGGCGTCTTTCGGAAAACAACAGCATCCGTTTGCAACGCATCGAGCCTTTCAGGGGAATGATGCTCAAGTCGTAGGAGGGCCGGTTGTCGACCAGCATTTTTCCATTCCGGTCGAGTATGCTTCCCCTGAAAGGTTCGATGCGCTGCAAACGGATACTGTTGTTTTCCGAAAGACGCCGGTATTCTTGGCCTTTTATCACCTGCAGGAAAAAAAGACGCACAAAAAGAACGGTCATACAAGTGACCACTACCAGGATGACGCCGATGATGCGTTGCTTGTACCAATCGGTATCGGCGGTTTTTAAATACTTTTCCAAAGCATGGATTCCCTGAAGAAAAATCCGGAAACGGTGCCAAAAAGCCTTTCGGATCGCGTCACCGGTCAGTGTCTTTGCGGGACCGCATCCCGGTCACCTGGCCGCCCGGCCGCCGACTGAATCTGACCTGCGAATCAGAAAAGTTCGCACCCAACGATCCCATATCCGGTGCGTTTGCTCGAGTAACAGGATCAAAAGCGGCCCGAAAATAAGGGCCCATAGCAAGCGCGGTAAGATCTTACCCGCGGTTGTCGACGGCATCTGTCTGAGTGCGTCGACCCCTCCGAAAGCCAATATGAATATCACGTTTTCCAGCAGGATGCCGGCGACGATGATGACCGCCAGACGGAAGCGCATCCCGACCTGCAAAATCCGCGAGAGCCAGCGCACGCCGACATACAACCAGAAATAAGTGGTAATGAAGACCATGAACGGAGCACCGGAAAGATTGTCCATGATCACACCGAGCATCAGGACAACCGGTATTCCTTCACGTGCACTGCGCATCAAGCCGAGATAGATCACGAACATCGCCGTCAGGTCGAAGACGCTGCTAAAGATCGGCAGATCAGGCAGGATAACGGTCTGAAGCACGATGAGGAACAGGCTGGTAATGCTGTAAAAAACATAGGTCATTGCGGGTTCACAAGCTGGTCCTGCAACGGCGTGAGAAGTACCAGCACTTCCTCGATTTTTTCAAAATCGACATTTGGGGTCACGCTGACCTCCTGAAAGATGCCCGCAGCCCGTCTGACCACCCCCGAGACCTCACCGATGGGCATTCCCCTCGGAAAAACCCCATCGAGTCCCGACGCGACGATCTTGTCGCCGATGTTGACCTCATCTTTGCGCAACGCGTATTGAAACACGCAGCTGCTAGTGGATTCACCCTTGATGATGCCGCGGGCACGTGTGCGCTGAACCAGGGCATCCACGGCGCTGTTGCGGTCGGTGATCAACATCACCTTGGCATAAGCCGCCGAAACGTCGATCACCTGCCCGGCAATCCCTTCGGGGATCCCGACCGGCAGCCCCTTGCGAACGCCGTCGTTGCTGCCTTTATTGATGATGACAGCCCGGTACCAGGGCGACGGGTCCATACCGATAACCTCGGCCGCCACGGACGGACTCTCAAGCGATATCTTGAAATCGAGCAGCCGGCGGAGCCGAATGTTGGAAAGCTCCGTTTCGTGCCACTGGCTGTTGCGGGCATTCGCCAGCTGCAACTCCTTTTTCAGTCGGGCGTTTTGCCGAGCCGTTGAAACGAGCATAAAGTAGGCCTGCCAAGTGTCACGGGCCACTTTAATGGTGCTTGAAACGACATCCTGAATCGGAGCGACCAAATAGAGCGCGACGCGTCCGATACCATAGGAAGGAACTCGGTTGCTGGATATAAACAGGATCACGATGTTGGCGACGACCAGGAAAAAGACGCCAACGATCACCAACATTCTTTTTGAAAACATGAACCTAGTTTATCAATACACGTTTAAGTATTTCGAGGCTGTCGAGTGCTCTTCCGGCGCCGAGCGCGACTGTAGACAATGGATTTTCGGTAACCGTGATCGGAAGGCTGGTTTCCTCTCTCAGAAGTTTATCGAGGTTTTTAAGCAATGCGCCGCCGCCGGTCAAGACGATACCGCGATCGACGATATCGGCGGACAGTTCCGGAGGGGTCTGCTCCAGCGCGATTTTGACCGTTTCCACGATCGCATCGATTTGCTCTGAAATAGCCACGCGAATTTCCTCCGAGTCGATCGAGAGGATTTTGGGAATACCGGAAGCCAGGTCGCGGCCTTTGACCTCTATGGTTTCGAGGTCCTGGGGGTTGGGGTAGGCATTGCCGATGGTGGTCTTGATGATCTCAGCGGTGCGCTCGCCGATCAAGAGGTTGTACTTGCGTTTGATGTATTGAATGATCGCCTCGTCCATTTTGTCGCCCGCCACACGCATCGAGCGGCTGTAAACGATGCCGGCCAGCGAGATGACAGCCACTTCAGTCGTGCCACCGCCGATATCGACCACCATGTTGCAGGTCGGCTCGGTAATCGGCAGGTTCGCCCCGATAGCGGCAGCCATCGGCTCTTCGATGAGGAACACCTCCCGGGCACCGGCCGATTCGGCCGATTCCCTGACCGCCCTCTTCTCAACCTGAGTGATACCTGACGGCACGGCGATGATGATGCGCGGGCGCACGAAGGAGCGGCGGTTGTGAACTTTTTGAATGAAGTGCCGCAGCATGGCTTCGGTCACCTCGAAATCGGCGATGACGCCGTCCCGCAGCGGTCGGATGGCCACGATGCTGCCGGGGGTCCGCCCCAGCATGTGCTTGGCCTCACCTCCGACGGCCAAGACCCGGTTTTTGGAGCGACCGTCCATACTGACGGCCACGACCGACGGTTCGTCTAAAACGATACCCTTCCCTTTGACGTACACCAGTGTGTTGGCGGTGCCCAAATCAATGGCCAGATCGTTCGAGAAAATACCTAAGATGCTGTCAAGAAAGAGATTCATACGACCTCAATGAGCACCCGCGGCTTGGGTGCGTTTGTTTTTGACGTTATTATACAAAAATTTTCCATGCTTCGCTACCAAAATTATACTGTTTTTACAAGAAAAATTGTCGGGTTCGCAAAAACCGGGGTCAAAATGAGCCCGCTTTTTCCCGGAATTTTCGGCAGAAAAGACTGCCAGCCAAATGCAGTACGTTTGGATGGCAGTGCAAAGAGATCGGACTCCTTTTGTAATCGGTCACGGTTGCTGAGGGCACCGCTACCGATCATCCGGCTTCCGGGTGCGTCCTGAGGACGTTCATCACGGCGTCATGCAGTTTGGGTCTGAAGGTTTTGATGCGCTCATTGGTGCGGCGGGGATGCACCCGGTTGGTCAACAAGATCACACCGATTGCTTGCTGCAGGTCCAGCCCGAAAGAGGTCCCGGTAAATCCGAGGTGACCGACGGTGGTGGAGGTGAAATACCGGCCACTGCTCGATCCTGTTTTCGACGGTGTGTCGAATCCTAAAGGTCGCTCACCTTTTTCGCCGCGCCGGAAAAAATTTTGCACTACCTCGACCTGCAAAATCCCTTCCGGCGAATCCCCGCGGAATGCTTTCCATAGGGCCGCGATCAGAGTGTGGATCGCCAGGGCGCTGCCGAAAAGCCCGGCGTGGCCGGCAATGCCGCCCAGAGCGAAGGCATTCTCGTCATGCACGACACCCTCCAGAAGACACTGCCGCCAGGAACAGAACTCTGTGGCGGCCACATCCGATAACATGGTCGGTGCTGCATGATCGATAAAACAAAGCGGCGGCCCACCATCGTTCAGGCCCAGCGGCGCATAGACCGCCTCGCCGAGTAATCGGTCGAGCCGTTTGCCGGAAATCGTTTCCACCGCCTCGCCGAGAACCATGAAGCCCAGATCACTGTAAAGTTCCGCCTGGCCGATGCCGTGAGCCAACGGCGTACGGGCAATCGCCCTTAAGAGGGCCTGCCGCAGCAGATCGTGTGGAACCCGAACCAGCTCGGTATAATAAGGCCGGTAATCCGGCAGACCCGAG
>JARROL010000023.1:0-21019 GCA_037383965.1 Desulfobacterales bacterium | reverse complement strand
GTCCAACCGGTCTTTGACTTCTTCCCAGAGGCCGGCCTTTTTGAGGGAGGTTTCAACGATTTCGTTCAGAACAGTCTTGTTCGGCGCCAAACCGTGAATCTTCGGTCCATAGGCCACGTTGTCGTAAACCGACTTGGGGAAGGGGTTCGGTTTTTGGAACACCATCCCGACCTGGGCCCTTAGAGGCACGACGTCGATGTTCCTGTCGTAGATGTCGACTCCATCCAGCTTGATTTCCCCGGTGACCCGACAGGTGTCGATGGTGTCGTTCATGCGGTTCAAACAGCGGATGAAGGTCGACTTGCCGCAGCCGGATGGGCCGATCATGGCGACGACCTCGTTGCGTCCGATGTCGAGCGAGACATTTTTGATCGCGTGCTTGTCGCCGTAGTAGACATTGACCGCATGGCAGGTCATGCGGGGATTCTCGACCGTGATGTCCCCCACGGTCTTGCGGTTATCACGGCTGACCAGTTTTTGACCGGTTTGCGGTTTGTTGGTCATGTCGAAGTCGACTTCTCTTTTTTCTCTTGCCGGTTCTTTGATTAAAGATGGCGACGGCCGATTGCCCTGAATGGGCGTGAGGACTTTCATACCGCTATCCCTAAAACGGCAGGCTTGTTGTAATTCCGGTGCCGTTTCTATCCGATTGTGAGCATGCTGTCAAATGATCGAACGCCGCTTCCCCGCAGGTGTCCGGCGGTGCGAGGGTTTGTGCAGGCCGGGGGGAGGGGAGGGACCCGACCTGCACGATTGCCGTTGACTACATCGATAGGGGTTTCATCGCCTTTACGGCTTCCTGATATGCTTTGCGCTCGGCTGTGGGCATCGGAATCAGGCCTTTTTCGGCCAGGTATCCGTCTTCGCCCCAGGCTTTATCACTGGTGAATTCAACCAGGTATTCCTTCAGGCCCGGAATGACGTCCACGTGCGCCTTTTTGACGTAGAAGAAGAGCGGACGGGAGACCGGGTATTTACCGGAGGCAATGTTTTCAAAGGTCGGCTGCACGCCGTCGACATAGGATCCCTGGATTTTATCCGTGTTCTGATCCAGGAAGCTGAACCCGAAAACTCCTAGTGCATCGGGATTGGCCTCGAGTTTCTGCACGATCAGGTTGTCGTTTTCACCAGCCTCGACATAGGCGCCGTCTTCGCGAACAGTCTGGGAAATGGCCTGAAATTTTTTCTTGTCGCTCTTGGCCAGGGCTTTGATCCAGCCGAATTCTTCGGCTCCCGGCTCCATGACCAGTTCGACGAAGGCATCCCGCGTACCGGAGGTGGGGGGCGGGCCCAGCACCTCGATCTTGACTTTCGGCAGGGCGGGGTTCACGTCTTTCCAGGTCTTGTAAGGATTCGCGACGGCCTTCTCGCCGCCTTTGGGATCCGGGACATCCTTGGCCAGGGCCAGGAAGAGGTCCTTGCGCGTCAGCTTCAAGGCCGGCGCCTTTTTGGAGTTGGCCACCACGATGCCGTCGTAACCGATCTTGACCTCGACGATATCTTTGACCCCGTTGGACTGGCAGGTGTCGAATTCACTTTTTTTCATGGCCCGCGAGGCGTTGGTGATGTCCGGATTCTCGGTGCCGACCCCGGCGCAGAAGAGTTTGAAACCGCCGCCCGAACCGGTCGATTCGATCTTTGGCGTCTTGAATTTCGTGGTTTTGCCGAATTGCTCGGCCACCACCGTTGCGAAAGGATAAACGGTGGAAGAGCCGACGATGCTGATGTAATCCCTGGCGGACTGGGCCGTGGCCACGCCGCTGAACACGGCTGCAGCGAATAAGAGTGAAACGGCGAGCAGAACGGTTTTCTTGATCATGTCTTCCTCCTTTTTGTCTCGATGATGTGATGGATTAATTCGGTTCGTGTACAATTTCGGCCGCATCTTCAAGCGGCTGTTCGTCAAAGCAGGCAGACTATGCGGACCGACTGTTAGCGATATGTGAGCGTAATGTTAAACTTTTATTAAATTACCACCTGCGCTCGAAGCGTCTGCGCAAGATGACCGCGGCGGCGTTCATGACGATCAAAAAGGCCAGCAATACCATCGTGGCGGCGGATGTGAGCTCGACGAACGCCCGCTCCGGGCTGTCGGCCCACAGGTAGATCTGAACCGGCAGGACCGTGGCCGGATCGGTGAATCCGCGGGGTATGTCGACGATGAAGGCCACCATGCCGATCATGAGCAGCGGCGCGGATTCGCCCAGGGCCCTGGCCATGCCGATGATCGTCCCGGTCAGCATTCCCGGCAGGGCCAGCGGCAGGACGTGATGGGCCACCGTCTGCATCTTCGAGGCGCCGACACCCAGAGCGGCTTCCCGGATCGACGGCGGCACGGACTGGAGCGACGCCCGGCTGGCGATGATGATGGTCGGCAGCGTCATGAGGGTCAACACCAATCCGCCGACCAGTGGCGCCGAACGGGGCAGCCCGAAGAAATTGAGAAAGACCGCCAGCCCCAGAAGCCCGAAGACAATCGAAGGGACGGCCGCCAGGTTGTTGATGTTGACCTCGATCAGATCGGTCCAGCGGTTTTTGGGGGCAAACTCTTCCAGGTAGATGGCCGACGACACACCGATCGGAAACGACAGTACCAGCGTAATGATGAGGGTGAGAAAGGAGCCGACCGTCGCACCCCAGATCCCGGCGAGCTCGGGTTCGCGCGAGTCGCCGGCAGTGAAAAATGTCCGGTTGAGCCGCTTTTCGATCCGGTTTTCCTTTTCGAGGTGCTCGATCCAGGCCACCTGGTTGTTGTTCATGCGCCGCTCGCTCTCGGAAGCGGTGCGGTCGAAGTGGCCCTTGATCAGCATGTCGACGTCGTCGTTTGCCGTTACCCAGACCGGCAGGGTCTGACCGATGACATCCGGGTCCTTGAGGACCATATTCCGCAGCTTGAATGCCGCCCCGGAGCTGACCAGTCCATAGAGGTCCCGTTTATCGCGGCGGCCGGTCACCTCGGGGAACATTTGGCTCAGGGAGGTTTTGACCAGTTTGCCGTAATCGGCTGTGGCCAGAGCGTCTTGCCGCAACACGTCGGGATCGAAATAAATGTTCAACTCGATAAATGTCTTCTGAAAGGCCGGATACCCTTTCCCCGCGATACTGATGAAAAGAAAGGACAAGAAGAGCAGGCTGAGCACGATGGCCCCGATGCCGTAAAAGCGAAATCGCTTCTCGGCTCTGTAGCGCCGGGGAAGACTGCGGTTGACGAGGTCAATCGTTCGGGTCGAAACGCCGGCAGGCGCGGCTGCCGGTTTGGATGTCTTATTCATACTGCTCCCGGTATTTACGAACCACATGCAGGGCGATGATGTTCAGGATCAAGGTGATGACAAACAGCAGCAGGCCGAGGGCAAAGGCGGCCAACGTCTTGGGGCTGTCGAACTCCTGGTCGCCGACCAGCAGCGTGACGATCTGAACGGTGACCGTCGTAACGGCGCTCAAGGGGTTGACCGTCAGGTTGGCGGCCAGACCGGCGGCCATGACGACGATCATCGTTTCTCCGATGGCCCGCGAAATCGCCAGGAGAATGCCGCCCACGATTCCGGGAAGGGCCGCAGGGATCACCACCTGCTTTATGGTTTCGGACTTGGTGGCGCCCAGGCTATACGCCCCGTCGCGCAGCGATTGGGGGACGGCGTTGATGACATCGTCTGATATCGACGAAACAAAGGGGATGATCATGATCCCCATGACGAGTCCGGCGGCAAGGGCGCTCTCGGAGGAAACATCCAGACCCATAAACGTACCGGCGTCACGGATCAGGGGGGCCACTACCAGGGCCGCAAAAAAGCCGTACACCACGGTCGGTATTCCGGCCAGAATCTCCATCAGCGGTTTGGCGGCGGAGCGAAACCGCCGGTCGGCGTATTCCGAGAGAAAAATAGCCGACATCAGACCGATAGGCACCGCCACCAGCATGGCGATGCCCGATATGAGAAGCGTGCCGACAAACACCGGAACCGACCCGAATGCCCCGGAAGAGCCGACCTGGTCGGCCCGGATCGCCATCTGAGGACTCCACTTCAACCCGAACAGAAACTCCCACACCGGAATTTGTTGGAAAAATCGAATGGCTTCGTACAAAACCGACAGGACAATGCCGATCGTGGTGAATATGGCGATGGTCGAACAGAAAATCAGGATGAAGGTGGTGATCTTCTCCACGTGATTGCGGGCGCGCAGTTTGGGCGTGATCTTGAACCGCACGATCAGAGCGGCGGCAATCGCCAGCGTTATCGCCACGACCGCCAGGGCGGCGTGGCTGATGACCAAAAGCTGACGGTAGTGATCGGCGGCCGCCTGCATGGTCGAATCGATGCTGCCGGAGACGATGTTGCCGCTGACCAGGTTTTTGATGTCGTTGAGGATCAAGTTCAAACGGTCCGGTGGCAGGCTGCGGAGATTGTCGGGCAGGTCGGCCACGACCAGGCTCGTGATGATGTTGGATTCGAAGGCCAGCCAGAATCCAAAAAGGATCAGGGCTGGAATGCCGCACCAGATCGCAGTCAGGGCGCCATAGTAAGTGGGCCGCGAATGCAGCGTTTTAAGTTTGCCGGGTGTGCCGGCGATGGCCAGGGCCCGGCGCCGCCCCAGGTAATAGGCCAGGGACGAGAGCGCCAGAAGAGTTGCCAGAAGAGTTGTCGGGGACATGATGCTTCTCAATGGTAAATTTTGTATTATTACACGAAAATAAGGTGGGCGCTTGCGCCCTGATAACCGATTTCGAGTTGCGGCTGAAACTCGCCTCTAACGGGTTCTAAGCCAGGACTAGCTCCATCATCAAATATCTAAGAGATCATTAATAGGGATCTATTGTTAGGGAATTGTTAGGATTGGGTGAGGTTTTTGTGCGGTGCGTAAGTTCGGTGCCTAACCGGGCCAAAAACGGCGTCTGAATAGCCGGATGAAACCGCCATTTCGCTTGTGTCGACAGTTCAAATTTGTTACTTTCCTCAAGGCCCACTCAACACTAATGTCACATTTTTGGAAGTTCAAGATCCAACTAAAGGGAGGTCGGCATGGATGATATGTTGCAGTTGGTCGTCAACAAGGACCCGCAGGAAAAAGAGTTTCATCAGGCGGTGAGTGAGGTCCTCGAATCGGTCAAACCGGTTCTGGATCAAAACCCCATCTATCGGCAATCCAGGATTCTCGAGAGGCTGGTAGAACCCGAGCGCGTGATCATGTTCCGGGTCCCGTGGCTGGATGACCAGGGCCAACCCCGGATCAACAGGGGCTTTCGCATCGAGATGAACAGCGCCCTCGGCCCTTACAAGGGCGGCCTGCGGTTTCACCCCTCGGTGAACCTGGGCATCCTCAAGTTTCTGGCCTTCGAGCAGGTTTTCAAGAACGCCCTGACGACCCTGCCGATGGGTGGTGGCAAGGGCGGCTCGGATTTCGACCCCAAGGGCAAGTCTGACAACGAGGTCATGCGGTTCTGTCAAAGTTTCATGTGCGAGCTTTTCCGGCACATCGGATCGAACACCGACGTGCCGGCCGGTGACATCGGGGTGGGGGCCAGAGAAATCGGTTATCTCTTCGGCATGTACAAAAGGCTGCGCAACGAATTTACCGGGGTGCTGACCGGCAAGGGGCTCAACTGGGGCGGCAGCCTCATCCGGCCGGAGGCGACTGGCTACGGGTCGGTTTATTTCGCGGCCGAGATGCTGGCGACCCGCGGTCAAAGCCTGGAGGGCAAGACCTGCCTGGTGTCCGGCTCTGGCAACGTGGCCCAGTTCACGGTCGAAAAGCTGCTCGATCTGGGTGCGAAGGTCGTGACGCTCTCCGACTCTTCCGGTCACATCTACGACGAAAGCGGCATCGATGCCAAGAAACTGGCCTTTGCCAAGGTGCTCACATGGCAGAATATGTAGAAAAATACCCGGATGCCGTCTACACAGCGGTGGACCCGGCGCTCGACTACAACCCCCTCTGGAACCACCAGGCCGACTGCGCCTTTCCCAGTGCCACCCAGAACGAGATCAACGCCCAAGACGCCCGCAACCTGGTTAAAAGCGGCGTCATGCTCGTGTCCGAGGGGGCCAATATGCCCACCGTCCCCGAGGGGATCGACATCTTCATGGCACACGGTTTGCTTTACGGGCCGGGCAAGGCGGCCAACGCCGGGGGAGTGTCGGTATCCGGACTGGAAATGACCCAGAACAGCATGCGGCTCTCCTGGACCCGCGAGGAGGTCGACACCCGTCTGAAAATGATCATGAAGAGCATTCACCACACCTGCATCGACGCGGCCGAGCTTTACGGCAGCCCGGGAAATTACGAAGTCGGGGCCAACATCGCCGGCTTTTTGAAAGTGGTGGACGCGATGATGGATCAGGGGCTGGTGTGATGACGATACCGAATGAGTGCCATGCCGATGGTTTATGAATTTAAACGGCGAGTGCCGTTTCATGACCTGGATCCCCTCCAAATTGTCTGGCACGGGAATTATCTCAAGTACTTCGACATCGCCCGGTTCGGACTCTTCAAACAGGCCGGATTGGATCTCTACCAGTATTTTCTGGAACGGCAACTCATCTTCCCGGTGACCCGGTCATCCGCAAAGCACATCGTTCCTCTGCGATATGACGACGCGTTCGTCTGCAGGGCAACGGTGACAGAAGCGGTTTACAAGATCGCCATGTCCTTTGAAATCCGGCTGGCTGGGAACGGACAAATCTGCACGCGGGGAAAAAGCGAACAGGTGGCGGTCAAAATGCCTGAAATGGAGATGCAGTTTGAAGTGCCGGGCGACGTCACCACAGCGCTGGGATTTGCCTGATGGATCCGCAGCTGCGTGCCGCATTGACGAGCGGTTACGAGCGGCTCTCCGCCTGGTCCGACCTGCTCGATCAGATCAATGTATTTCCGGTGGCGGATGCCGACACCGGTCGCAACTTGATGATCAGCCTGGCCCCGCTGCACCGAAGCGAGGCGCCCACCGAAACGGTCCTCCGCCGGCTGCTGGTGTCCGCCACCGGTAATTCCGGTAACATCGCCGCCTGTTTTTTCGCCGGTTTCGTGGCCGAAAATCCCTCCGAAGACCTCCATCGGGCCATCAAAATCGGTAGAGAGCGGGCATGGGAGGCGATTTCCGATCCGAAACCGGGAACCATCCTGACCGTTTTCGACACGCTGCAGCTGACCTTTGAAGGCACACCCGCAGAGCCGTTGGCGGTCATTTATCCCGCCTTGATCGATCGACTCGAAGAATCGGTCCACGCGACCGCCGAAATACTTCCGGAGCTCAAAGCCGCCGGTGTCGTCGATGCCGGCGCCTTGGGGATGTTTATCTTCATGGAAGGTTTTTTCAACCAGCTCGCAGGCGAAGAAAACGGTTTTCGCCCGATAACAGAGACCTTTCGAAATAAACTGAAACCGCCCTTAGAGTGCGAAACGGGCGACGCCGACGGTTATTGTGTCGACACACTCGTCGAGATCGACAAAAACTGCGATTCGTCATTGAAAAAGATCGCGCCCTACGGAAACAGCCTCATTGTCCAAAGGGAACCCGAGCGGCTCAAAATTCATCTCCACACCGAGCAGCAGGATGCGGTCCGAAAGCAGCTCGAAGAGATGGGGCGTGTGGTCCGGTGGTCGGCGACCGGCTTGAGGCGACCGCCCGGCAGCTGGTCTGCCCCGGCCAAGCCGCCGGCGATCCACATTGTCACCGACGCGGCCGGCTCCATCACCCGGCAGGATGCCGCACGGTTGGGAATGACCCTGCTCGACAGCTACATCGTCGTTGGAGACAAATCGCTGCCGGAAACCTTGATCGATCCCGCGGAGATTTACGCACTGATGCGAAAAGGGGTCAGGGTGACAACGGCCCAGGCCTCCGTTTTCGAACGCCATCAGCGGTTTCAAAGCATTACCAGCCGATATGACACGGCCCTCTATCTTTGTGTCGGGTCGGTCTACACCGGCAATTTTCGTGAAGCCGCGGCCTGGAAAGAGAACAACGATCCGGAAAACCGGCTCACGATTATCGACACCGGCCTTGCCTCCGGACGTCTCGGAATCGTCGCCCTGGCAACGTCCCGCCATGCCGGCCGGGTCGATCGAGCCGAGGAGGTGCTTCGATTTGCCGCAACTGCCGTCCACAAGAGCGCCGAATACATTTTTCTCGATCGGCTTCAGTACCTTGTCGCCGGCGGCCGGTTGTCCAAAGCAAAAGGATACTTCGGCGACTTTTTCCACCTGAAGCCGGTTATCAGTCCGACCGCCGCCGGGGCCGTAAAGGCGGGAACCGTCCGTAACCAAGACGAACAGCTCGAATTTGCCTTAGAGAAGCTGGCAAAAGACCTGAAACCGGATGCCGGCCGGCTCATCCTGCTCGAGTATTCGGACAACCGCCGATGGGTTGAAGACACGGTGCTGCAGGAAATCGAAAACCGCTACCCATCGGCCGAGGTCGTTCTGCAACCCCTGTCTCTGACCTCCGGTGTCCACATGGGACCGGGAACCTGGGGGGTGGCGTACATGATTGATAGAGAAGGTGAAAGGCGAAAGGTAAAAAGCGAAAGGTAAAAGGCGAATAAGAGAACGGCGGTGGGCTGACGGCTGAAGGCCAATGGCCGAATGAAATGGGATTCAGGGTACACGGTTTATGGTTTAGGGAAAAGTCAGAAGGCGTAAGGCCTACGAAGAAGGCCGAAAGGAAACTAAGCGGGCTGCATTTCATCTCCTCATCCTCATAACTTGCACCTTACCCCTTTCACCTTTTGCCTTTAATCTTTATCCTTGTACCTCATACCCCACACCCTGTAATCTATACCCTTTACCTTAGACTTGATATCCAATGTTCGAGACACAAAAAGGCAGTAGCATCAAGGACCGTTTCTCCGTCGTGATTCCGGTTTTCAACCACGAGCAAACGGTCGCCGACGTCGTGCATCGGACGCTGGCTCTCGATTTGCCGGTCGTGGTGGTCGACGACGGTTCGACCGATTCCACTTATGACCGGATAAAAGGCATCGCCGGTATCCGGATTCTGCGGCACCGATCGAACCGCGGGAAGGGAGCCGCCCTCATGACCGGCTTCTCGCAGGCCGAAAAAATATCCGCCTGGGCGATAACGCTCGATGCGGACGGCCAGCACGACCCTGGTGACGCCGTGGCCTTGGTTGCAGCGATTCCGCACAACAAACGGCCGATCGTTGTCGGAAAACGGCAGGGCATGCTGGCGGCCGAGGCGCCATGGACGAGCCGATTCGGACGCGAATTTTCAAATTTCTGGGTGCAAATGGCCGGCGGGCCGTCCTTGACGGATTCCCAGAGCGGGTTCAGAATTTATCCGCTGCCCGAGTGTCTGCACCTCGGCGTCGAGAGCCGGCGATTCCAGTTCGAGGTCGAGGTCCTGGCCAAGGCGAATTGGAACCGGATCCCGGTAATCGAGGCACCAATCAGCGTGACCTACCGGCCGGGCACCCCACGGATTTCGCATTTTCATCCTTTTTTCGACTTCTTACGCAACTTCGGCGTGTTCAGCCGCTTGATCACCCGTCGCGTTTTGAGCCGCAGCTTTTCGCGGGATTCTTGAGAGCGTTTAAGGAAACAGTGCATCAACTTAGGTGGAATATATGCTCGCCTTGTTTTACCGGTTGCTGATTTTACTGTCGCGGGTGGTCGGGCCGTGGAGTTGCGATCTGATTGCCAGGGGGATCGCGGCCGGATATTTTGTGTTTTCGCCGCGTCGCGTCGCGGTCAGCATGCGGTTTTACAAGGCCCTTTTCCCCCGACGCACGCGCGCTTATTATCTCGGGTGCACCTGGAAGCAGTATCGTAATTTTACATCGGTCTATCTGGACCGGATTCTTCTGGATGCAGACGGTGCCGTACCATTTACCAGTTCGGGCTGGGAACATATCGAAGCGGCCATCGAGCGCAACTCCGGTGGCGTCATTCTGATGTCGCATCTCGGCAACTGGGAAATTGCGGCCCACTTGATGAAACAGAAATTGGAGCGACTCCCGCTGGCCTTGTTTATGGGCGCACGCGCCAAGGCGCAGATCGAGCGAATTCAAAAAGAAGACCTCCGGGAAAAGGGCATCCGGATCATTGCCGCCGAGAAAAACCAGGGCGGCACGTACGATCTCCTGGAGGCTTTGCGGTTCATCCAATCAGGCGGATTGGTTTCGATGACAGGAGACAAGGTGTGGAACACCGGCCAGCGGGTCGTTTCGGCCACGTTTCTCGGTCACGACATTTTTTTGCCGGAATCCCCGCATCTACTCGCGATGTTGTCCGGTGCACCGCTCTTTATCTTCTTTTCCCGCCGGACCGGCAACAGGCAATACCATTTTTCCCTTTCGGCGCCGATTTTTGTAGAACCGGCCCCTCGTTCAGGGAGGGCCGCCGTCATCAGCCGTTCGGTGCAGAAGTATGCGGACCTGCTCGAAAAAAATCTTCGCCGGAATCCCTTCGAATGGTATCACTTCGAGCCCTTTCTCGGTTTGAAAGCGTCCTGACGGCCGTCCGGGCCGTGGTGTCGCCCAGCTTTTCCCTGTGAAACTGTACACGCCGTCGTCGATAGTTTTTGAATTCAGCGGTGATTTGGTGTATGAGTAATCCTTTGTGCCTTCATGTCGACCCTCTTCCGATGCGGGAGAGGGTGGTTGCTGTCTAATGACAAATGACAAACAATCCAACACCGACGAGACGATTTTATGCGACGCGATGACATTGAATCTGCCATCCTCAAAATCTTCGAGGAAAAGTTCGAAATCGAGGCGCCGGGTGTCGATGACGATCTGCGGGACGGATACGAATTTGACAGCATCGACGCCATCGAGCTTTTACACGAGATTGAAATCATGCTCGATACGCAACTGACAAGAGCCGAGAAAAAGAACGCCATGGAAATCAGAACCATCAACCAGATCGTCGATTACGCGGAGGCCCTGGCAGCGACCCGCTGCCAAACGGATTCAGCCGGTCCTAAAAGTCTGTCGACGACAGGACAATAATGGCACGACGCGTCGTCATAACGGCCTGCAGCGCCATCACACCGATCGGCCGAACCCGGGCAGAGATCGTCCGCCATCTGGTAGAGGGAATTTCAGGCGTCAAACCGTTGCGAAACGACGGTCTTTTGACCGAGCACATCCATTCCGGTGTCTACGGGACGGTGGATTACCCCATCGATTACGATTTCAAACGCAGCCACAGCAAGACCATGGGGCCGGTGTCATTTTATGCCTGCCAGGTGGCGAAAGAAGCCCTGGCGGCCTCGGGACTCGACCCGGCCTTTGTTACCTCGGGACGACTTGGGGTCGCTTTCGGCTCAACCCACGGCAGCCCGTCGGTCCAGCGGAACATTTACAAAACTTTTTTCAGCGAGTCGAAACAAGAGTTTGCCTCAATCGGTGCGGTTGATTATCTTAAATCCATGGTTCACACCACGGCGGTGAACATCACCAAAATGTTCGGCATCACCGGTCGGGTCATTTCTTCGTCCACCGCCTGCACCACGAGCAGCCAGTCGATCGGGTTTGGCTACGAAGCGGTCAAGTACGGCCTGCAGGATGCCATGCTTTGCGGCGGGGCCGACGAGTACGACACGACCACCGTGGCGGTTTTCGACAATCTGCTGGCCTGTTCGTCGGATTTCAACGCCACCCCGCATCTCACGCCGCGCCCCTTCGACGTGCGCAGGGACGGGCTGGTCGTCGGCGAAGGGGCCGGGGCCTTGCTGCTCGAAGAATACGAGCACGCCAAAAACCGCGGCGCCGGTATTCTCGGTGAGGTCATCGGGTTTTCCTGCAACAACAACGGCGGCGACCTGATTCTGCCGAACACCCGGGGAATCACCGATACGATCGCACTGGCCCTGAAGGATGCCGGCATCGGTCCGGAGGCGGTCGACTTCATCAGTGCGCATGCCACAGGCACCAAAATGGGCGATGTGATCGAGGCCCAGGCGACCGGCAGCATTTACGGGAAAGGACCGTTCGTCACGGGATTGAAGAGCTACATGGGTCACACCATGGGCTCATGCGGCGCCATCGAGGCGATCATCACCCTCCACATGATGGCCGAAGGGTTCGTGCCACCGACGCTGAACCTGGACGAAGTGGATGATCGCTGCGCAATGATTCGACACGTGCAGCATATCGAGAAAAAAACGATCCGGATCGGTGCGGTTCAGAATTTTGCCTTCGGCGGGGTAAATACCTGTTTCATACTGAAAAAAATTGACACCTAAGAGGGGCGGCAAAAATTGGTTGTACCTCTTATTCTCACCGAGCCCTGAATGTCCGGACGGTAATGAATGCCAGCAAAGGATCACCCCGACCGCCGAGGTCTTCAACCCATTCTCGATTTTGCCATAACGGTGGTGCTGTGGATCTATTTTACAGCCGGGTTCGTCTTTTTCTTTGCTCCCTTTTATCTCTGGGCCTTCTTATGTGCGGGCCAAAGGGAAGAATCGTTTCAACGGCTCAACAGCCGCTTCTACCGCGGGTTTTTCGCGCTCGCACGGGTGCTGATCCCTGGTCACCGCTGGCAAATTCCGCCCGAGGTCAGGGACATCCGTTCGGCGGTCATTGTCTGCAACCACCGGTCCTATCTCGATTCGATTCTGTTGATCTCGCTGTATGACAAGCACAACACCATCGTCAAGAGCCGGCTGTTTGACATACCGCTCTTCGGAAGCATGCTGCAGTGGTCCGGCTATATACCGTCGTCCTCCCAGGGACGGTTTTCCGACATGATGATTCAGCGGATCGAAAAAATGCCGGCGTTCTTGGCCGACGGCGGCAATCTGATTATTTTTCCAGAAGGCACCCGCAGCTCGGACGGTCGCATCGGGCGACTCAACAAGGGCGCCTTCAAGATCGCCCGGAGCTGCCGGGCACCGATCAAGGTCCTTTTCGTCCGCAACACTGAA
Organism: Desulfobacterales bacterium; assembly: GCA_037383965.1. Taxonomy (GTDB): domain Bacteria; phylum Desulfobacterota; class Desulfobacteria; order Desulfobacterales; family SG8-13; genus JARFQH01. The sequence goes on along the minus strand of JARROL010000023.1, from coordinate 8,127 downwards.
AAAATGTTTCGGCCCGGCTCGTTTTCCTTCGATACCCGCGGCCCGAATACCATCAGCCTCGCGCTGATCGGTACAATCGATTCGACCACAGACCGTGAAACCGGCTTCCTGTCGGAGGTGATGAACAGGGTCCGCGTGATGCTCGAATCGCAGAACAAGTGAGGGAGCATGAAGATTGTTTTGATGTCGATGCCCGACGTGGCGGCAGTCATTATGCACGAGAGTGCCTTTCACATGCCGAACAACGGCATCGCCAGTATCGGCGCCAACGTCGACGATGGGCACCAAGTGACCATCATTGACTTGATTCGCAAGCGACGCCGGGTCGGCCAATACGTGAGCGGGATCCTGCCGAAAATCCGACCGGATGTGGTCGGCCTGTCGGCCATGGCCTGGCAGTACGATACCTGCACACGGCTGATTTGTCTCATCAAGCGCCTGCTGCCGGACGTTAAAATCGTCATCGGCGGATATCACGCGACCCTCATGTACGAGGAAATAGCCGCTTCGGAGGAGGCGGCGCTGATCGATTTCATCGTCCGGGGTGAAGGCGAGGAGGCCTTCAGACGACTGGTGAACGCCCTTCAGGGCAATGACAGCGTCGAGGACATCCCGTCTCTTTCTCACAAGAAAAACGGCGTCTTCGTTCACAATCCGCGGGGCGAACTCCTCGATCTCTCCCGTCTCAAGCTTCCGATCCGCGACAAGCGGCGACTCACCTGGGGCTACCACATCATGAACAACAAGATCGAGGTGATGGAGACCTCCCGGGGGTGCACCCGAGCCTGCAGCTTCTGCAGCATGAACCACATGTACGGCCGGACCTTCCGCCCCTTTCCGCTGGAAAGGGTCATGGCCGATATCGACGATATCTACTTCAATCGCAAAACGCGCTGGATATTCGTGGCCGACGACAATCTGGTGCTGGAACCCGAGCGTGTCATCGGGATTTGCGAGGCCATCAGCGCCCGGAAATACCGGAACCTGAATTTCGTGGTGCAGGCCGACTGCATCACGATGTCCCGGAACGAAGAGATGGTCCGCAAAATGGCACAGGCCGGTTTCAGGACGGTCTTCCTCGGAATTGAAAACGTCTCCAAGAAAAATCTCAAGGCGGCGGGCAAAGGCGACATCGTCGCTGCCTCGCGCAAAGCCGTGGCCAACTGCCACAAGCACGGCATCATGGTTGTGGGCGGCATGATTTTCGGTTTTCCGGATGACACCGAGGAGGACATCGTCGAAAATTATCGCTTTTTGAAATCGATCGAGGCCGATACCGCCTATTGCCAAATTCTGACCCCGTACCCGAAAACCGCCATGCGTCAACACCTTCTCGAAGAGGGGCTGGTCACCAACAAGAATGATTACTCCCGTTACAACGGCATGTGGGCCAATGTCAGGACCCGTCATTTAAGTGCCGAGCAACTGCAGTATCTGGTCTGGTATCACCGGCAGAAGGTGATGAGCTGGTGGGAGCCGTCGGAACGTGTCCGGAAGCGGGGACCTGTGTGGACGTCCATCTGGATTTACGGATTCAGACCGTTCTTGAAAGTCTATCTGGGCCGCCGCCTCAAAAAATACGGTTGGAGGGGCCGCTACGAGATCGACATGAAACGGCTGCCGGAAGTCAACCGTTTCCGCGATCTCGAGCTGGTCTGACGCAGCCGATATGAAAGTGGTGTATGAAAGCGGTCTACATCGTCAAGCAAGCGGTGGCTACCGGTCTCGGCAGCAGCATCGATGAGAACTGGAACAGGCTGGTCATAGGGGAGAGTGCCATCGCGGCCGTCGCCCCCCGGCAGGCGCACCGGTCGGGCGGTCGGAGGGCCGCGCTCATACCCGATCTGGTGCCCGTTGGCGGGGAGAACCGCGTGTGTGCTGCGGCCCGCAGGGCACTCGACCGGATACGCCCGGTTTCTCCCGATACCTGTATCGTCTGGACGGGCCTGAAGGGTAATGCTGAATATATCGAGGGCGGAGGCAAAAAGGCGATGCCCTTCCTGCCGGAACACTACCGCCGGTGGGCGGCCGGGCTGTTGGGCAACCGTGGCCCGGGACTCGACATCAGTGCGGCCTGCGCTTCGTCCACCGTCGGACTGGCGGTCGGCGCCCAAAAGATTGCCCGGGGCGAGTATCGCGCCGTTCTTGTCTGTGCGGCCGACGTGGTTACCGGCTTTGCGGCAGCCGGTTTTTCGGCCCTGAAAGCGCTGACCGCCGGCGCCTGCCGACCCTTTGACAGCGCCAGGGACGGGATGTGCGTCGGAGACGGTGCCGTGGCGGTGTTGCTGGCCGATGCGAAAACCGCCGACGACTGTGAGCTGAACCGACTCGCAGAGATTTCGGGGTGGGGTATATCAAACGATGCCAACCACATCACGGGCCCTGCCCGCGACGGCAGCGGCCTGGCGGCGGCGATCGAAGCGGCCATGGGCATGGCCGGGACGGCGCCGGACGACGTGCAGGCATTTTGTGCCCACGGAACCGGTACCGTCTTTAATGACGGCATGGAACTGGCCGCCGTCGAAACGGTATACGGCAGCCGCCTTTTTCCAATTTTCTCGATCAAGGGGGCGATCGGTCACACTCTGGGGGCGGCCGGCGGCATCGATGCGGCGATCAGCGTCCACGCCCTCGCCCAAAAGCGGGTTCCTCCGACCGTGGGACTGAAAACTCCCGAAGCAATGGCGGTTGGCCGGGTGTCCAATAGAGCCCAGGCTTTTGGCGGCCGCACCATATTGACCACCAATTCCGGATTCGGGGGCATCAACGCGGCACTGGTGCTGCAATCGGTCGATAGTTGAAACTCGAAACCGGATAAGGGATACTAGAATTTGAAACTGGAAACTCGGAAACCTCGCAAGACAAAATCCACCAACTGACAAAACCGACTCAACGGACTAACGGGCTCGATGGGCACAACGGGTCCAACGGACTCAGCCGTTTCACGAGCGTCCGGGTCTGATGACGGTGCCGGCGCGACGGGAAATCATGGTCCTCAATGTCATCGGTGGTGGCTGGGTCACCGCCGTCAGCTATGGTCGCATGACCGCTGGAACCAGGCCGATCCTGGCTGCGGGTGATCCGGTGATTCCTCCGGCCGATTCGATTTACACCCGGCCGCCGATCCGGTACCGGCGGTTCGACGATTATTCGCGGATCGGCTGTGCCGCGATTGCTTTGGCCTTGATAGATGCCGGACTGGACCGCGCCGAAAACCCCAGACCGATCGGCATCATCGCCGCCACGCGCTACGGATGTTTTGACACCGACCTGGCGTATTACGCCACCGCCAAAGAGGACCAGGGCATCTTCGCGAGCCCGAATCTCTTCTCTTTTACCCTTCCCGGCATCGTACTCGGGGAAGCGGCTATCCATTTCCGATTGACAGGACCGACATTTACCGTCGGTGACATCGTCGGCCAGAGAGGCTGCACGGCCCTCGGCGTTGCCGCAGACCTTCTGTCTTCCGGTGCCTGCCAGACGCTCATGGCCGGCTGGCTCGATGCGGCCGACCGTCGGTACATGGGGAATTCAGCCGTTGACGATGACGATGCACCGCAAGGGGCCGTTTTCGTGGTCCTCTCAACGCAGCACGACGAAAAGACCCTCCGCAAAATCGACCAGAGGGATTTTGCCTTCCGGACCGAATCCGGAAAGGTGGTGGTCACGATCATGGACCTGCTGACATAAGGGGGACACCACTCGCCCGTAAATATTCGCTTCTGGCGCTTTTCCGCAGTGCATTGTCCGAAATGTATTGCAAAAAAGGAGGATAAACTCATGGCTACCTTGGGAATCATCACTTGTGAAATTTTGGAGTTAGAATTTGCCCACCTGCTCGCCAATGACCCCGAAGTGGCCGGCATTACAATCGTTGACACCCGTTTTAGCAAGGGGTTCACTCGAGCGTATGAACAAAGCGAGAGACTCAAGCCCAGGTTGATCGACTACATAGGGAAATATTTGCCGAATATGCCCGGGCGGCTTGAGGTCCTTGTCCAGGTGCTGGAACTGGGCCTGCACACGGTCATCAACGATCTGCGGACAAGTGTGATCAACGCAGTCGTGGAGATGGGGCCGCAGGTGGACGCAATCGTGCTGGGGTACGGTCTGTGCGGTAATGCACTCAAAAATCACGAAGAAATTTTTAAAGAGGCTGGCGTTCCCATCTTCATGCCCATCGACGATGATCACACGGTGGACGACTGTGTGGGACTCATCATCGGTGGACGCGAGAACTATTATGAGGAGCAATGCAGGGTTGCCGGCACCTTTTTCATGAATTCCGGCTTCTCAAGGCATTGGCAGGAACTTTTAAACAAAGCCCATGGCGTAAGTTTCGACGAGCCGATTTCCAAGCGCATCATGGCCGGTTACGAAAGGAGCCTGTTGCTTACCAGCCCGGTGCTCTGCGAGGAAGAAATGGCTGCCAACATAGAGCAATTCAATTGTGCCTTCGGACTGAGGACTGAAGTTCGTGCGGGAACGTTGGAAATTCTCGAGAAAACGTGGGAAGGAGGTAAGCGGTATGTGATATCGAATACTGCTTCGAGTTGAGATTTGCCGTTTTGGTATATGTGTATCCGGTGACTGCCAGTTTGCGTCCGGACCGCAATGTATACCCTTTCAAGAACTGTCGGTGTCGATCGGTTTTCCAAAGGCTTTGTTTCCCAACCTGCGGTTGCGCGGCCTGTAAGTGTTGTCGGCGATTTCTTTGCGAACCACCTTCTGAAACAGGTTGAACATTTTGATTTCCTGCGGCTGGTCGGCATAAAACGTGTCCCAGGCATAGTCCAGGAGTTCCTGCAGCTTTTCGGGTGTCATGTGTTTGGGCGTGTAGACGACCTTGTCGGCCGAATACTCATCCCAGTCATAGGAGAATATCCGGTTCTGGCGCTTCAGGTCGTCATAGGCCCGCGTGTGGGGAAAAGGGGTCAGGACCGTGAATTCGGCCAGATCGAGGTCGATTTCCATTAGGAAGTCGATCAGCCGCCGGATGTCGTCTTCGGTGTGATCGTCGAGCCCCAGTAGAATGGTGCCTTCGACCGCGATACCGTAGTCGTGATAGCGTTTTATCCGCTCCCGGATATAGTCCGACGTGTCGAACACGGCCTGGTAGACGTACCAGGCACCGGCCCGGGCTGCCAGGTCGAGCACTTCGGGCTTGTCTTCGATCGGGTGACTGCACCATTTCTTTTTCAACGGAATCATTTCCCGGAAAAGCGCCATTTCCCACTCAGTGTCCTGCGATAAAGAGTTGTCGACGATGAAGAGGCGGTTGTTGTCGATGCCGGCCATTTCAGAGATCGACTTCTCGATCGGCCGGGGTCTGAACTTCCTGCCCCCCAGATAGGCGACGGCGCAGGGGTAGCAATGATAGCGGCACCCCCGCGACGCATGTACCAGGTCGAACATCTGAACCCCCCGGTAATTGTAGAACTCTCTTTTCAGAATGTCGCGCCGCGCCGGTCCAACCGATTCGATCGCGGGCCGGTCCTGCAGGTAATTATACACCTTTTTCAGCTTGCCGTTGCGCCAATCGGCGAAGACCTTTTCCATCCGGCCCTCGGCTTCGCCGATAAAGACCGCATCGGCATGGGTCATCGTCTCCTCGGCATGCAGCATGGTCGCGATGCCCCCGAAGATGACGTTGATTCCTTTGCGGCGATATCGATCGGCGATCGCCCAGCCCCGTTTGACCTGAACCGTCAGCATCATCGAGATGCCGACGACATCCACCGGATCGTCGAAGTCAATCGGTTCCACATTCTCGTCGATGAAATCCACATCAACGTCGTAGGGCAGGGCAGCGGCAAACACCACCGGACCATGCGGCGGCAGGTGGAATTCGGTCTGTCGGTCCAGTTTCGGCCACTTGGGGTAAATCAAACGGAATTTCATGCGGACACACCTTTCACAGGTCCTTGAGGAGCCTTTATCGTTTTTTTGAAAAACGGTTGTTTCTGGTTCGTTATGTGGCGATACCGGCAACAATCCCACCCTGGAAGAATTATCAAGTCGTCTTTTCGTCAGCCATTGGCGAACCGGCTACGGATCGAGCGGCACGGCTTCCAGAAGCGTCATGACGAGCTTATAGGCCTGCTTTCCCTGAGCGGTCAGCTCAATCGTTTGCGGCAACCCGGCTGCGCTACGGGCATCAACCGGTATCCTGACGATGCGGGTCAGGCGCTGTTTCCGGTCATAGCGCAGCGCTTCACAGGTCCCGGTGCTGCGAAAGACGATATCGACGACACCTCCGTCGGGGTTTTTGTAGCGGCAAACGGTCGATCCGTCCGTCAGTATTCCACATTCGGCGGCCGGTCCTTCGGGCTTGAAAAAAATCAGTCGGATATCCTCCATGAGGCCCTCGGCGAAACCGGGAGAATCGAAGGGCGGCAGGGCCCGGTGGACCTTCAGTCCCTGATTGAATTCACCGTCGAAGACCACGAAGCCTTCGAGGCTCATGATGACGCTGCGGTTGCTCCGGAGCCGGGAGGACAAAACCGTGAGGCCCATCATGACACTGTTCCGGCCCCCCGGTAGATCGGCTTCGATGGAATGGAGCAGCTGCCACTTGCCTGCCGGAAAAATCCGGTTGCACCCTTCGGCCGGTCCGGACGGGTCTGCGCCGGTAACCGGCACAATTTTCGGCAGACGGGCGCAGGACAAAGCCAGCAGCAACGCTACCAGGACAAGGAGACGTCCCTTCACGAAACCTTCCTGAAAAGGGCCGCGTCTATGGGTTGATTGAGAACCGCATTCTTAAACACGAGTTTCGTGAAAGAGTCTTCGCTTTCATAGATGAAAACCGAGTCGATGATTCCGGGTCGCTCGGATAGCACGAGGTCGATATGGTGGATCATCCGGGTAAAGGACTTTTCTTTCGGGGTCAGGACGATTTTGGGACCGGGCTCGAGGTTGGCCGTGAACATCGGATTTTCATCGAACCGGCCGCCGAGCCACTGGGAGATCTGTTCCAGAACGATCTGCATGGCTTGAAGCCCGGCACCGGTTTCCTTGGTCAGGCCTTGGCCGGTGTCGACATAGCGTTCCGTTCGGTTGTCGTGCATCAGCAGGATGGTCCGCACGGGCGCCCGGTATTCCCAGCGCAGGGAGGACGGTGATTGAAAATAGAAGGCGCCCGAGGAGACAAGCGGGCGGGCGAGAATCTGCATGTGTTTTTCCTGCACAAAATCGGCGCTGAGCGAGGTCACCGATGCGGCGGCCGACTTCAATTCTTCCCAGTTCGATCCCCAGCCGATCAACAGACAACCCGCCGCCAGGACGGCAATGGTTTTTAAAGCAGCAGCCATTTTAGCGTTTGTCATCGAACCCTCGTTGCTCTCATCAACACATGCCGCCGTTGACCGCGATAACCTGGCCGGTGATGTAGGAGGCATCATCGGAGCAAAGAAATCGAACCACCCGTGCGATTTCCTCCGGTTGTCCGATCCGGGCCATCGGAATCAGGGACTTGATGTTTTTCAATGGAAAATCCTTGATCATTTCGGTATCGATCAGGCCCGGCGCCACGACGTTGACGCGCACGCCCAGACGGCCGACTTCGGCTGCAACCGTTCGGCTGGCGGCGATCAGACCGGCCTTGGCGGCGGCATAGTTGGCCTGGCCTCGATTGACCATCAGTGCGGAAACAGAGGCGATGGAGACGACGGCCCCATTCTTTTGCACGACCATTTTTTCGAGGACCGGCCGGGTAATATTGAAAAAACCGTTCAGGCTGGTGTCGATAACCGAATGCCATTTTTTACGGGACATCATCACGAAAAGCTCATCGGCCGTGATACCGGCATTGTTGACTAGGGCGGCGATGGTTCCGTGATCGGTAATGATGCGACCCACGGCGGACTGCACGGCGTCGAAATCGGTAACGTCGAACGCCATGATCTCGCCGCTCGCACCCAGTTCCGTGATCATTTTGAGCGTCTCCACGGCGCCGGCTTCATCGGAACGGAAATTGATTATCGGATAATAACCGCTCTTTGCCAGTTCGACGCTGATGGCCCGGCCGATGCCTTTGCTCGCACCGGTCACGATAGCCGGCCTTTTGTTAGGACTCTCAGTCATGGACCCTCCCCAGTGCCCTTCCATAAACAGCACCTTTTGGCC
>JARROL010000022.1:0-15187 GCA_037383965.1 Desulfobacterales bacterium | reverse complement strand
CAAAAACCCATCCTCTAGCACACGGTGTGTTCAGATGTTCATACTCATAAATCGGCATGATCAGCCCCTCTGCAGCTTGAAAGTCTCAAGCGCGAATAGTGAGAGACTCTCTCCTTGTCGTTGTCGTCGTTGCGTGCACGCGAAAAGCGCCTCACGTAACAAGCATGCGCGCCTAAAGCCTGCATTTCAAGTCACTTGGGTGATGGTATTGTAACAAATGACCCGGCCATGTTCAAAAGTCGAAAAACCACACGGTGAGCCTGACGGTTCACCGTGTGGTTGATTTCCTCTAATCGGCTCGGACCGCATCGGATACCCTAGCGCAGATAACCATTATACGTGAAACCCGACGCATCGGCAACCGATTAGTACATGTCATCATCCATCGGCGGGGCGGCCGACGCTTTTTTCTTCTCCGGCTTTTCGGTGACCATGGCTTCGGTGGTAATCATCAGACCGGCCACCGACGCGGCGTTCTGGACTGCGAAACGGACCACCTTTGTGGGATCGATAACCCCGCTCGCCAGCAGGTTTCCGAATTCGCCGGTTTCGGCGTCGTAGCCGTAGTCGCCTTTGTTTTCGACCACTTTGTTCAAGACGACCGAGGATTCCGTCCCGGCGTTTTTGGCGATCTGCCGCAACGGTTCTGCAAGAGCCCGTCTGAGAATTCCGACGCCCAAGTTTTCGTCCCCTTTGGCTTTGACGGAATCCAATGCACCGATGCAGCGCACGAGGGCGACGCCGCCGCCCGGCACGATACCTTCCTCGACGGCCGCACGGGTGGCATTCAAGGCGTCTTCCACCCGCGCCTTCTTCTCCTTCATTTCGGTTTCGGTGGCGGCTCCGATGTGAAGCACGGCCACGCCGCCGACCAGTTTTGCCAGGCGTTCCTGAAGCTTTTCGCGGTCGTAATCCGAAGTGGTTTCTTCGATCTGGGCCCGGATCTGCTTGATACGGCCTTCGATGGCGGCACGTTTGCCGGCGCCGTCGACGATGGTGGTATTTTCCTTGTCGATCTTGACCGTCTTGCAGCGACCGAGATCGGCGGTGGTGACGGTCTCGAGTTTGACGCCCATCTCTTCGGAAATGACCTGCCCGCCGGTGAGAACCGCAATGTCCTCCAGCATGGCCTTGCGCCGGTCGCCGAAGCCCGGGGCTTTGACGGCCGCCACCTGAAGGGTGCCGCGCAGACGGTTGACGATCAGCGTGGCCAAGGCTTCACCCTCGATGTCCTCGGCGATGATCAGCAGCGGTTTGCCCTCGCGCGCAACCGATTCCAGCAGGGGGACCAAATCTTTCATGTTGCTGATTTTCTTTTCGTTCAACAGGACGTAAGCGTCGGTCAGGGTAACGGTCATTTTCTCGGGTTGGGTGACGAAGTAAGGTGAAATGTACCCGCGGTCAAACTGCATCCCTTCCACCACCTCGAGGCTCGTCTCCATGGATTTGGCTTCCTCCACCGTAATGACGCCTTCCTTGCCGACTTTTTCCATGGCTTCGGAAATCAGATTGCCGATCATTTGATCGTTGTTGGCGGAAATCGAACCGACCTGCTTGATTTCGCTTTTGTCTTTGGTCGGTTTGGACTGTTTTTTAAGCGCCTCTACAACGGCGGCCACACCCCGGTCGATGCCCCTTTTGAGTGCCATCGGGTTGGCACCGGCCGCCACCAATTTCTGACCTTCACTGTAAATTGCCTGGGCTATCACCGTTGCGGTTGTCGTGCCGTCACCGGCCACATCGCTGGTTTTACTGGCGACTTCCCTGACCATATGAGCGCCCATGTTTTCAAATTTATCTATCAGGTCGATTTCCTTGGCCACGGTGACGCCGTCCTTCGTGATCGTGGGAGAACCGAAAGATTTTTCGAGGACCACATTTCGCCCCCTGGGGCCGAGCGTCACCTTAACGGCATCTGCCAGGGTGTTGACACCCTTCAGCATACGCTCTCTGGCCGAAGACCCAAAAGTAATCATTTTCGCCGGCATTTTTCTTACCCTCCATTTGATGTATCGAATTATTCCAAGACGCCCAGGATGTCGTCTTCTCTCATAAACACATGCTCGACGCCGTCGACCTTTATATCCGTACCGGCATATTTCGAGAACAGGATCCGGTCGCCCACCTTGACCTCCGGCGCCACGCGCTTGCCGTCATCGCCGACCTTGCCGGAACCGACAGCGATCACCTTGCCTTCCTGCGGTTTTTCCTTGGCGGTATCCGGTATGATGATGCCGCCGGCTGTTTTCTGCTCTTCTTCGACCCTGAGAACCAGCACTCTGTCATTCATCGGTTTGATGTTCATTTCTCTCCACGCCTCCTGATTAAATTTTAATATTAAATTAGTTAGTTATGAAAATATTGACGAGTAAATGGTAAGCACCCTCTATAACCTGTCAAGTGGCCGATTTTAAAAAAATCATGGGCTTTTTTCATTGGGCTCAACGGTTCGAAAGAAACACCGCCGGGGCACCCGTATTCAGGCTGTTCTACCGCCTTGCAATCGATTTTCATCTCTGTTAGGTAGGGGTGCATTTACGGTTTAAGCACGGATCAGATGACGATCCGGAAATGGGCAATTATTGTAAAATAAGCCGGTTCGATTCTGTGTGTATCGACCGGAAGAGGATTCTGGGCGACCCAGAGGAGGAGAAATGCACCGAGTGGCTGTGGTGGGTGCGACGGGATATGCGGGCGCCGAGCTGGTGCGCTTGCTTGCCGGTCACCCGCACATCGAGTTGACCGTTCTGACATCCCGAAAATATGCCGGCCAGAGATTTGACAGCGTCTATCCGGCCCTGTCCGGAGTCGTGCAATTGATGTGCGAGGCCTTCGACAGTCGTCGGGTCTGTGAACAGGCGGATGTGGTTTTCACGGCTCTGCCCCACGAGCTGCCGATGGACATCGTACCCGGGCTCATCGACCAGGGCAAGCGCGTGCTCGACCTCTCGGCCGATTTCAGGTTTCGGGATGCCGCGCGATACGAGGCGCACTATCAACCCCACACGGCCAAAGACCTTTTGTCCAGAAGTGTTTACGGCTTAACCGAAATTTATCGGGACGAGATTCGGACGGCTGCCCTCGTGGGAAATCCCGGCTGTTATCCCACCAGCGTCCTGCTGCCGCTCGTGCCGCTTGTTCGGGATGGGCTGCTGGATCTGAGAACCCTTATTGCAGACGCCAAGTCCGGTGTAAGCGGTGCCGGACGCTCACCGTCTCTGACCACACTTTATTGCGCGGTGAGCGAATCGTTCAAAGCTTACAAAGTTGGCGGTCACCGGCACACCCCCGAAATGGAGGAGGTTCTCGGCCGGGAGGCCGGCCAGGCGGTGACGCTGACGTTTGTACCGCATCTCGTGCCGATGTCACGCGGCATGCAGACAACCATCTACGCCAACCCGGTCGCAGGCGTCGAGAGCGGGGACATCGATGGCTGTCTGAAAGAATTTTACCGCAAACGGCCTTTTGTGCGTCTTTGTGCCGACGGCCGACCGCCGGACACCCTCAACGTGCGCGGGACGAACTTTTGTGACATCGGCTTTGTCCACGACGGTCGCAACAACCGCCTGATTCTCTTGTCGGTCATAGACAACCTGGTCAAGGGAGCGGCCGGCCAGGCGGTTCAGAACATGAACGTCATGCTTGGCTTTCCTGAAACGGCTGGATTGATGCAGATTCCATATCCGTTGTAAGTGTCGGGATCGTTCAGCTGCCGCCGTCGGCAGGAAAGTGAAACGCTCACGGGCCTTAAACAGCCACTGGTTCCAGGTTCCGAGTTTCGAGCTTCAAGTTTCTATTTGCGAGTCTGATTCTATCTTCTTACTTAAAGTGGTCATTGCGGTCGGAACTTGTTTGACATCCCTCTTCCATTTTCGGCAAAGGCGCCAGGAGGTTCTTGACATCGGTCGTGTATTGAAATAGGAGAGACCGAAAATCATAAGGTCCCGCCCGCTTAATTGGAAACACACTTAAAAAGGAGGTTGACGATGTCGGCAAAGCTCATCAAAGGCACGGAAATCCGAGAAGAAATCCTGGAGGAAATCACGGCAGAGGTTGCCCAAATCAAAGCAAAGCACGGCGTGGTTCCCGGGCTTGTCACGATTCTCGTGGGAGAAAATCCGGCCTCCATCTCTTATGTGACGCTCAAGATCAAGACCGCTCATCGCGTCGGCTTCAAGGAGATCCAGGACAGCCAACCACCGGATATTTCCGAAGCGGACCTGCTGGCGTTGATCGACAAGTACAACAAGGATGATTCGATCAACGGCATTCTCGTCCAGCTGCCGCTCCCCAAACACATCAACGAAAAAATAGTCCTCAATGCCATCGATCCGGATAAGGACGTTGACGGTTTCCATCCGGTCAACGTGGGGCGCCTGATGATCGGCGGCAGCGAGGTCAAGTTTCCACCGTGCACACCGGCCGGTATCCAGGAAATGATCGTCCGCGCCGGCGTGGAAACCAGCGGCGCCGAGGTCGTGGTGGTCGGACGTTCCAACATCGTCGGCAAACCGATCGCCAACATGATGGTGCAGAAGGGTCCCGGCGCCAATTCGACGGTTACCGTGGTTCACACCCGCACAAAGGATCTCGCCGCGCATTGTAAGCGGGCCGACATTCTGATCGTGGCCGCCGGTGTTCCCGGCCTGGTGAAACCGGAGTGGATCAAGCCGGGGGCTTGCGTTATCGACGTCGGCGTCAACCGCGTGGGCGAAAAGGTCAGCGAGAAAACCGGCAAAAAAATTGCGATCCTGAAGGGTGATGTCGACTTCGATGCGGCCAAGGAGATTGCCGGTTGGATCACGCCGGTTCCGGGTGGTGTCGGACCGATGACCATTACCATGCTCATGCAAAATACCCTCAAATCCCTCAAATTCCGACTGGGAATTGCCTGAAGACAGAATGACAGTTCAAGGGGGGAGGCGACCGGCCTTCCCCATGACGTGCAAACCAATTACACCGGAAACATTTGTTGAACGCGGTCTACAGGTCCCGATGCGTGCGCGCCTGTGAATGGCAAGGCTTTTCGAGTTCACTTCTGACAATCTTCTTGACAGGCAGCGAGGTTTAGGGTAGAATTTAGATAATCAAAAAATGCAAGGGCAAAGTCACCGAAAGGCGGCGACGCAAAACCATGGGTCTAAAGCCGTGAGGCCAAGATTGCCAGGTTGCCAAAGTCAGTTGTCATGCGCCTTTGGGTCTTTGGCCCAAAGGCGTTTTTTTATTAAAGCAACGGTTGTCGATGGCCGATACTACTAACAGGAAACAACGGATTAAACGGTTCACCAAACATTTGAAGTGGGATGCCCGATAATGCGGGCTGCGAGGTTAGCGTCACCTGGAATTCACGGATAGCAAGATAATATAGTGTCTTTACTATAGGTAATAATCGCCATGCGAATAAAAATTTCCCTGGTTGTCCTGAGTAATTCCGGAGCTTCAGCCAAGCAGTTCACGATTTCTGCCATTTTTCTAAGGGTGTTCATTGCCGGCTGCCTGATTGCCGCCACCGCTCTGGGTTACGATTATTATCGTCTGAAAATATCAGCCGTTACCGCGATTGATACCACTTTTCAGCTTGCCAACCAGACCGACGAAATCATGCGCCAGCGCGAGCAAATTCAGGAATTTGCTGAAGAAATTTCGACCCTTAAGACCAAACTGGTCGCACTCAACGATTTTGAGAAAAAAATCCGCATTATTGCCAACATCGAAAGTCCTGAAGAACAGGACAACCTGTTTGGCATCGGTGGCTCGATCCCCGAGGACCTCGACACCCAAATCCCGTTGACACAAAAACACAACAGCCTCTTAAGGGAAATGCACGAACAAGTCGGTCAGCTGCACCTCGCCACCCACAATCAGGACCAGAATTTTGATACTTTGCTGAAACGTCTTCAGGAACAGCAGAACCTGCTGGCCTCAACCCCGGCCGTGCGACCCTGTCCGGGATGGACGACCTCCAGTTTTGGTTACCGGATATCCCCTTTTACCGGGCGCCGGGAATTTCACAAAGGCTTTGACATCGCCAATCGCAAGGGAACCCCTATTGTCGCCACTGCCGATGGGATGGTTGCCTTTGCCGGACCTAAAGGACTTCTGGGCAATGCAGTCGTGGTCGACCACGGCCACGGTATGGTGACCCGTTACGGCCACCTCGAAAAAGTGATGATCAAGCGCGGTACGCCGGTCAAGAGGGGCGACACGATCGGTTTGATGGGCAACACCGGCAGAAGCACGGGACCGCATGTGCACTATGAAGTCCACCTGAATGGAATCCCGGTCAACCCGAACAAGTACATCCTCAACTAATCCCGCATCCTCATTTCTCCGGTTAAGGATCAGAGGGCAGGCACCACCATAAAAGCAGTGGTGTCGGCCTGTCTTTTATGTCTCTCCCAACATAATTTGTCTAATCCATTGTCGACCGCTGCTCGATATTTCAAGTTTGGAGACATGACAATGTTCATCGTTAGTGGTGTCTCTGGGTTTCAGATTTCAGAGCGTGCCCACCCGCCCAAGATAATTCCAAACGACACGACAACAGCAGCTCCTGATCGATGTCCGATAGCCTCTGCCACCGGCAGAGCGGCGGCCCAATCGGGCCTTCTCCTTTTATGCCTATAGCAGTGCCTTTCGCCGGCCCCCGGCGATTTCGCCCCCGGGATCCTGATGAATTGACGTTTTAAGGTTGAGACCACAGGTCCATGTGCTATAATCACCCCCTTCGGTCAGCTTTGACGTTTGTCTTTTTTCCCGGGAGGTTTAAGCCATCATGCTTTCAAGTTTTCTTACCAAAGTTTTCGGCAGCAAAAACGAGCGGGAGTTAAAGAAGCTCCATCCGATCATAGAACAGATCAATGCCCTCGAGACCGATCTGAAGGTGATGAGCGACGACCGGTTAAAGGGTCATACCGCCAAATTCAAAGAACGCCTGAATAACGGCGAACCGCTGGATGACCTGTTGCCGGAGGCCTTTGCTGTGGTCAGGGAGGCGTCGCGGCGTACGCTCAACATGCGCCACTTCGATGTGCAGTTGCTCGGCGGCATCGTTTTACATCAGGGCAAGATCGCCGAAATGAAGACCGGTGAGGGGAAAACGCTGGTGGCGACCCTGCCGGCCTATCTGAACGCCCTGACCGGCAAGGGTGTTCACATCATTACGGTCAACGACTATCTGGCCGGCCGCGATACCCGGTGGATGGGAACCATCTATACATTTCTGGACCTGACGGTCGGGACCATCGTTCACGGCCTGGATGATGCCGAGCGAAAAAAGGCCTATGAGGCGGACATCACTTACGGCACCAACAACGAGTTTGGTTTCGACTACCTGCGGGACAACATGAAGTTCGATCGCCAGAGCCTGGTGCAAAGAGAACTTCACTACGCTATCGTGGACGAAGTCGACAGCATCCTGATCGATGAAGCCCGAACGCCGTTGATCATTTCCGGGCCGGCCGAACGGTCGACCGATTTGTACTACCAGGTCAACAACATCATCCCGCGCCTCAAAAAGGAGAGCGACTACTCGATCGACGAAAAGGCCCGCACCGTCGTTCTGACGGAGGAGGGGGTGGCCCGTGCCGAGAAATTGCTGCAAGTCGACAACATCTACGACCCCAAGCACATCGAACTGCTGCACCATGTCAACCAAGGGCTCAAGGCCCACACCCTGTTCAAGCGCGATGTCGACTACATTGTCAAAAACGGCGAGGTGATCATCGTCGACGAGTTCACCGGTCGACTCATGCCGGGACGGCGTTACAGCGAGGGGCTGCATCAGGCATTAGAGGCCAAGGAAGGCGTCAAGATCGAAAACGAAAACCAGACGCTCGCCACGGTGACCTTCCAGAACTACTTTCGAATGTACGACAAACTGGCCGGCATGACTGGTACCGCCGACACCGAGGCGGTCGAATTCAAAAAGATTTACTCTCTGGAGGTCATGGTCATTCCGACCGACAAGCCGATGATTCGCACGGACTTCTCGGACGTCATCTACAAGACGCGCCGTGAGAAGTACAATGCCGCCATCGACGAAATCGTCGAACTTCATCGCAAGGGACAGCCCGTTTTGGTGGGCACCATTTCGATCGATGTGTCCGAGCAGGTCAGTGACAGCTTGAAGAAGAGAGGCATCAAGCACACGGTGCTCAATGCCAAGATTCACGAAAAGGAGGCCGAGATCATCGCCATGGCCGGTCAGAAGGGGGCGGTCACCATATCCACCAACATGGCCGGGCGCGGCACCGACATCGTTCTCGGCGAGGGAGTGACGGAACTGGGTGGTTTGCACATCCTCGGCACGGAAAGACATGAGAGCCGCCGGATCGACAATCAGCTTCGAGGGCGTTCCGGTCGCCAGGGTGATCCCGGCTCTTCACGGTTTTATCTTTCACTGGAAGACGACCTGCTGCGAATTTTCGGTGGTGAGCGGATCACCGGCATCATGAACCGGCTCGGCATGCAGGAAGGCGAGCCGATCGAACACGGCCTGATCAGCAGGGCGATCGAAAACGCCCAATCGAAGGTGGAGGGCCACAACTTCGAAATCCGCAAACAGTTGCTGGAATACGATGATGTCATGAACCAGCAGCGCGAGGTGATTTACCGCCAGCGGCGCGAGGCGCTCTTCGGAAAAGACCTGAAGTCATCCATCCTGGAAATCATCGAGGAAAAGTCGGAGGAGATTGCCGGCGCTTTTGCCGACGAACGGGCACCGGCCGAGGAGTGGGATTTCAAAGGTCTCAACGAAGCCGTGTTCAAACAGTTCAACTTCCGCTTGCCAACCTTAGAGGGCGATACACTCGATGGGCTCACCCAGGAGGGTCTGGCCCAGTTGATCAACGACGAAGCCGTCGGAATCTATGAGGAAAAGGAAAAAGCCATAGGGTCGGAGGATTTTCGCCAACTCGAGCGCATCGTCATGCTCCAGAACGTGGACAATCTCTGGAAGGATCATCTGCTGTCCATGGACCACCTCAAGGAGGGGATCGGTCTGCGGGGTTATGCCCAGCAGAATCCGCTGCTGGTTTACAAGAAAGAGGGGTTCGAGATGTTTCAGGAGATGATCGCGAGAATAAAAGAAGAAACTCTCGGGATCCTTTTCCGGATTCAGCTTGCCGAACCCCAGAAAATGAAAGAGATTCAAAGGCCACGGGAACAACAGCTGACCTATTCGGGGTCAGGCGAACCGCAAAAAAAGAAACCGGTAAAACGGGCCGATAAAAAAATCGGTCGCAATGCTCCTTGCCCCTGCGGCAGCGGCAAGAAATACAAAAAATGCTGCGGTAGATAGGGATCGGTCGAGGGCAGTAATTGCAGGGTGGCCTTCAGCGTACAGCGGCTGTCGGCGGCTGTTTGCGTAAAGAATTGCCGGTGGACTCCCCGCCTTGATTTTGGTATCATAAATATATTCGGGTGTCTTTCCGGATAAAGACAAGGTTTTTGAGCGCAACCCTTTACAAGATTCAAATCAAGTGCTTATATTGAAAATTAATGGTGCAAAGGCGTTGGGGATTTGCGCCAGTTTCGGGGCAAAGCCGGATTCAATGATGATTATCCCGGGGCTTGTCTTTCCAGGGTTTGTGAACTGAGAGTTCAGTACCAACAGTCTATCGGTACCCCAGATTTAAACGGCATCATCGAACGGTTCAGCAACTTTCACCGCGCGGCGCATTACCGATATCTGGCTTTCCGCATAAAAACCCTTTCCGATGGCCGTTCGTCTCCCGGGGTAATACGTATTGTTACAGGCAATAGACATGAGCGAGTACAATCCTGAATTCGAAGGGGACATCGCTTCAGAAACGGAAACGGAACTTACTGAACCGCCTTTGTATCGGGTGTTGCTCCTCAATGACGATTACACGACGATGGATTTTGTCGTGGAAGTCCTCAGATCTGTCTTCAATAAGTCGACGGAAGAGGCTACACGAATCATGCTCAATGTCCATCATGCGGGCGCCGGACTTTGCGGCGTTTTTTCCTTTGAAGTTGCAGAAACCAAAGTGGATACCGTTCATGCCCTGGCGAGGGAACATGGTTTTCCGCTCAAAAGCACCATGGAGAGAGAATAAAAGATGATAAGCAAGGAACTCAGCGTAACTTTGGGCCTAGCCGTGCGGGAAGCGAAAAAGCGGCGCCACGAGTATGTGTGTGTCGAACACATCCTCTTCGCCATTCTGTACGACAGCGTCGGCATCGAAATAATCGAAAACTGTGGCGGCAACATTGAGAACATGAACAGGGCCCTGGAGGAATTTTTCAACGAAAAACTGGAACGGGTTGCCGACGGCACCGAATATGTGCTTCAACAAACCATTGCCTTTCAGAGGGTGATCCAAAGAGCGGTCAATCACGTCAGATCGGCCGAAAAGCAGGAGGTTGAAGTCAGCGACATCCTGGCCTCCATTTTTCTTGAAAAAGATTCCCATGCTGCCTTCATACTTCAGCACGAAGGCATTACCCGCCTGGATGTGTTGAATTTTATTTCCCACGATGTGTCGAAGTCCCCATACGATGCCGAGCAGGAGGGTTTCGCACCCACCGATCGGCGCGACAAGTCGAAAAAGGGGGATCCGCTTTCGATGTTTACGGTAGACTTGGTCAAAATGGCCGCTGATGGGAAGCTGGACCCACTGATCGGCCGTGAGATCGAGACCGAACGCACCATGCAGGTCCTTTGTCGCAGGCGCAAAAACAATCCGGTCTTCGTTGGGGACCCCGGTGTGGGCAAAACGGCGATGGCAGAGGGTCTGGCACAGAAAATCAATTCAGGCGAGGTACCCGAAATCCTCAAGGACGTGCGGATTTTCTCCCTCGATCTGGGCGGTATGCTGGCGGGCACCAAATTTCGAGGCGATTTCGAGCAGCGCCTCAAGGGCGTCATCCAGGCGCTGCAGCGGATGCCCAATGCGATTCTGTTTATCGACGAAATCCACACTATAGTGGGCGCCGGGGCGACCAGCAGCGGGTCCATGGATGCGTCCAACATTTTGAAACCGGTACTGGCCACCGGCGACATCCGCTGTATCGGTTCGACCACCTATGAAGAGTACAAAAATCATTTCGAAAAGGACCGTGCCCTGTCGCGCCGTTTCGAAAAAATCGAAATAACCGAACCGCCGATCAAGGAAACGATACAGATCCTTAAAGGCCTCAAGTCCCGCTACGAAGAACATCACGGCATCGTGTACACCGATTCGGCGTTGAAGTCGGCTGCGGAGTTGAGCGCGAAATTTCTGAACGACCGTTATTTACCGGATAAAGCCATAGACGTTATCGACGAAGCCGGGGCCTTCATCCGTCTTACCGGTTCTTCGCGCCGCAAAAACATCAATCCGGCGGACATCGAAAAAATTATCGCCAAAATGGCGCGCATCCCCACCCGCAGCGTTTCGACCTCGGACCGGATCAAGCTCGAGAACCTCGACAAGGAACTTAAAGCGGTCGTTTTCGGCCAGGACGAAGCGATCCAATCTTTAGTGACGGCCATCAAACGGACGCGAGCAGGTCTGGGCGCCCCGGGAAAACCGGTCGGCTCCTTTCTTTTCACCGGTCCGACCGGTGTCGGCAAGACCGAGGTGTCGCGGCAGTTGTCCCGCATCCTGGGTGTCGAGTTCCTGCGTTTCGACATGAGCGAGTACATGGAAAAGCACACAGTGGCACGCCTGATCGGTGCCCCTCCGGGATACATCGGTTTTGACCAGGGCGGTCTGCTGACCGACGGGATCCGAAAACACCCTTACAGCGTTCTGCTGCTCGATGAGATCGAAAAGGCTCACCCGGATCTGTTCAATATCCTGCTGCAGGTAATGGACCACGCGACCTTGACCGACAACAACGGCAAAAAAGCCGATTTCCGGAACGTCATCCTCATTATGACCTCCAATGCCGGTTCGCGTGAAATGAGCAACCGCTCCATCGGATTCGGCGACGGCCACAAGGATGCCGAACACAAGGGGCAAAAGGCGATCGAAGGCTTTTTCAGCCCGGAGTTCAGAAACCGTCTGGATGCCACTATCTCCTTCCACTCCTTGACCATCGACATCATGGAGATGATCGTCGATAAATTCATCAGTGAACTGAACGATCAGCTGTCTGCCCGCAAAGTGTTCCTGACCATCACGCCGGAGGTCCGCACGTGGCTGGCGAAGAAAGGTCATGATCCGTCATACGGCGCTCGTCCCTTGGGCCGCCTGATTCAGACCGATATCAAGGACCGGCTCTCCGATGAGATTCTGTTTGGACGGTTGACCAAAGGCGGGGTCATCACTGTCGATCTCAAGGACGACCAGCTTGAATTTGCATGATCGAATCCGCTGATGGCGTTAGCGGGAACCGACAATCCGAGTGTAGGGGCCGGCGGGCTGTTCGCAGGCCTGAAACCAGATTCACCGAACCCTGGCTGAAGCACCGCGAACAAAGGGCTCACTCAAAAACGTCCGAAATCGAGAACCTGATTTTCGTGAGCCCCAAGCGTCGTTATGCCGGTATTTCTTCTTTCCGATAAAGTCGCCTTTCCCCCACCCCACTTCGCAACCCCAGAAGGCCTGCTGGCCGTTGGCGGTGACTTGAGCCAAGAGCGCCTGCTGTGCGCCTACCGTACGGGGATCTTTCCGTGGTACTCTGAGGACGAGCCGATCCTTTGGTGGTCGCCCGACCCGCGGCTCATCCTCTATCCGAGCACGCTTCACGTTTCCAGAACCCTGAAAAAGATTTTAAATAAAAAGGTGTTTACAGTCACAATAGACAGGGCCTTCGAGGAGGTGATCACCGCCTGCGCCCAGACGCGCTTGCAGAATCGCGAGGGGACCTGGATTGTAGACGACATTCACGATGCCTATTGCCGTCTGCACCTTTCCGGCTATGCCCACTCGGTGGAAACATGGAAGGACGGACGGCTGGTCGGCGGGCTGTACGGCGTTTCTCTGGGGCGGTGTTTTTTTGGAGAATCGATGTTTTCACGGGTCGACAACGCCTCCAGCATAGCCCTGGTCGCCCTTGTGCGTTACCTCGAGACACTGTCCTTCGACTTCATCGATTGCCAGGTGACCACGGCCCACCTGAAGCGCTTTGGTGCCTGCGAAATCCCGCGGTCCCGCTTTCTGAAAGAGCTGCGGCACGCGCTGGCGGCACCCACCTTGATGGGGCAGTGGAATATCCATCCTTTGGCCGATGCGGGCGTTGCAGAGGGGACATCCGGCCGGTAACCCGCACGGCAGTCATCCGGTTGACAAAACGCCGAAGTTCCGGCTACAAGACTGCACATCGCCGGCTGCCGGTTGGTTGGGGCGGGAAAAGCGACGTAAACGAACAATCAAATCGTTTGCCCCGGAGGAAGGTCATGGAAACAGAGTGCATCTTCTGCAACATCGTTAACGGCAAGACCGATACCCGTCTTGACTTCGAGGATGATCAACTGGTTGTTTTCAAAGATATCAACCCCCATGCCCCGGTACACGATCTGATCGTACCGCGTCGGCACATCCGCAGCATCAACGACATGACCGATGCGGACCAAGGCCTTGTAGCGCATATGCTGGCGGTAGGACGTGATGTGGCCAGAAAGCGGGAAATAGACGCTTCCGGATACAAACTGCTGTTCAACGTGGAGTGGGGTGGCGGCCAGCGAATTTTTCATCTGCACATGCACCTTCTGGGTGGATGGAAAACATAAAGATGTTAAGCCGTAAGACGGCCGGTGCGGCGGGCCTTTACATTCACGTTCCCTTTTGTCGAAAAAAATGCAAGTACTGTGATTTTTTCTCCGTCACCGATCCTTCTCTACAACCCGACTTTCTGAAAGGCTTGCAGAAGGAGATGCGGCTTGCCGCAGCCTCGCAACACGCCCTGACCTTCGACACGCTTTATCTTGGCGGTGGCACGCCGTCCGCATTAGGGGTTGGCGCAGTAGAAGACATCATTACTGCGGCCCTCCGGGTTTTTCCTTTTGTGCCGGATACCGAGGTTACAGTCGAGGTCAATCCAGGAACGGTCGACTTCGATTCATTGCAACGGCTTCGCCAGGCAGGTGCCAATCGACTCAACGTCGGGGTCCAGTCCTTCCAGGACCGGAACCTGTCGATTCTGGGGCGAATCCATAGCGCAATCGAGGCCGAGAGGGTTCTGGCATGGTCGCACGCGGCCGGCTTCGAGAATATCGGCATCGACCTCATATACGGCATTCCCGGTCAGACGCCGGACACCTGGAAGCTCGACCTGCTAAGGGCACTTGACTGCAACCTCTCACATCTTTCCTGTTACAGTCTCACTTACGAACCCGGCACCACCCTGGAAGGTGACCTGAGGCGCGGAAAATTCCTGGCTGTCGATGAGGACCGGGTTGCAGAGCTGTACCTTCAGGCGCTCGCGGTGTTGGGAAGAGGGGGCTTCGAGCAGTATGAGACCGCCAACTTTGCCCGGTCCAGCGATCGACGCTCGCGCCACAACTACAAGTACTGGTCTTTTTTACCCTACCTCGGGTTGGGTCCTTCGGCCCATTCGTTCGTCGAGCCCAAACGATTTTGGAATTGTGCGGATGTAGACTATTACATCAGGCAACTGGATAACGGTCGATTGCCGATCGAGGCAAGCGAAACCCTGACCCGAAAAATGATGATGACTGAAGCGGTATACCTCGGTCTGCGCCTCATAGACGGGATCGACATGTCCGCTTTTAACGACCGGTTCGGGATCGGTTTCATGGAGCATTTCGGTGCCAAGTCGGCGGCTTTCGAAAAAGAGGGATTGCTGACGACAACCGATGGACACTGCCGCTTGACGCCGCGCGGCATGCTGCTTCTCGACGCCATAGCGGCTGCTTTTGTCGACTGTATCGCCTGATATAACGTCGTTAATCTAAGGGTTCCAGAAAAAAATAATGCCACACCTTGCGTGTCTTTTGGCCCGTCTACTGCTTTACATCCACCGACACGTATCTCGATATGTGCCGCTGGATGTGCCTTGTAGACGAACCCAAATTCGGCGCAATCTTGTTGAATAATTTCTTACCGTGATCCTAAGTGCTCTTGCGCAGTTTGCGGATGTCGCCGATGCGGATTGTAAAATTCTGGGCATCGAAGAATTCGATCAACGGAATGACGTACTTGCGGGAGGCGGCGGTCATCTCCTTGAACTGAGGGGTTGAGATTTCCCCGTGGACCGTCAGGAATTCGACCAG
>JARROL010000021.1:0-15362 GCA_037383965.1 Desulfobacterales bacterium | reverse complement strand
GGTCAGTGACAACCAATGACAAGAGGTGAATATCTGGCAGGAATGAGGGAAGTGTAGTATTCTGCTATGCTTTTCCACTTCGGATTTACTTATAATCGTGTATTATGCTGAAAGAATATTGTGTTTCAGGTAAACATGATTGAGGTCGGTTAAGTTGACAGGAGATTCAATAATTTAGACTGATTTTGCTCACTCGGCCACCAAGAACCCATCCTTTATTTGTCCTTGTAAAACAAAAATGGTATCTAACACCGCTTTTGTGGGTCTGGTAAACTGGTCGCGAAGTGAGTCCACCAAGGGGAGCCACAAAAATCATGGCCGGGTTCGCCGGCCTTTTTTATTTTGGCCTATTGTGTCTACATCCTCCAAAGTGAATCCTCCGGCCGCTAAAATTGCGAACAATCTACGGTCTCGAATGGCCACGAATACGCCAGCGGTCCAACTCCGGGCATCAACCAGATTCCTCACGTTCATCGAAATTTCACGTCATCGGTCAACCGCCGCAAGCTTCCGCAGCACTTTTCAATGTCTGCAGAAATTCCAGCGTCAAGCGGTGCAGGCGCTCCGGCACCTTTAACAGATGCCCCACCCACACCATTGGGCCTTTAAAGCTTTCGACGCTCAGCAGCGTGACTTTTCCGCCTTCTTCGTGAAATCGCCAGGTGTGCGAGGCGTTGATTCCCAATTTGCCCCCCTCCCAGACGACTTCGCGGCCCGGGTCGCATTTAACGATTTTGGGGTGAACCTTCAGAGGAAACACCAGGGGGCGAATGACAAAGGAAAAGCAGGTTCCGGCCGACAGAGACGCGTCTCCGGCGGTGATGCAGCAGCTGCGGCAGGCCGTGTTCCAGCTGTCCCAGTCCTCCATTTGGGAAAAGATACGCCAGACCACATTCAGCGGTGCGTTGATCTCGATCTCCTCTCTGATTACCATAAAGACGCTCCGACTATGAATGGCAAATATTTGGGGATTATACAAGCCGCCTGAGTTAGGCGCCTTGTTCTGTGTTCCACTTTTGTTATCTAAAAAAATCAAGAAATTCCGGGGTAGAAAATATAATTATACCCTCCCTGGATGAAGGAGGGCAATCGGTCTTCCGTTACTGATAACGATCATTTCCTTTTGGCCCAGCAGATCCTTCCACATTTGTGACGCTTTTGTTATTAGATCTCTCACGCTTAAAATTTCATGATACTGCCTCCAATTGATTCTCAACAGCATGATCAAAAGAGTTGAACACGGTTTCACCTCGGGTTACGAGGGGTAGAAAATGTTTGACGGTACAGGATCACTTCTCAGCCAGCTACCTTTCAATTCGGCTTCCACTATTCTGTGTATTCCCGGGCCGGGGAACTTCGCTTTTGCTCACACCTTGTTCCTCAGCCTTTAATTTTGCCCAGGCTAAATCATCCGCGTCGGCTTTAAGGCCGCTCTGCTGAATGTCGCGCCCGCCTTCAAATACCAGTTCGGTCAAAAGGGCGAAATGATCTGAACCGAAGCCTCGCAGCCGTCGTATGCAGGACAGGGTGAAGTGATCGCTGTGAAACAGGTGGTCCAGCGGCCAACGCATAAACCAGTAGCTTGCATGAAAGGTATTGAACATGCCACGACCCACACGGGGGTCGAGCAACCCACTCACCTTCCTGAATAATCGGGTTGTCCCGGACCAGGCCACATCGTTCAGATCTCCAGTCACGATAACCGGTGCATCAGTTTCGGCAACACTTTTGGCCACGATTATTAATTCTGCATCGCGCTCCGAAGATTCTTCTCTTTCTGTTGGACTGGGTGGTGCCGGATGCATGAAATGAATGTGAATCTTGTGTCCTGACGGCAGGCTCACCAAAGTGTGCATTGACGGTATGTCGGGCTCCACGAGGTAGTCGATTTGACTGTCCGCCAGCGGGAGTCTTGAATACACGTGCATCCCATACAGGTTGTCGAGTGGGGCCTTTATCGTGTAGGGATAGTCTGGTTCCAGCGCATCCAATCTTGCCTGCCACCATGCGTCGGATTCCAGCGTGACCAGTATGTCCGGAGAGTTCTCGCGCACCAGTTCAAGCAGAGCCTTTGCATTCCGATTCGGGGTCAGGACGTTGGCAGTCATAATCCGGAGCATCCGTTGGTTATCCGCACTAATCGCGGACTTCACCTCCACCGGAAACAATCGCGTGTACGGTGCAATCCACCATGCATGAAGGGCGAAACACAGCAAAGTGATAACGAGAAGTCCCCACGTTGAGGGATACGATAGATCGAGGAACACCGAGTCCATAAAAAGCAGGGCCAAAGAGACCACTAAAAGCTGCAAGCGCGGAAAGTCCAGGGAACGCACCCACCAAGCTTCGTGGCGCCATAACGGCAGCAGCGATAGAATGGATATAATGACTGTTGCCATCAGCAACATAGAAAACATCACAGCCAGCCTCGAAGGAAATTGCCGAAAGCAAAATTACGGACCAAAAAACAACGAGAATCCTGCTGCCTCAAGGGCGATGTCAACTTGAACACGGTGATCTGTGCCATTCAGGACCCGATTCCTTGCCGTTTGTGGCAACTCGGTCCGCCATCGAAATGTAGCGATCTTCGTCGAGCACACCGATGTCCCCGGAATGAAACCAGCCACCCTTATAGCCGCTCGGTTTTCTCCGGATCCTTGAAGTACATGATCATGGCATGCGGATCCCGACCGCAGATTTCCCCGGGCACCCTGATCTCGTCGATGGGTTGACCCATTGCGTCTTCTATCCTGGTTCCATGTTGAGCCCGCCCATGCCGGCGGAGCCCAGCTTGCGAAGGGCGTCCTCAACCTTCAGTATGGTATGGAAAGGGGCTAATTCGATCTGGCCGTAATAGTTGTAGATCCGAACGCCCGGAAGCCGCCCGGGCATCTCCTTCAGAACCTCCACCGGCATGATGGACGAGCCGTAATAGCATTTCCGATGGCTCGTGAGGTCGTTTCTGTCGAAATCGGGGTGGCGTAACTGGCCGCGGACTCATGATTCGGTAAGCAGGTTGGGTTCATGCGTGGCAGAGAGATCTTCCTTGATCTGATCGTCCAATTGGGTGTCCGGAGAGAGATCCACGGTTATTTTCTCCCGCCCCTCAGGACCTTCAGCACGTAAACCGGGTGTTGCCGTTGTTTCGGGCTGTGTCGGCCGGCCTCGTTCCAATCGAATGGTCTGAATTGGCTCCGGCATGTTTACCCCGGCTTCGTCCAAAGCCAATTTTACCCGTCGAATCGCTTCACCTCTTACCTTTGCAAAGTCGGTCTTCCGCTGGTCTATCCAGCCGAAAAAACGGACCAGAACGTTAAAGTCGCCGAGTTTCTCGACGATCATAAACGGAGCAGGTTCCGCCATTACACCTTCCATTTTACGCATGACGCCGCATCCGCACTCCCGTACACCAACCAAATCCTCATTTACCCCAACGCCGACTTCGAAATCGAATCGGCGGCGGGGATTGATGCTGTAATTGTAGATGAAGCTCTTGAAAACAGTTGCGTTCGGAATTCTCACATGATTGCCTTCCAGGGTCATCAAAATCAACTCGCTGGGTGTAAGGCGAATCACCCGGCCTTCGTGCGATTCGATCAACACCAGATCATTCAGATCGAACGGCCGCCGGATACTGAGCAGCAACCCTGCGAGGTAATTTTCGACAATATCCTTAAAGGCAAAGCCAATCGCAAGCCCCACCACCCCAACGGTTCCGAGCACCGCTCCGACCAGTGCCGTCAAATCCAGTATGTCGAAGGCAAGCAATACACCGAGCAGCAAAATTCCTTTGCGCAGAAATTGGCGAACCAGATTCCGCAAGAGCCGATTCAGGCCCAGCCGCTGATAGGGCAAGTCCCAATGCGTCACGAAGCGCGCCATCAGCCAAAACACAATAATCACCGCCAGCGCCACCCCGATGAGCGGCAGTTTCTGCACCGCGGTTGAAAGATACTGTTTTACCCTGGTCAAAGCCGGTTTGACACGTGTCTCGACGTCGGTCTCCACCTGTATCTGATTGTCAACGTAGATGACGCCCTCGAACCGTGAGACCATCTGCGCGACCTTTTCGGTAGCCTCCTTGCGGAGGGTCGTACCTGAAAGCCGCACCACACCATCGTTGACATCGATCTTAACATTTTGAAAATCATCAATGTTGTCGATCACCGCGCGCAAACGCTTTTCGATGGCCGAATCAGACGCAGCTTCGACGGGCAGTGTGGTGGGTTGGGCAGCATTTTCGGTCTCAGCAACAGAAAAAACCAACAACGGATTGAGCCAAAAGAGTATCATAACCAGGCTACAGAAGCACCAGCGTCTGACCCTGTCCATTTTACAGGCAGAAGAACAAAAAAGGTCCTTTGCGTTTATGGATTTCATTCTAACTTTTCAAATCAGGCTGTTTTTTGCTGCCGAGAATCGGCGTCTGGGTTCAAAGCGGTGCGCACGGGCTCCCCATTAAGAATTTCAAGGGCCGCTTCGTAGCGTCTTTCAAGATCTTTGCGGTCGTCATCGTCTGAGAGTCTCTCTTTGCACCCATGGACCACCATGGCGGCATGCCTCGAGAGCGCGGCGCGATCTTCTTTCCTAAAGGTCTGAGCCGCAACGGTAGCGATGGTTTCCAGCAGATGAATCGACACGGCCGCAACGGACTGGGAATTTTGTCGAATCATGTTAAAGGCCGCATCCACCATTCCCTCAAACTCAAATGGTTTGCAAATGACCCGCAGTCTGCCCTCCTGATCGAATCGGTGGGAGGAGGGCATTTTACGGTTGGCCAGTTGGCTGAGGCTGACACCCAGCCAATCGATGCATGTGTTGGCGGTGATCGGATCGTTAATGCCTGGGGAGAGCGCGCGAACGGCGATTTCAACCAGTTGGCTAATAGCAAATTCCACATCCTGTTCCAGCGTTCGTTCCGGTCCTAAAATGAAGATGGCGTTGATTTTCTCTGAAAGTCCCTCATCCACCCTTTCCCCGGGCCAAACAGTCACCAGGACACTGCCCCGGGTGATAAAGTTGCCCGGCCGGTATCCAAGATGGACGAGAAGGTTTTCTTCGACGGCTATCCGTATCAATGCGTCGTTGTCTATGGCTTGCAGATACCCGCTGCGGTCCGCCTTGACCTGGCAGACGTCACGATCGCATGTTTTTGGAATATCGTAGTCCCGTTTTATGGGGCCATTCGACAAATTCTCCTCCCGACCCATTTTTTCCGGAAAAATTCGCTCCACGGCCTTGTCCAAATCGCGGCACACCTTGGCGATGATGTTCTGCGCCTGGATCGATTCGGAAACGTTATGAATAAAATAAATCAGAACCCCCAAGCTCAAGAGCGACATCACCACGGCAATCGTAACGGATAGGCCCGGTACGAACCTCGCATCCAGGACCGCGTTGACGGTGCGAAGTACGAGAACGCCGTAAATGAAAGTCGCCACAAAAGTGCCCAGCACCATCTGATTGGCCCTGACGTTCATGAAATTGCGAATCAGGCGCGGTCCAAACTGGGAGGAAGCCAGTGAAAGAACCACAATGGTAATCGAGAAAACCACGCCGGCGACGGTGATCATGGAGCCGGCAATCACTGAAAGAACCGTTCGCGCGCCATCCGGCCCGCCGCCATAGAGCCACCAATGCTGAGCGCCTTCGCGGTAGAGGAACAATTTGTCGATTGCTATGGTAACGAAGGAGAGCAAAATCGCCGCCCCGGCCATAACCGCAGGCAAAAACCAGAAGCTTTCTTGAAGGCGATACCAAAAATTCCGGATTTTAATACTCATTGCTCCCCCTTGCCCGACCTGTCTCCGCAGTGGGTGCATGCCCATGCACCAAAGATGGGGCTGCCTGAAATACCGATAATTTAAGAGTGCATAATTGATGTGGGTTTTATATTGGGCCAGTTGCTATGTTAATATAATGTAAAACCGGTATTACCGGTGGCAACTGAAAAACATTAATTTACGGTCAAGCATTAGGTCGTTTTTTGTATCGTCTGCGACGTCGGTCAAGGTTTACCGATAGGAGAAATTCAAAACAACAATACACTGAAAGATGATCTGGCATGATGACTGATAAAAAATCCCCCCGATGGCGGCATGCGCTGCACGAGATTATTTTCGAGGCCGACACGCCGGCCGGCAAACTGTTTGACATACTGCTGATCGTCTCGATCGTCGTCAGCGTAATGCTGGTAATGCTGGACAGTGTCAGCAGCATTCGTGCCGTTTACGGTCGCCAGTTGTATGTCGGTGAATGGGCCTTTACCATTCTGTTCACCGTCGAATACCTCTTGCGTCTTCTGTGCGTCAGACGACCGCTGGCCTACGCCACCAGCTTCTTTGGCATGGTCGATCTTCTGGCCATCTTGCCGACCTATCTGAGCATTTTCATCCCGGGCTCTCAGTACCTGTTGGTCATCCGACTGTTGCGCGTATTGCGAATCTTTAGGGTGCTCAAGCTGGTTCCCTATCTCGGCGAGGCCCGTCTTCTGGTGCAGGCCCTGCAGGCCAGCCGCCGTAAGATAATCGTATTTCTGTTCACGGTGATGATCCTGGTGATCATCTTCGGCTCGCTGATGTATTTGATCGAGGATCCGGACAGCGGCTTCACCAGTATCCCGCAAAGCATTTACTGGGCGATCGTAACGCTGACCACCGTCGGCTACGGCGATATCTCTCCTCAAACCGGTCTGGGCCAGTTTCTATCGGCAATGATCATGGTGATCGGCTTTGGAATGATCGCAGTGCCGACCGGAATTGTGACCGTTGAGATGGCACAGTCCTTCAAGCGTACGGTTTCGACCCAGGCCTGTCCCGAGTGCAGCGCCGAAGGACACGATGTGGATGCCAGACACTGTAAGTATTGTGGAGCAAGGCTGTGACGTTACCGGGTCATGCGAGTGTAAAAAATGAACCTATTTGCAGTAGATTGATCTGTCTTACGTTTTTCTCCTTTGTCTTTGGTCGGCTATACAAATAACCGCCAGATCACGCCTGAAGCGGCACCGAGCGACACCAGGTAATGAACGGGCAGGTGAACCTTCTGGAGCAAAACCAGCGAAATACGAGCCGATAACAGGGCAAAGGGGTCGAGGCCGCCGTCAGGCAGCAGCACCATTTGGCCGAACCAGACGGCCAAATTGAGCACCACCCCCACAACGGCTGCGGTGACGCCGGTGAGCGCAGCCTGGAGCTGCCGGTTGCCGGCCATGGCCTCAATGAAAGGCGCACCGGTGAAGATTAAAAAACATCAGGGCAGAAATGTTGACGCTGTCTATTTCACGCATGATCCCGTGAATGATGCTGCACCGGGATGTCGCGGCCGAAAAGGGCAAAACCGACTGTGCCGATGATCCCGAAAACAAAGGCTGTCACAAGGTTGGTCTGCGGACTGATCTGCCACAAGAAGGCGCCGCCAAGAGCGGCACCGGCGACAAAAATATCTCGGATCAGGTAGTAGAGCCCGAACATCCCCGCCTTGCAGCTGTCCGGGGACAGATCCATGATCAGAGCCTTGCGGGTGGGTTCGCCGAACTCCTTGAGCCCCCTCAAAATGAAGGCGGCTATCAGCCACTCGAAAGAGCGGCTGTACAAAAGAACCAAGGGGAAAAAAGTGAAAAAAATGAAGGTTGTCAGGACAAACGGTTTCTTAGTGCCCCGGTCCGCCATATACGCCACTGGAATATACACCAGCACGGCTGTCGCCATTTCGATCGTGGTCAGCAGGCCGAATTGGAATGCCGATACCGGTTGGGCGATGGTCTTCATGCACCAGACCACCACAAAGGCATATGGGATCTGTTCGCAAAAGCGGATCAGAATGTCGGTGACCAGGAGGCTTTTCATGGCCGGGTTCATCAGGCGCATGAGTTTCAGTGGATTTCTTTGCGGTGTCAGGTCGCAGACATCAGCCGAGGATGTCGCAGAGGGCGTGTCGTCCGCGATCATCCGTTGCTGCAGCAGCAGCGCCACCGCCGCCATGGCCAAAGCCGCCCCAAAGGCGATACGAACCCCATCGCGCTCGCCCCATATGCCGATGAAGAGCCCCCCGAGCAAAGGACCAAGCGCCATGGGAATGCGGCGCACCAGCGAATGCATGCTCACCCCCATGGTGCGCTTGTGTTGCGGCAGTACCTTGTATATCAAACTCATGGTGGCCGGCAGGGAGATCGCCGACCAGGAGATGAAGAGGACGGCACCGGCCAGCACCGCCTGCCAGGCGGGAATGAGTATCACCAGCGCAAAACCGGCCATGGCCACCAGGTTGAAGACCAGCAGAGACCGCTTCGTGCCGATGCGGTCGGACAGGTATCCCCCCGGAAACGCATAAAGGGCCGACAGCATGTTGTCCATGGCCTGCAGCAGACCGATGGCCAGTGTGCCGCCGCCGAGTGCCATTATATAGATCGGCAGAAAGCGCTCGGCCATGCGCTCGCCCATACCGACCAGTACCACCATGGCCAGCACGCCGACGGTGCTGCGTTGCAATCCGAGAAAGCCGGGAATCCGGGAGGTCATCGACTTTTCTGGACACGAATCGCATTGTATTCAATCCGGCTGCGGCTCATGTCGGGTCCGATCAGGTTTATAGTACGCGCAGCCGAATCGACAGTTCCTCCAACTGCTGCCGGCCGGCTGTGGAGGGGGCGCCGGTCAGCAGGCAGGACGCCTTCTGGGTCTTGGGAAACGCGATGACGTCCCGGATGGAACTCTGACCGCAGAGAATCATGACCAGGCGGTCGAAGCCGAATGCAATGCCGCCGTGGGGCGGTGCGCCGGAGTCGAGCGCCGAGAGAAGGAAACCGAACTTTTCGCGGTATTCCTCGGGCGTCATGCCGAGGGCGCTGAAAACATTTTCCTGAAGCTCTTTTTGATGGATGCGGATGCTTCCGCCCCCGATCTCGGATCCGTTCAGGACCAGGTCATACGCC
The DNA here is from genome assembly GCA_037383965.1 of Desulfobacterales bacterium. Taxonomy (GTDB): domain Bacteria; phylum Desulfobacterota; class Desulfobacteria; order Desulfobacterales; family SG8-13; genus JARFQH01. The sequence continues at coordinate 6,430 of JARROL010000021.1, read as the reverse complement.
CGGGAACGGACCGCCGACGGATCTTTTTCCAGCAGGTCGTAATCCTCTTCCAGGGGCGCCGTGAAAGGATGGTGCAGCGCCTGGTAGCGCTTCTCGTTCTCATCATATTCCATCAGAGGGAACCGCGTTACCCATGCGAAATTAAATGAGTTCTCGTCGATCAGCCCGAGCCGTTTTCCGAGATGATTGCGCAGTTGGCCGAGGGCTTCGTTGGCCACCAGGGGCTGGTCGGCCATGAAAAAGACTAAATCACCGGGCTGCATGTCGATCCGGCGCGCGAGTTCCTCTTTTTCGGCTGTGCTGAAATATTTTGCAATCGGCGACTGCCAATCGCTTTCCCTGACCTTGATCCAGGCCAGCCCTTTAGCCCTGTAAACCGCCACGAAAGCCGCCAGATCGTCGATTTCCTTGCGTGACATATCCACGCATCCCTTGGCGTTCAAGGCTTTTACGATGCCGCCGTTTTTGACGACGTCGGAAAACACCTTGAATGAGGATCCGGCAACGGTGTCGTAAACATCTTTCAGCTCCAGGTCAAAGCGGGTGTCGGGCTTGTCGAGGCCGTACCTTCCTATCGCTTCGGCATAGGAGAGACGCGGGAAAGGTGTTTCGAGCGTCACCTCGATAACATCCTGAAAGAGATCGACCATCATGCCCTCGGCGAGATCCATCACGTCTTCTTCACCGACAAATGACATTTCGATGTCGATCTGGGTGAACTCAGGTTGACGGTCCGCCCGCAGGTCCTCGTCTCTGAAGCAGCGCACGATCTGGTAGTAGCGGTCGAAACCGGATATCATCAGCAGTTGCTTGAAAAGCTGCGGCGACTGAGGCAGCGCGTAGAACTGCCCAGGATTGACGCGGCTCGGAACGAGGTAATCCCTTGCGCCCTCGGGCGTGCTGCGGGTCAAAAACGGGGTTTCGATGTCCAGAAATCCACGGGCATTCAAGTATTTCCGGACCGCGGCCGCCGCCCTGTGACGGGTGATGATATTATTTTGCATGGGTGGCCGCCGCAGATCACTGTGACGATTGGCCAATCTTACCGTTTCGGTCACCTCGACATCGTCTTCGATCAAAAAAGGCGGGGTCTGGGCCGAATTAAGGATTTTGAGTTCCGAGACCAGCACTTCGACTTCGCCGGTTTTCAGCTTGGGATTTATCATCCCATCCGGTCGGTTTTCCACGATGCCGCGCACTCCCAAAACGAATTCGCTGCGGATGGCGTGGGCTTTGGCATGTACGGTCTCGTTACGGACCGGGTTGAACACCACCTGGGTGATCCCTTCCCTGTCCCGTAAATCGACGAAAATAACACCGCCGTGGTCCCGCCGACGCTGCACCCAGCCCATCAGGACAACTTCTCTCCCCACATCGGCCCGGCCCAGTTCACAGCAGGAATGGGTCCTGCGCATGTTGCCGAGTTTGTCTGTCAAAGCCATGACTCCTTTCAGCCATTACAGAAGTATATGCACCTATAAATATATGTTACGAATTTGAAATAATCTCCACTACCTCTGCGACCACCTCTGCGACAGCGATCCGCACCTGCTCCCCGGTCTTCATGTTGCGCAGAATGACGACGCCCTCGGCCAGTTCATTGTCGCCGATGATCATGACATAGGCCGCACCCAGTTTGTCGGCTCGTTTCATTTGGCTCTTGAGACTCCGGCCGCCAAAGTCCATCTCGGCCCGCAGTCCTTGATCGCACCAGCGGCTGACCCACTGAAATGCCTGCTGTTGACCTTCATCGCCTAAAGCCGCCGCAAATAGGATCGGCAGCTTCTCCGCTGCGGCCTTCTTTTGCCCGACGATTTCGGCCAGCCGGTCCAGGCCGATGGCAAAGCCGGTTGCCGGCGTGTCCGGGCCGTCGAGCATTTTGACCAGGCCGTCATAGCGGCCACCGCCGGCAACCGCGCTCTGGGCACCAAGAGCACCGGTCTGGATCTCAAAAGTGGTGCGTGTGTAGTAATCGAGCCCCCTGACCAGGCGTTTGTCGGTCAAGAAGACAATCCCGAGCCGGTCGAGTGCCGTCTGTACTGTCTCGAAATCCTGGCGGCAGTCGTTGCAAAGGTGATCGAGGATCGATGGGGCGTCTGTCAGCGCCTCACGGCAGGAAGGCACCTTGCAGTCGAGTACTCTCAAGGGGTTGCGTTCGCGCCGGCGGCGACAATCGGCACAGAGGCGGTCGTCGAGTCTGACCAGGAATTCGGCCAGGGCCTGGCGGTAGTTCGGTCGGCATTCCGGGCAGCCGAGGGAATTGATGTGAGCCTGAACATCGGTTACGTCAAGACGGTTCATCAGTGTCATCAAAATAAAAATCAGCTGCACGTCGATCAGAGGGGAGGCCACACCGAACACCTCGGCGTTGATCTGGTAAAATTGCCGGTAGCGTCCCTTCTGGGGCCTCTCGCGGCGAAACATGGGGCCAATGGTGTAAAACTTCTGTACAGAATCGGCGGCATACATGCGGTGCTGAATGTAGGCGCGCACGATCGAGGCCGTCGCCTCCGGGCGCAGGGTGATCAGGTCACCTTTTCGGTCAGGAAAAGTGTACATCTCCTTTTCGACGATATCGGTGTCTTCGCCTATGCTGCGCGCAAACAATTCCGTGCGCTCCATGACCGGGATGCGGATTTCTTTAAAGCCGAAATCTTCAAACAGCGCACGAGCCGTGCTTTCGATCTGCTGCCAGATCTCGATCTCTCCCGGAAGAATGTCTTTGAATCCTCGAATCAGCTGAATCATCACGTCTCGATTGTTGGTGTATGGTGACAAATAAACTGCATTTCATATCCCAGACCTCACCGGTTCGTCAACAATTAAGGGGCCGCGAAAAAATAAGTTGGCTATTTCAAGCATTAAGGCCCCCGGCTGGCAAATCGTGGAACTGGTCAAGCGAGTTACCTCGCCCCGCGACATCATGACACCGGCAGCATTCGAGAAAGCGATTCAGGTCGATTTGGCGATGGGAGGGTCCACCAGCACGGTATTACACATACCGGCCGTCGCCCGGGAAGCCGGTATCGACATCGACATTCCCGGCCGAACGCTGAATGTCAAGCTGGAAGAAAACCAGATAAAGCACCGACTCTCCGAAGCAAAGCCGCCCGGTCGTCAGCTGACATCGCTTCTGGCACGCTTCCGCGGAGCGTATGAAGGGGTCAATTGTTACGGCAAAAAGCCGTAAAGTGGCCGTTTCTGGACGGGCACTAAATTCTGTGCAGCTCCAAAGGCGGCTTCAGTTCCGAATTGGCCTTTTGCAGTTGGGATTCACCGGAGATCACGGCAACACTTTCCGCACAGCGGCCGGGACCGAAGAACTTTTCGGCTGTTTCCCGCACCTGGCGGCGGTTCAAACTCAAAAGGGCTTGCTTGAACTGCTGCCGCGCCGCATCCGTGAGCCCGATGATCTTGCGATAAAACGCTTTGCGGGCGGCCGGCCCGGGCGGGTCCGGTTTGTCGATTTCGGAGCACATCTGTAGCACGGCTTCGTCGATATCCGTTTCCTGGTAGGCATCCGAGCGTATAAATCCGGCGGCATTCTCGTAAACCGTCAACGTGGCGCTGACGTGCGGGTCGCGATAGGAAGCGAAGCAAAACAATCCGTCCTCCGGATTGTACAACGAAAACCCGCCATAGGCGCCGCCCTTCTCCCGTATTTCACGGTGCAGGTAGAGCGAGCGCAGTAGCTTGCTGATGACCGCCAGCGCCGGCGCATCCGGGTGTTCCATGCGGACGGTTTCAAAGGCCTTGGCCACGAAGGATACCGCCGATGACGTGCTCCAGCCCTCCCGAACAGGGTCTGGAGGAAGGTCGAGCGGTGGCGGGCCGAAGCCGTCTCCACTGCCAGGAGGAGCCGGCTGCTGCTGCAGGCGCTCATAAATACCGATGACTGCATTTGTCGCAGCCGCCAGGGAACTCTCTTCTCCGATCAGCGCCGTTTTCAGATTGCCGCTGACAATGACCGATTGACGAATTGCGGATAGGTTCTCAGCCAGGTCGGCGAGAGCAGCCTCCGAAGAGTCTTCGAGAAGTTTCTTGATCGTCCGCAGTTGGAACACTCCGGACCAGAGCTCGCTTAGATACCGCGCAAACGAAAAGTTCCGGGCTGCCAAAGAAATCGCCAGGCGATGGCCGTTGTGGATAACCATCGATTCAAGACCCGCCCGATACTCCATCAGTATATTTTTCAAACGGTTCAGATCCGAAAAGTCGCTCTCGAATATCATCTCCTCGACGATGCCAAACATCGGTTCTTGGTTACGGTTCAAACACTTGGCGGTGAATGCAACAAACGGAATACAGGTCCCGGCGCCGTCGAAGCCGGTGCGGGCATTGGCAGAAAAACCAATGCCGCCGGTATAAAGATCGATTCGTTTGGCCATTTCAGTGTAATCGCGCTGCAGGGTGCCGACTTTCGGTAAGGCATGGCAGAAAAAAGGCACCAGCGGAATCAACCGTTGTTCTATGCGGCCCAGGCCGGCCGCCGCGGCATAGTAGAATATTCCCGAAGTCCTCTGGTCATAACCGGTCACCGGAAAGCGGGAATTGGTTTCGAATTCAAGGACACGCTGCACGTCGGGCGGGATGTCTGCGCGTGTCAGGGTCGGCAGACATGAAACGTCTTCTTGTGTCTCCTGAAGTTGTTCCAACGCTCTTGCATCGGCCTCGATTTTTGCGACATCGGCTTTCGACAGCCGGGCGGAGATCTCCGACAGCTCCTGGGTGATTCGCTCCTCTTCCCTTTTTTCCAGAGATTGATCGGGCAGAAGTTTAAAGAGGACGCGGTGGGGGTTGTCGATGAAATGTTTGCGAATGCGCTCTTCGAAAAAACCACCGCTTTTCATCTCGCGGCGAATTATCGCCAGGTCATCGTCAAGAAGCAGCCTTTTGAGCGGGTCGCCTCCGTGCAGCCAAGTGCCGGCAATCATCAGGAGTTGTTTAATTCCATAAGGATAAGGCGTATTGGTGACTTCCTTGTGGTGAAATTCGACCTGGTGAAGAGCCGACTCAATCAATTCCGCATCGATGCCGCCGTCGGCCAGGTGATTCAGCACGTCGAAGATAATTTTTTCTATTTTCTCCGCCGCCGATTCTTCCACGTCTTTCAATCCGGCAACGAACATCGTATCGCGGTTGTCGGCCTCAAAGCCAGCCGCATCGCAGAGCGCAGAGCCCAGCTGCGAATCGATCAACGCTTTTTTCAGCGGGGAGCCAGGATTTCCCAGCAAGATTTGCTCCAAAATCGCCAGAACCAAGACCTCGACACCGTCTCGGATATCCGCAGTAAGCCAGGCCACGCAAGCCTGGCATTTTTTGGATGGGTCCTCGCCTTGTGCCAGAGGATAATAGGCGACGGCTTGCCGGGAACTGTCCCAACGCGGTGGGGACTTCACTTCCGTGTCGGGTTGGGTGCGCGTGAATTTTTTCAGAATCTTTTCTTCTATCAAAGCAAGGTGGTGTTGCAGTGGTAGGTTGCCGTAGGTGTAAAAAAAGGAATTGCTGGGATGATAGTGATGTTGGTGAAAGGCCTTCAACTGGTCGTAGGTCAATCGGGGTATCACGGCCGGATCGCCGCCTGAGTTGTGGCAATAGGTCGTGGATGGGTAAAGGGCTTTAAGTAAGGATCGCGACATCACCTGATCGGGTGACGACATGGCCCCTTTCATTTCGTTGTACACCACTCCCTTGTAGGCCAGTTTGGGCGAGGATGCACTACTGCCGTGCTCTCCTGCGACCTCCAAACGATGCCCCTCCTGTTTAAAACTCAATTCTTCGATATTTGGCAAAAACGCCGCATCGAGATATACATCCAAGAGGTTTTCGAAATCCGTGTGGTTTTGGGTTGAAAACGGGTACATGGTCCAGTCGGAGGCAGTAAACGCGTTCATGAAAGTGCTGAGGCTGCGCTTCAGCATGGAGAAAAACGGATCCCGCACGGGAAACTTTTCGGAGCCGCACAAAACGGTATGCTCTAAAATATGTGCCACTCCGGTGGAATCTTTTGGTACGGTCTTAAACGCCACGCTGAAGGTGTTTTCATGATCATCGCTGCTGATGTGAATATGGCGGGCGCCGGTCTGTTCATGCTCGAGTTCGTAAAAGAAAAATTTGGATTCCGAGATCTCTTCGATCCGTTTGATGAGATACCCCCCGCAGCGTCCACCTGGATGCAGTTCGGGATTGCGTGGATCTTTACTATCGCTCATTTTAAAATCCCTTCTTAAGCATGTCGCTCTTCCTGTAGACCGGCCATATGATTTAGTTACTTTGCTACATACACACCTCGGCTTTGTCGTTTGATGACACCGTTTTTGTTCAATCGGAAAATAATGTTGCGAACTTTCTTTTCGTCGAATCCGGTTTTTTCTTTGATATCCGGCAGACCGGCCCCCTGTTTGAATTCCTTAATAACCTCAAAGACCTG
>JARROL010000020.1:0-15443 GCA_037383965.1 Desulfobacterales bacterium | reverse complement strand
GTTGAACCGGGCATCCGCAGGGCTCCGACAGCCTGAATCATCGAGCCGACTAGAATGAGCACCACTGTCAACCGGATGGGGAAAAAATCAATGGCCCGTCCCAGTCCGATGACCACCAGAATGAAGCCGATCGACCCCCAGACCCTGACCGTCCCGTATATCTCTTTCCGATACGTCAACTGATCCATGGTAAAGGCCTCCAGAAAGGAGATGATCGGAGCGTAAAAAGTGACGTAGGCAACGGTGATCATCAACATCAGCCAAAAGTCACCGGTAAAGAGGAAAAAAACCCAAATCAGGGTACTACCGGCACTGCAAAGAATATAGATCGTCCAACGCCGCTGAAATCGATCGGCAAGAAGACCCCAAGCAAGCGAAAAAATGACCATGACCACCGACCTGACGGCCGACAGGATACCGATTTGAGCGCCGTTGAAACCGAGGTGATAACAATACAGATTGAAATAGGGAAGATAGATGCCAAGGACACCGAAGTACAGGAAATACTGGAAACGGATGGCCAAGAGGGGACGCCTGAAGGTCATAAATTACCACTCGGATCTTGCCTCTTATCGATCCAGAAAAGGCGGGGAAGTCATTAATGAAGGAATGACGTCTGTAGAGAGCAATCAGTCAATGTCCACATTGATCTGCTTGGGTTTTTCTTCTTCCGGTTTCGGCACCTCGATCACGAGCACGCCATCTTTGAACCGGGCCTTAATCTTGTCGGGTTTAACCGTATACTGCAGGTTGAAGGACCGGCTGAACGATCCGTAAGTCCTTTCTCTGCGGTAATACTTTTCTTCCTTGATCTCGGATTCGGCTTTACGCTCACCCTTTATGGTCAATACATTGTCTTTGACCTCGACCGATACATCCTCTTTTTTGATTCCCGGCAGTTCGGCTTTCAGGACCACGGCGGTCTCGCCCTCAAAGATGTCCACGGCCGGACGCCAAACACCCGGACTCAAGTCTTCTTCCCGTTCTCTTGTCCTCGGGAAGGCATCTTCAAAGAGTCTGTTGATGCGTTCCTGCAATGTTGTCACCTCTTTGAACGGATCCCATTTGACAAGAGCCATTGTTAATTTCCTCCTTATTTATAGGATGACTATTTTGGAAAAAAATTAAGCATAGCCGGTCTTCTGTCAAGCAATGGCGGCCATCACAAAATCGACCAAGGCTATGCGGATGCCGCGGCCTCTCAAATCTCCGTCAGGACTGGGGCACAGTCGGTATGCTTTGCCGCAGCGGTCCTTGGTGAACCTATGCGTGTTGCCGGTGACCGGGTTTTATAAGATCAATCTTTTGAGCGTAATAAAACCCAGGTTAACCGGTATAATCCATAGAATTCAATCTTCTACCGAGCATTTCTGGTGCCTCACCGGGTCTCTTTACAAACCCGTGTTTCAGTGTTAGGTTCAATATCATTCCGTATCAGCCAAGGGAATCCACGTTACCAATGAAGAGGGAGTTCGGGAAAAGTGGACTACATTAAAATTCGATTCGGGAACGATTTTGACCAGATTGCATCCCAATTAGAAAGAAGTTTTGAGGATATGTTTCGGCCTGTGAAGCCGATGTTCGCCTCCTCGGAGTGCAATTGGACGCCTCAGATGGACATCTATGAAACACCTGAAGAGATCATTGTTCTGGCCGAAGTGGCAGGTGTTGAAAAAGACAACCTCGATGTCGAGATCAACAGTCGGGCCATCCATATTCAGGGCCGCCGTAATCCGATGCCGCGGACTGAAAAAGCCACCTACAGGTTGGCCGAAATTCAATACGGACGTTTCGAACGGATACTGTACCTCCCGGTCCCCATAGATACCGAGGTGATTTCATCTTCCTATAACAACGGCTTTCTTCAAATTCGCCTGGTAAAACTGATGCGGGACGCAACCTACACAATACCGATCGAAGAAGAATAGAGCACCGCGCATTTAGACTCAAACGGCAGACTTCCACATAACGGTTCATCGCCGCCAGCGGGAAAAAATGACCTGAGCCGCACCCACCTGCTTAAATTGTTTGAAAACCGTCCCCCATTTGTCGCAAACGTCCTATCCGCCTCATAATCGCGAAAAAATAAGTCGGCAATTTTGAGCATTGAGACGCCCGACCGGCTCAAAAAGTGGTTGATAAATTTCAGAAAACCGGGTATTTAAATACAAAGTATAGGCTTTAAGATAAAGTTTTGGGCAAGGCCAGTGGGAGAAGGCCGTATTGTCATACGCCGACGACCGATAGCGCCGTCCAAAACTTTTATCTTAAAACCTATAGTTTGATTCGGATGTCGATTGCCTTATGCGTTGCCCCTCTCGTTTGCAATCACCGACTTGATTCGATACCGGCGGATGCATCAAAGCGACTTTACACAACCAAGAACCGAAAACAGTCTTTTTAGCGCCGGGCTGTGTCTCGTCGCCATCCTGTTCTTATTCACCAATTGCACGAGCGTCACGCCGCGCCCGCGGGACAGCACCAGGGCCCCGCAGCCCAAACAGTCCAAACCGTATCAAATCGATGGGGTGTGGTATTACCCGCGAGCCGATGCCGCCGGTTTCCGCCAGTCAGGTTTGGCCTCATGGTATGGAGACCCTTTTCATGGCCGCAAGACCGCCAACGGAGAGACCTACAACATGCACGGAATATCGGCCGCCCACAAGACACTGCCGTTCAATACTGTTGTCAATGTGCGCAACCTTGACAACGGCCGAGATATACGGGTACGCATCAACGATCGCGGCCCGTTCGTCCGCAACCGGGTCATCGACCTGTCTTATGGAGCGGCCCGTCAAATCGGTCTTGTGGGTCCTGGAACGGCCCGGGTCGAACTTGTCGCACTCGGAGCCGTAACCGATGCCAACGAATCGATAACAGCGACCCGAACCTATGCGCCCGTTGACTACAATTCGGGAAAGTTCACATTCCAAGTCGGTGCCTTCCGTGACCGCGGCAACGCCGAAAGGCTTAAGCTAAAATTGGGAAGCACCTACAAGAACGCCCATATCTGCACCTTCGACGCCGGTGACGGTCTGTATTATCGCGTTCGTGTCGGCGATTTCGCCAGCCTGGAGGAAGCCCGCAAAGGCGAAGAAATTCTGCTCCGGGACGGATACCCCGCGCTCGTAGTGGCTGAATAACCTCTGCAACCGAAAGAAGAATCGCGGAAGTCATCGCAGGCCATAAGACTGAAAACCGACGCACCCGATTAAGCCGCAACCAGTGCGGTAGGGAAACGTTCAACCATTGAAACCCCTCAGTTCTGGTGATAAGGTCGTTTTCCTCGACCGCGACGGGGTCATCAACCGTGACTCCCCGGCTTACATCAAGAGCTGGGCAGAGTTCGATTTTCTACCGGGAAGTCTGTCGGCCCTGCGTCGGCTGACGGCCGCCGGTTATACCCTTATCATCCTCTCCAACCAATCGGCAGTCAACCGCGGCATACTGAGACTGGAAACCCTGCTGGATATGCACCGGAGGCTGCAGGCCGAGGTCGCCGCGGCGGGCGGGTGCATCACGGACATTTTTTTCTGCCCGCACCGGCCGGAAGAAAGTTGCGCCTGCCGTAAGCCACTGCCGGGTCTACTCCGGCAAGCGTGCAGCCACCACGGGATTGACCCGTCCCAGACGATCATGATCGGCGACAGCGTCAAAGATATCGAATGCGCCCGCAATGCCGGCTGCAGGCAAGCGCTGCTGGTCAAAACCGGTAACGGCCTCGGCGCCGCCGCAACTCTCGAGCGCAGGGGCATCCCGGTCGCATATGTGGCTGAAGATCTCCGTGATGCGGCGGATTGGATTCTGAACCGGATTCCCTGATCACCGTTCCCGGTATATACGACCATGGGCGTTTTGTAACCGCTCACAGGGGTGCAAAGTCCGATGCGTTTCAACCCGTCTAATTGTAAGCGTTTACAGGGTACCGCAGATGCAAGGCGTCGGGTGCGCAGACGTACCTTTGTACTTCAAGTGCCCGACAATAAAGCAAATGCGGTGCCCTGTGAACGCTTACGGCGTTTATAGACTTTGGACGATCCCATGACCTGTCTCAGCGCACCTCAACCGGTCACCCTTGAAGGGCACATCGAAAAAGTGTCCTTTCACAACCGGGAAAACCAGTTCACGATTGCGCGGTTTCAGGTCACCGGCACCGATAACCTGGTCACCGTGCTCGGCCTCCTGCCCCACCCCCATCCGGGGTCCGTGCTTCGCATCACCGGTACCTGGGAAACCCATGCCCGTTACGGTCAACAGCTTCGCATCGTCACCGCGGAAACAGTGCTGCCGTCATCCATCGACGGCATCCGTCAATATCTGGCTTCCGGATTCGTCAAGGGCGTCGGTCCCCGCACCATTGCTCGTCTGGTCAACCATTTCCAAGGGGAAACCCTGGCGGTAATCGAAAACGCGCCTGACCGCTTGAGTGAGGTGAAAGGCATCGGCCGCCAAACCGCACGGCGAATCTCCGCGGCCTGGAGGACGGAGCATGCCTTCCGCAGCCTGGTCCGGTTCCTGCAGGAAAACGGTGTCAATACACTCTATGCCGGCCGAATCTTTGCGGCCTACGGCGCCGATTCAATTTCGGTCATTCAAAACGAGCCGTTACGTCTGTCCCACGACTTTCCACGCATCGGCTTCACCATTGCAGACGCCGTCATGCAGAATTGCGGAGTGCCCTTGGACGATCCCCGCCGGGTAGAGTCCTGCGTCCTGCATCTGCTGGGAGAAAGCCTCAATGACGGCAACACCTTCGTTCCGGCGACCGACCTTGCGGAGCGTTGCCGGGTTGTCTTCAAAATCGACGAAGAGCCAGTCGCCACCGCCTGCCGAAACCTGGAGGAAGCAAACGAGGTGGTTATAGAGGACCGGTCGGTCGATCCACCGCAGCAGGCCGTTTATCTTGCGGCACTCCACCACGGTGAAAACACCATCGCCACCCGCATCAAGGCGTTGCTCTCATTTCCGGTCCGCCCGCCCGAAATGGATCGGGACCGCATCGCCGCACAAGTTCTCGCCCGGCTGGCCATCGCACTCTCTTCAGAGCAGACGGCTGTTATTGCCAATATTTTTGCTTTCCGTGTAGCCATCGTCACCGGTGGCCCTGGCACCGGCAAAACCACATTGATCCGCTCGATTACCGCCGTCTTCGAATCTCTCGGGAAAAAGATCGTTTTGGCGGCGCCCACAGGAAGGGCTGCGCGGCGGCTCGCACAGGTCTCCGGCCGCAAAGCGCACACGATCCACCGGCTCTTAGGATACAATCCTGTCGAAGACGGATTCGAGCATAATGCGGACAATCCCCTTCAGGCCGATGTCGTTATCATCGACGAGGCGTCCATGGTCGACACCCTGTTGATGGCCCAGCTGCTTCAAGCCATTCACGTGTCGTCCCGTTTGATTCTGGTAGGGGATGCCTTTCAGCTGCCATCCGTCGGAGCGGGCAATGTTTTGGCCGATCTGATCCGTTCACAAGCGATCCGGACCTTCGAGTTGAACGAAATCTTTCGCCAAGACCGCGAGAGTGCCATCATTCTAAATGCACACCGTGTCCGCCGTGGTGCTCAACCGGTGATCGCACCCTCTGATTTTTCCGGTCAGATCACGGACTTCTACTTTTTCGACGAAAAACGCCCGGAAGCCGTCCTGGAAACCATCGTCGACCTGTGCCGTCGCGGGGTCCCGAAACATTTTGCCCTCGATCCCATCAACGATATCCAGGTGCTCACACCCATGCACAAAGGAGTTGTAGGAACGATCAATCTGAACCGCGTTCTGCAGGAACGCCTGAATCCGCATCCGGAAGGTCTCCGGATCGGGGGACGATCGTTTAAACCGGGCGACAAAGTCATGCACCTGAAGAACAACTACCTTAAAGACGTCTTCAACGGGGATAGTGGCATTTTGAGCAACATCGATCTAAAAAAAGAAATCGCGGCCGTCGATTACGACGGCCGCATCGTAGAGTACGAATTTACTGAGCTCGGAGAAATCGGCCCGGCCTATGCCGTCACGGTCCACAAGTCCCAGGGGGCTGAATACCCGGCGGTGATCATGCCGCTTGTTACCCAGCATTTTGTCATGCTCCAGCGCAATCTCCTCTATACCGCCATTACCCGCGGCAAGCAGCTCGTCGTTTTGATCGGCACCCGTAAAGCGCTCGATATCGCCTTGCGAAACGACCGCCCCCGGCAGCGACTCTCCGGGCTGACCGATCGGTTATTCATTGACCGTATTGACTGTTTGTATTAGATTGATATTAGTTGGTTAAAAAACTGTTGACATTGCCGCCGAAGGAAGCACGATAATGCCTTTTTTATATTGGGTGCGGCGGCCGCAGGGAGACGCATCTGAATAGAGCACGCTGAAACGCCATCTCTTACGTCATCACTTCCATCGACAATTCTCTCTCCTTATCCGGACAGCTACTTCCGCTAACGTCGCTTTCTCAGGCACTCAGAAAGTAATCTTCTCGACACCTCAACCTGCGCAGCCTATGCGTTTGTCTTTCTTCCAGCCGACGCAGACAAAACAATCCGGCGCAACGAAAAGTACCTTTGTCGGATGAAACCGCCGGCTACCGCAGTATCATTTTGAGCGCTTTGTTCTCATCGCATGCCGGAACGAACGCGTGGCGTTCAGACGGGAGGTATCAAAATGTATGTTCAGCAGGCAAATTTTTTCTTTGGAACGAGTATGACCTTTGCCAATGAGATCATGAAAACCGCCGTAAGAGAAGTTCACCCAACGGGCACCGTCATTTTTAGCGAAGGAGATTCCGCCGACCACTTCTATGTGCTCATAGAGGGCCGGGTGCGTATCAGCATCGGCGAATCCGGTGGCTGAAGGTGGCAAGAATGAACGAATCGACAGCCGATCAGTGGAAGGCCAAAATTATCAGCCCGGAGGAGGTGATCCGGAAAATCAAACCCGGAATGAGCATCTTCATCGGGACCGGCGCGGCCGAGCCACGCACCCTGGTCAGGACCCTTATGAACAGCAATGCCGGCAACCTCAACGATCTGGAAATCATTCAGTTGGTCAGCTTCGGCGACGCCATTTCCTTGGGAAAACTCAGATCTCAGCAGTACCGCCTCAAAACCTTTTTTTCCGGCTGGGTTTCCCAGGATGCCATTATGGAGGGCCGGGTCGATTTGATTCCAAGCCACTTTGCCTGGATCCCGGACCTGATCGAATCCGGTCAAATCCCGGTTCATACAGCATTTGTGCAGATCACCCCACCGGACAAAAACGGCAATTGCAGTCTGGGGCTCGCAGTGGATGCGGCCCGGCAGGCAATGGAAAAGGCCAGGCTCGTCATCGGCGAAATCAACCGACAGGTTCCGCGGACCTTCGGCGACACTTTTGTGTCCGTCTCGGAATTCACCCACCTGGTTGAGGCTCGTGATGCTCCCATCTATTTCGATCGATTCCCGGTGGATGCCGTTTACGACCAACTCGCCGTTCGGGTGGCCGAACTGGTCGAGGACCGCAGCTGTATTGCCTTTTCCATCGGGCCGCTGTTTGAAGCTCTGGGCCGTCACTTGGTCCATAAAAAGCACCTGGGCGTGCATTCTCCGGTCTTCACCGATGCCCTGATGGATCTCGTGACAGCAGGTGCCGTTACCAACCGGTCCAAGGGGACTTACCGGGGCAAATCCCTGGCATCCTATGCCATCGGAACGCCGGAGCTGTTCACCTGGCTGGACCAAAACCCCCTGGTTGAGTTTCAAGCAATCGACAAGGTGTTCAACCCGACTCAAATCGGCCGCAATGCGCATTTCACCGCCGTCGTTGCCGCCCGCAAGGTCGACCTTTACGGCCGTATCGTGTTGCAGATCGGCAAGGGCACCGTAGCGACAGGACCGGCCGAGGTGGCCGACCTTGTGAGTGGTGCGGAAATTTCCCCCGGTGGGAGGACGATTTTTGCCCTGCCAAGCCGAAACAGAAAAGGCATCTCCAACATCTCGATATCTATCAAGGAGTTCCCTAACCAGTTCAAATCGCGAGAGTCTGTGGACATGGTGGTCACGGAATACGGAATTACGCGCTTGAAAGGCTTCACCCTGCGCGAACGGGCACAGGCCTTGATCGATATCGCCCATCCAGCCGATCGTCCTCTACTCATTGAACAGGCCAAAGCCGCCAATATCATTTATCCTGATCAAATATTTCTGGCCGACAGCGCCCAACTCTACCCGGCCACTGTTGACGAAATCAGCCGATTGAAAGACGGCACGGCTGTTCGCTTCCGGCCCATAAAACCCTCAGACGAAGAACAGATGCGTCAACTGTTCTACCGATTTTCAGATGAAGCGGTGTATTATCGCTATTTCGGCCATGTGAAGGCCATGCCCCACGCCAAGATGCAGCAGTATGTCAACGTCGACTGGAGCAACACGATGTCGATTGTCGGACTGGTCGAAAGCGGCGACAAGTCGCGGGTGATCGCCGAGGCGCGCTACATTATCGAGCGAGAACGGCCGTACGCCGAGGTGGTCTTTGTCGTCGACGAAGCCTACCAGGGACAGGGCATCGCAACTTACATGTTTCGGATGCTTGTTCATCTGGCAAGGGAAAGAGGGGTTCAGGGGTTCACCGCGGACGTGCTTTTTTCGAACCTGGGAATGATGAAGGTGTTTCGTAACGGCGACCTGCCGGTCAAAGCGGAACTGAAAAATGGAATTTACCACCTCTTCATTCCGCTTTACGATAACCGATCCTGATTCCACATCCCCGGTCATGTCCGAGAAAGGAGACACTATGAAAGGCAAGGCCCGATCCATTGAGCGAATCGTGGAGGAGCAGATAAAAAACTGGCAACTGAGCCAGGTGGAAAGAAGAAAGGAAAAGGTTTCGGCACCGGTGATCACCATTTCGCGTGAGCCGGGCAGTGGCGGGCGCCTACTGGCACAGGAAATTGCCCGTGAGCACGCTTTGGATCTGTTTCATCAGGAAGTGCTCCACAAAATGGCAGCCAGTGCTAAAGTAAATGCAACATTACTGGAAACCCTTGACGAACGCGGACTCAACACCCTTGAAAACTGGATCGCCTCACTCGTTCATGAGCGTCACTTGTGGCCGGATCAGTACATGCAACATCTCATGAAGGTGATCGGAATCATCGGTAAGCACGGTGGGGCTGTCGTCGTCGGTCGCGGTGCCAATTATATTCTACCGCCCGAAAACCGCTTCCGGGTCCGCGTGGTCGCCCCCCTGGAGGTTCGTATTGGTCATGTGGCCCGAAATTTCGATGTGTCGCGGGATGAGGCCAAAAAACGCGTCATACGCACCGAATCAGACCGCCGCGCGTTTATCCGCAAGCATTTTAATGCCGACATTTCCGAACCCACCCAGTATGATCTGGTCATCAACACCGAAAATATCAGCATCGACACGGCTGCAAAAACTGTCGGCAGTGCCGTCGGGCTTTAAAACGAAAATAAGGATTAGGCATCTGATTCCGGATTTGTAGGGATCGGTATTTTTATGAACTCGATCCCCTCTTCCTTCAAGGTCTTTTCCTCTTCCGGCGAGCTGGTACCGCGGATATTACGCTGTTCGGTGACCCCATAGTGCATTTTCAACGCTTCTTTGGTAAATTCGCAGCCGACGTTATCGAAATTTTTTTCGATGAAATCGGTTATTCTATGGTTGAGTTCCTCCATTCGAACCGCCGTGCTTTCGGATGATGGGGAAGATCGGGCGGTGGATTTAATTGCAAAGGTCGACGGAATTCTCGTGACGGCCGTCATATCACACACCGGACAGGCAATGAGACCCTTTTTTTCCTGATCCTTGAAAGTATTCTCGTCTTCGAACCATCCCTCGAAAGAATGTCCGTTGACGCATTGTAGATCGTATGCAATCATGCCACTTTGCCTATGTAAAAATTAATCATCCCCGCCGAGGAGCGCAATTCTGAACCGGTTGAACCTTTTCTGAAAGCGATATAAATTCAATTAGTTTTAAAGTAAGTATTGACAGATTAATCTTTGATAAGGAAAATACATCATACAATCTGCCGCCGGTTTCGTCAAACCCCGTCTAAAAATGAAGACGTCAAAGGTTCCGGGCAATTCATCACGCCGTTAGGGCGGACGTCGTCGCGTCTGCCTCGCTCTTGTGGCGACGCTGTTGCGCAACGTGCCCGCAATCCCTTAAAAGTGTTCGACAATCGGCCATCGCCTGAATGTTAGCATGACAATCGAATCGGATTTTCTGGTTATTGGCAGCGGAATCGCCGGCCTCTCTTTTGCACTCAAAGTCGCCGAACATGGCAGCGTGGCGCTGGTCACCAAGAAGGCCGTAATGGACAGCAATACCAATCTGGCCCAAGGCGGCATCGCTTCCGTGTTGAGCCCGTTGGATTCATTTGACCTTCACATTCGTGACACCCTCGCGGCCGGAGACGGGCTCTGCAATCCGGACGTGGTTGAAATTGTCGTCACACAGGGACCGGAACGCATCCGGGAACTGATGGCGCTGGGGGTTAGTTTCAATCTGAAAGCGACACCGGACACCGCTTCTGGTGCTGAGACCTTCGACCTCGGTCAGGAGGGCGGGCATAGCCAAAAGCGGATTGTGCATGCCCAGGACATGACCGGCAGGGCCGTCGAACAGGTTCTGGTGGAGTGTGCCCGAAACCATTCTCGCATCACGCTTTTCGAAGATCACATTGCCATCGACCTGATCACTATCTCGACCCGCATGAAGCGGGGCTTGGTCACCACCACTCACGAAGACTTCTGCTGCGGTGCTTACGTTCTTAATCGGCGGACCAATCAAATCGACACCTTCAAATCCAAGATCACTCTGATGGCTGCCGGCGGGGCCGGCAAGGTCTATCTCTTTACCAGCAACCCCGACATCGCCACCGGTGACGGGATCGCCATGGGCTACCGCGCCGGGGCCACGGTTGCCAACCTTGAATTCGTCCAGTTCCATCCGACCTGCCTGTACCACCCGCAAGCCAAGAATTTCCTTATATCGGAAGCCGTCCGCGGTGAAGGTGGGATCCTGGTCGACCGGTCCGGGCGCGCTTTCATGGAAAACTACGACCCCCAAAAAGACCTGGCTTGTCGGGATGTGGTGGCCCGGGCGATCGATACAGAACTGAAAAAGAGTGGAGAGGACTGCGTTTTTTTGGACATATCCCACCGTCGGGCGGACTTCATCCGCAGCCGCTTTCCGAATATATACGAAAAATGCCTTGATTTCGGAATCGATATGACCGCCGAACCGATTCCGGTGGTTCCTGCAGCGCATTACATGTGCGGCGGTGTGGCAACGGACCTCAACGGGCGGACGGATATCCGCCGCCTATATGCAGTTGGTGAAACCGCCTGCACCGGTCTGCATGGTGCCAACCGCCTGGCCAGCAACTCGCTGCTCGAGGCCTTGGTGTATGCCCGAAACGCGGCCGACACCGCCGTCACAGAACTGCAGAATAGAGATTTTGGATCCGCCCCCGAAACACCGAACTGGAACGAAACCGGCACCACCGACAGCGATGAGATGATCATGGTATCTCACAACTGGGATGAAATCAGACGCCTGATGTGGAATTACGTCGGCATCGTGCGCTCCGATAAGCGGCTGGAAAGAGCGCAGCGACGGATCGAGAATGTCATGAAAGAAATCCAGGAATACTACTGGAATTTCAAGGTGGTCTCCGATCTGGTCGAACTTCGCAATATCGCCACGGTTGCGGAACTGATCATCCGGTGTGCCGCGCACCGCAAAGAAAGCCGGGGATTGCATTACAACATTCAGTATCCGCACCGCGATGACCTGCGCTGGAAAAAGGACACCGTTCTGCGAAGCCCCCTTGTCGGCTGACCGCGAACCGCTTACGACGAATCACATGGAAATTATTGACAAAAAATCGAAAATGACTATATATCAAACTATTTTTTAATACCGACAGGAAACCACTTAATGACAGGTCAGTATTTTCTACTGATTACGCTGATATTACTCTCTGGATTTTTCTCCTCAGCTGAAACAGCATTGTTTTCTATCAGCAGGGCCCGGGCCCGGTATCTCGCCAAAAAAGGCGACCAGGCTTACGTGCTGATCAAAAAAATGAAAGAAAACCCCCATCGTCTTCTATCAACCATTCTGATCGGTAACAATCTGGTGAACATCGGTGCCTCGGCCTTGGCCACCGTCATCACCATTAGCCTTGTATCGAACCATGCGGTCGGCATCACAACAGGCGTGATGACCTTACTGATACTGGTTTTCGGGGAAATTTTCCCAAAATCGCTGGCAACCCGCAACAATGTTCTTGTCGCCCGTCTGGTTATTCGACCGATCTACTGGCTCTCGCTCATTTTTTACCCGATAATTTTTTTCCTCAATTTCATACCGCTGATCACCGGAAAAATAAAACACAAGCCGGGCGTGACCGAGGAAGAATTGATGACGTTCGTGGAAGTCGTCGAAGAGGAAGGTGAAATCAAGGAGCAGGAAAAAGAGCTGATCCACAACATCTTCGAATTCGACGACACCAATGCATCGGAAATCATGACCCCCCGAGCGGACATGTTCGTCATAGAGGCCGATGAAAAATTGGATATCGAAAAGTTTGTCGAATCCGGTTATACCCGTTTCCCGGTCATCGAGGGGGACATCGATCATGTGATCGGCATTCTGAACATAAAGGATCTCTTTCTTCACTACGTCACAACCAACGGCGAAACTGCTCTCCGCGAAATAATGCAACCACCCTATTTCGTTCCGGAAAACAAGAAGCTCGATTCTCTGCTGCAGGCGTTCAAAAAAAGAAAACAGCACATGGCTATCGTGGTGGATGAACACGGCGGTGTATCCGGTCTGATCACACTGGAAGATGCTTTGGAAGAAATTGTGGGCGAAATCACTGATGAAACCGACAAGGACCAGCCCCAGATCATAAAAATCAAGGCCGACGAATGGGTGGTTCCCGGCAAATCGGAAATCGAGGAAGTTAACGAAAAAATACCGATGAACATCCTCGAATCAAAGGATTATGACACCTTTTCCGGTTATGTGCTTAACTCGATCGAGCGAATCCCAAAAGAGAGGGAGGAGATTCAGATCGGCAATTTTCTCATCACGGTCAAGGAGATGGATGGCAATCGCATCCGGGAGTATGTCGTCCGTCAGCAGAAACAAGTCATCGAACCGGAGAATCTGTAAAAATTCCCAATCGGGGGCGTTTATTTAAAAGAGATTTTGTCATTGATCCGCTGCCAAGTCTCGTTTCCGTCCATAAATGGCCCTTTTCAGCAATTTCTGCGTCAATCGGCGGAATCGCTTGTGCGACTTACACGAGTAAGCCTCCGCGCAATGCCACAGATTGAACTTGCAGAAAATGGCGATTTCTGGATCGGAAACTAATCAGTGCCCTCAATGAAACCGTGGAGGGGCACGAGTCTCACATAATCTCGCTCATCCGCTTGAGATCTTCCTTTTTCCCGATGACAACGATAACATCTCCGGCATCGAGTTTTTCGGAGGGCAGTGGGTTGTAAATCATCTCCCCTGAAGTTTTTTTGATTGCCACAATTATCACACCAAAATTTTGCCGCAGGTGGCTGTCGATCAGGTTCTTACCAACCAGCGTCGATCGGTCTCCGACCCTGGCCTCTTCCATCGCCAGACCCAACTTGCGGTTAGCCATGGCAATGTCGATGAAATCGACTACGGTCGGACGCTTCAGCACCTCGGCCATGCGGCGTCCCCCGAGCAGATAAGGAGAAACAACGCGGGAAGCCCCCGCTTTTATCAGTTTGGCTTCGTTTTTGACGTCCGAAGCGCGGGACAGAACAAAAATGTCGGGCCGCAAATCCTTAGCCGTCAGGGTGATGAAGACGTTGTTGGCGTCGGAACGAACGGCTGTTACAAGCCCCTTTGCGCTCATGATGCCGGCCTTCATCAGGGCCTCCTCGGAAGTGGCATCCATATTGATGTATAGGTAGCCGAGTTTCTCCAGGACCCCGTTTTTTGTCGTATCTTCCTCGATGATGATAAACGGAATACTATCGGCCTTCAGTTCCATGCAGATGATGCTGCCGATCCGGCCAAAACCGCAGATAATAAAGTGTCCTTGCATGGCGGATATATTTCTTTCCAACTTTCTTCTCCCGAATATTCTGCCGAACTCGCCTTCAATGAACATTCTCAGTAGGGTGCCGATAGTGTACGCCCCTATCGTAATGCCGGTGCTGATGATCAAGATAGTTAGAATCCGCCCCGCCGTTGACAGCGGTTTGATTTCACTGAAACCCACCGTACTGATCGTGATCATCGTCATGTAGAAAGCATCGAAGAAGGGCATGCCTTCGATAATATGAAAGCCGAACGTTCCGAATGCGATAGTGCAGAATAGCAGAATAAATGCAATGCGAATCCGTCTGGAATCCATTCAAGCATCCTTCGGTCTGATAGCCGGCATCGGTTCGATACCGCCGGCCCTTTTAATCCGGATCAACATAGCACAAAGCGTCTATTTTATAAAAAGGTGGGGTGTTTGCGAGGAAATACGGCAGAGCCATTCGGACAGTCGCCGCCGCGAAGGTCTGGTGACGTAAAGATGAACCGGCGGCGAACCGCCGGTTTCAGCTGTCGACAATTGTTAGTGAAAACCCGTCGTCGAATCGGTCAAACTCTTTATTTGACGGCCTCCTTCAGGGCTTTGCCCGGTACAAACTTGGGAACTTTGGTGGCTTTGATTTTGATTTCGGCACCGGTCTGCGGATTTCTGCCCGTACGGGCCTTGCGCTTGGCCACCTTAAATGTCCCGAAGCCGACGAGAGTGACATCCTCGCCTTTTTTGAGCGCCTTGGTGACGGCCGCGAGGACCCCGTCGACAGCGGCTTGGGCATCTTTTTTCGAGGCAAGTACCTGTGACACTTCGTTGATTAGATCTCCTTTGTTCATCCGATCATCTCCTTTCTTTTTTCTTTAATAGGTTAAGGGTCACGGTAACAAAACATTTCACAAGATTGGACTGCATTTGGGGCCCTCTACGAAGCCCATCCAGCATCACATTTAGAGGTACGTTTCGGTGGAAAAAACGCGCCAGATTGGCAAACAGATGGGTCAAAATACAAGCAATATGTGGAATTATTTTTTACTGGGGCCCCAAGTACCCGGGAAACGTAGTGATCCTTACGAAGGTTTACGTGCGTTAAGCGATCGGCGCCCGCCCAGCGCCCTATAGGCTTTTTTTGCATTGCGGACAATATTTTCGGGGGACACCCCGACCGGTCCACGGAAAATTCATGGCGTGTTTGGCCTCGCATTTGGGACAGATACACTCGACAATTATTTTTTCGAAATTTGGAATCTCTCCCGGCTCCGCATCATCGCCACCTGCGCCATACGCTGGTGGCGGATACACCTCACTGTCCGGTATCTGTTTGGCAACCATGCCCATTTAACTTTATCTGTGA
>JARROL010000019.1:0-20418 GCA_037383965.1 Desulfobacterales bacterium | reverse complement strand
GTTCTGATCGGGTGCCGCCCTCAAAACATCGACCTCAACCAGCTCTTCGCAGGTCACGATTAAACATCGTGCAGCCTTGGCCTGCTCGACATCGGCGAATGTAAGTCCCTCGATGCGGACCGTGCCCTGAGCATCGGCCTTCTGAACGTGCAGGATGGTCACGTCCGGATTGATGGCCGGTACCAGAACGACCCGATCGGCGTCGCCCCAACCGTCGAGCGGGTTGTCCATCACCACCAGTTTTTGGTTCGGAATCTTGGGATCGGTTTTTCTCAGTTCGGCCGGAAACCCCCATTTGTCTATGATGCTGGTGCCGAGTCCCGAGCGCGTCGGCAGGAAGGGGACCCCCATGGAACCGGCCATGAACCGCAGCGTCATCTGGTAGTTGGAATAGTCCTCCACGGCGAGCGATCGGTTTTCAACGGCTTTGCGGAACCGGATGCAGGTCGGCGCAAAGCGACCGCTGCCGGCGTAGGCGATCTCCAGACGGGCCACGCAGCCGGCACCGACCAATTCATCCACGCCCTGACCGTTCGAGTGTGCATAGACATGGAGCCCCGTGATGCGTTGACGGATGATTTCATACACCGCCGCCATCGGGTTGCGGTTGAGGGTAAACCCGCCGATCGAAATGTGCGCGCCGACATTGACAAAGCGCCGGATGGCCGTGCTCAGGTTCATGACCTTGCTTCGATCGCTGTACATCTGACGGTCCTTGATATAAAAATGCCACCGTTGTGAAAGGGATGTCCAGATTCGCTCCTGCGACTGCAGAAAATATTCCGGTAAAAGATCTCAATCCAGTTTTACCGGATTGTCAAGCGGTTTTGTTTTCTCGGCCCGACCACGGAAGCTTCGGTCCCCACTTGAGAAAAGGCAACCCGAACGCCCGAAGCCTCAACGGGCATCGGTTTAATAGCGCTTGACATTGTCGTTGTGGTATAGCTATAGGGTAGCTATTTAAAAATCGTGCCGACCCAATTGCACAGGAGGACATCAGATGCATTTTGCGTTGACCAAAGAACTTGAAATGCTGAGAAAAGCAATCCGTGAGTTCGCCGATAAAAAAATCGCCCCCTATGCCGACGAGTGGGACGCGAAACATTATTTCCCCTACAAAGAGGCCATCAGACCGATAGCCGAACTCGGCTTTTTCGGCACGGTCATACCGGAGGAGTACGACGGGGAAGGAATGGACGCCGGTTGGCTGGCGGCCATGATCGTGACCGAAGAAATTGCGCGGGCGTCCAGCTCCCTGAGGGTTCAGGTCAACATGCAGACCCTTGGATGTGCCTACACTATTTATCGTTACGGCACCGGCGCGGTCAAACAGAAATATATATCCAAACTTGTCAATGCCGAATACATCGGTGGCTTCGGCATCACCGAGCCGGACGCCGGATCCGATGTGATGTCGATGCAGTCTTCGGCCGAAGACAAAGGCGACCACTGGCTGTTGAACGGTTCCAAGACCTGGATTTCCAACGCCAACATCGCCGATGTGATCCTTTACTACGCCTACACCGATCGCGACAAAGGGTCCAAAGGATTGTCGGCCTTCGTGGTCGAGTTGAAGAATTTCAACGGCGTCAGAACCACCGCCCTCGAAAAAATGGGGTCTCACAGTTCACCGACCGGCGAAGTCTTTCTGACCAACACCCGCGTCCCCAAGGAAAACATCCTCGGGCAACCCGGAGACGGGGCTAAAATTGTCTTCAGCTCTCTGAACCAGACCCGTTTATCGGCCGCGGCGGGGGCTGTCGGCGTGGCCCAGGCCTGCCTCGATACGGCGGTAAAATATTGCCGCGAGCGCAAACAGTTCGGAAAACCCATCGGCGAGTTTCAGATGAACCAGGACATGATTGCCCAGATGTCGGCTGAAATCGAAGCTGCCCGTCTCCTGGTCTACAAGGCCGCCTGGGCCAAGGATCAGGGCCGTCTAAACAACGGCCTGGACGTGGCTCAGGCCAAGTATTTTGCCGGCGAAGTGGTGACCAAGTGCGCCAACTACGCCATGCGAATTCTCGGCGCCTACGGATATTCACCTGAATATCCGATCGCCCGGTTCTACCGTGATACTCCCACCTACACGATGGTCGAGGGATCGGCCAACATCTGCAAATGGATCATCGCCTTGGACCAACTGGGCATCCGCAAGGCGAACCGATGAGTTCGCCGCGCAGCGGCCAAGATTGAACCGGTAAAAAGGAGACCACGGCCATTGGATAAGGACTTGACCGAAAAAACGAAAAACACCGCCGCGCTTTACTTCAAGGGCGTTACGGAGGAAAAACCCTTTGAGCTCTGGCAAGCCTTTGATAAGAACCTGGGCCGGGAACTGTCGCTGTTTATCACGGGGAGACTGTACGGTCGCGAAAAGATACCCCATCAGACGCGGCAGTTGATCACCATCGCCGTCCTGACGGTCCTCGATCGCCCGGAAGAACTCCGTCTCCATATCCAGGCCGCTCTGAATGTGGGGTGCCCTGTGGTGGACATCGCGGAAGCGATTTTCCAAACCTTCACCTATGCGGGTATCCCCACGGTCAACACCGCCCTGAAGACGCTGCGGTCGGTCTTGAAAGAAAAGGGACTGTGGCCGATCGAGCAGAACAGATAAAACCGCTGACGAAACCGGGAGCGAGACATCATGAGACCTTACTTCGAAAAAATGAAGGACTTCGGTACCGATCTGAGTCCGGGACAGATCAAAAGCAACCAAGAGAACGTCAAGAAAATCAAGGAAATCGAGGAAGATATCCGCAAGGAGGTCGAAAAAGTCAAAACTGTCGGGTTGTCGGAAGAAAAAATCAACGCCCGGGGCCAAATGACCATCTGGCAGCGGCTTCGCTATCTCGTGGACCCCGGGACTTGGTGTCCGCTGCATTCGCTTTACAATCCTGCAGACAACGCCGAAGGCACCAGCAACGTCATCGACGGCCTGGGGAAGATCTCCGGCAAATGGGCCGTGATCATCGGTTTCGACAACAAAGTCTTTGCCGGTGCCTGGGTGCCCGGTCAGTATGAAAACATCCTGCGGGTCACGGATCTGTCCAAGCGCCTGAATCTGCCACTGGTCTGGCTGGTCAACTGCAGCGGTGTTAAGCTCACCGAGCAGGAAAAATTCTATGCCAACCGACGCGGCGGCGGTACCACCTTCTTTCGCCACGCCGAACTGGAGCAGATGGGGATTCCGATCTTGGCCGCCATTTACGGGACCAACCCGGCCGGCGGCGGCTACCAGGGCATCAGCCCCACCGTCCTGTTTGCCCACAAGGACAGCAATATCGCCGTCGGGGGCGGCGGCATTCTGAGCGGAATGTCTCCCAAGGGCTCCTTCGATCTGGAAGGCGCCGAACAGCTGATCAAGGCCGCCAAGCAGTACAAAGAAGAACCGCCCGGCTCGACCAAGATCCACCACGATGAAACCGGTTTTTTTCGATATGTTTACGACGATGAGACTCAGGTACTCGACGGCATCAAGGACTACATGGGAGATATGCCGGCTTACAATCCAAAATTTTTCCGGGTGGCCGATCCCAAGCCCCCCCGTTTTGCGGGCGAGGACCTCTACAGCCTGGTGCCCTTCAACCAGAAACAGATGTACAATTTCGACGAGGTTCTGTCACGCCTGGTGGACGGCAGCGAACACATGGAATACCGCCCGGATTACGGCCCTGAAGTCTACACCGGTCTGTGCAAGTTGGACGGCTTTCTGGTGGGTTTCATCGGCAACCGCCAGGGATATCTGGGGGAGGACTATCCGGAGTACGCACCCTATCCGGGCATCGGCGGCAAGCTCTACCGCCAGGGGCTGATCAAGATGAACGAGTTCGTGACCCTTTGCGGGCGCGACCGGGTGCCGATTATCTGGATTCAGGACACCTCCGGCATCGACGTCGGCGATTTGGCCGAAAAGGCGGAACTGCTCGGACTGGGACAGTCCCTGATCTACTCGATTCAGCAGACCGACGTGCCGATGATGCTGGTGGTCCTGCGCAAGGGGACCGCGGCGGCGCACTACGTCATGGGCGGCCCCACGGCCAACCGCCACAACGCCTTCACCCTCGGGGTCGCCACTACCGAAATCTATGTCATGCACGGCGAAACCGCCGCAGCCGCCAGTTTCTCGCGGCGGCTGGTGAAAGAAAAAGACGCCGGTCGCCCTTTGGACCAGATCATCGAGAACATGAACAAAATGGTCCAGGAGTACTACGACAATTCACGCCCTGTCTACTGTGCCCGCAAGGGATTCGTGGACGAGGTTGCCGCCATGACCGAAATCCGCCGGTATTTGATCGCCTTTGCAGGTGCCGCCTACCAGAACCCGCGCTCGATCTGCCCTCAGCACCAGATGCTGCTGCCGCGCAGCATCAAAAAATAGACCCTTCCTACGTCACTGTCACGCTGTCGGCGTCTGCCCGCTTTCCCGCTGTATCGGGCAGACGCTCCGTCTCTGCCCCGTCCCCGTATCGTATCGAAAGCGGGATCTTTATTCCACTCGCCGAATGCTTATATTGTAAACTTGCGCTAAACACACATGGCCCTGCTGGCCGCAACAGTTAATGAAAATTGTGTTTCCGTCTCAGAGCGGTTGTGGCAGTCGAGTCGGTTAAGTCGGTTTTGTCAGTTAAAAGATGCACCAAAAACATATCATCACCATCCGTGGAGCTCGCCAGAACAACCTGAAGAACCTCGATCTTCAGATCCCTCTCAACCGGATCACCGTCGTCACCGGTGTCAGCGGCTCGGGAAAGTCCTCCCTGGCGTTCGACACCCTCTACGCCGAAGGCCAGCGGCGATATGTCGAGACGTTTTCGCCGTACGCTCGACAGTTCATGGACCGTATGGACCGCCCGCAGGTGGACAAGATCGAGGGGATTCCACCGGCGATCGCCATCGACCGCAAAGACCCGGTGCGCACCTCCCGCTCGACCGTGGGCACCATGACGGAAATCACCGACTACGTGAAGCTTCTCTTTGCCCGTCTCGGGCAACTACATTGCAAAGAGTGCGGTCGGCCGGTATTCGCGGAAACACCGGAAAACGTGTGGCAGCTGGTGCGGGCACAACCGGCCGGCACTGAGGTGATTCTGACTTTTCCTTATCCAACGGAAGCGGTGCCGGCCAAGCTCATTCGGGCCGAACTGGCACGGATCGGCTTCGACCGTTGGTTCGACGGCAAGGAAATTCGAGAGACGACTGAGTGGCAGCCGACGGATGACGCGGAAACCCTGCCCGTTCTGGTCGACCGTATTCTGATGCGGCCCGATGACCGCAACCGCGTCATCGACTCGGCCGAGTTGGGGTTCCGGTTCGGTGGCGGACAGGTGGATATCTGGGTCAATCGCCAAAAGCACCTGGCCGTCAGCAGCACACTGGATTGCGCCTATTGCGGAACACACTACACATCGCCCCAGCCCAACCTTTTTTCCTTCAATAGCCCAATTGGTGCATGCGAGACCTGTCGCGGCTTTGGCCGCACCATCGACATCGACCTGGACCTGGTCATACCGGATCCGGGTCTTTCTATCGCCGAAGGGGCCGTTAAACCCTGGGGTAACTCCTCGAACCCGCGTCACGAATACGATGAGCTGATCGACTTCTGTCGCGAACGCAAGATTCCGCTCGACATTCCTTTCCAGCGCCTGAACGAACCCCAAAAACAATCCATCATCGAGGGCACCGAAGGCTATTACGGCATCAGAGGGTTTTTCAAGTGGCTGGAAACCAAAACCTATAAAATGCCCGTGCGCGTGTTTCTATCGCGCTATCGGAGCTACGACGCTTGCCCGGATTGCAAGGGCACGCGCTTCAAAGCCGAAACCCTCCTCTACCGCTTGGCCGGCTCCACCATCGCCCAAATCTATGCGATGGATGTGACCGCAGCGGCGGCTTTTTTCAATGGCCTTCAGCTGCCCGAGGGGGATGAAGCCGGTCAGCTGATCCTGGAAGAAGTCAACAACCGCCTGAAATACCTCAAAGACGTTGGCCTGGCCTATCTGACCCTGGACCGCCAGTCCAGAACCCTCTCCGGCGGCGAGGTGCAGCGGGTCGCTTTGGCCTCGTCCCTTGGTGCCGCCCTGGTCAATACCCTCTATATCCTGGATGAACCGAGTATCGGCCTGCACCCCCGCGACACCCACCGCCTGGCGCACATCCTTAAAGACCTGCGGGATCGGGCCAATACGGTTGTCGTGGTCGAGCACGATCCGGAGATTATCCGCGAAAGCGACTACTTGATTGACTTCGGCCCCGGTGCCGGCGAACAGGGCGGCCGGGTCATGTATTTCGGACCCACCGCCGGGGTCAACGGATCGCTGACCGGCCAGTATCTGAAAGGGCTGCGGCGCATCCCCCTGCCGCAAGACCGACGCCGGCCTCAACGCGGCCGGTGGATCACCGTCAACGGCGCCGCTGCCAACAATCTGAAATCGATCGATGTTCGCATCCCTCTCGACCTGTTCGTCTGCCTGACGGGAGTATCCGGATCCGGCAAATCGACTCTAGCAGAAGACATTCTCTACCGCGCCGCAAGTCGTTTCCTGGGGGCGGCCGAGGCCCGTCCCGGCAACCATCGGTCGATTTCCGGATTGGAAAACCTCACGGAGGTCATCCTGGTGGATCAGCGTCCTATCGGGCGGACGCCGCGGGCCAATGCATTGACCTACACCAAAGCCCTCGATCCGATCCGCCATCTGTTGGCCGCTACGCCTGCCGCGCGCGAAAAGGGATTCGAACCGCGCCACTTTTCGTTCAACGTCGAAGGCGGACGCTGCGAGGCCTGCAAGGGAGACGGGTACGAAAAGGTGGAGATGCAATTTCTATCGGACGTTTTCATCTCATGCCCGCACTGCAACGGCCGGCGGTTCAAGCCCGAGATCCTTTCCGTCACCTATCGCGACCGCAGCATCGATGACCTCCTCTCCATGACCGTCGAAGCGGCCTTGACGTTTTTCGATCGGCCGTCGAAACGCCATGTCGTCATCCGTGAAGCCCTCCAACCGCTGGCCGATGTCGGGTTGGGATATATCCGTCTCGGGCAGCCGATCAACACTTTTTCGGGCGGCGAAGCCCAGCGCCTCAAGCTCTCCCGGTACCTCAAACACGATGCCGGAACCGGGCGGCTGTTTATCTTCGACGAACCGACCACGGGTCTGCACTTCGAAGACATCGCCACCCTGCTTCAGGCCCTCCGACGTCTGGTGAACGAAGGCAACACCGTCCTGGTAATCGAACACAACATGGATGTGATCAAAACCGCAGACTGGGTCGTCGACTTAGGCCCGGAAGGAGGGGACGGCGGCGGGCGGGTCGTGGCGGCCGGACCCCCCGAAAAGATTGCGGCACATCGCACCTCTCATACCGGACGATACCTGCAACACTATCTGTCAGGCCGCGGACGTCTAAAAGCAGACATTCATGTCCTGCAGATCGGTGAACAAGCGGCCGATTTTGTGCCACTGAGCGACGCAAGCGTCATTTCTCTCAAGGGTGCCCGCGAACACAATCTCAAAGACCTCGACCTCTTGATTCCGCACAATCAGCTCGTGGTTCTCACCGGGGTGTCCGGATCCGGCAAATCGACTCTGGCTTTCGACATCCTTTTTGCCGAGGGTCAGCGGCGCTACCTCGAAAGCCTGGCGCCTTATGTACGCCAATATGTCAAGGTGTTGGAGCGGCCCGATGTCGATCTGGTTTCCGGGCTTTCTCCCACCGTTGCCATAGAGCAGCGCGTGAGCTACGCCAGCCGCCGTTCAACGGTCGCCACCCTGACGGAAGTCTATCATTTCCTGCGGCTACTCTTCAGCAAACTCGGCACACAGCATTGCCCGGGCTGTGGCCGTCGGTTGACGGCCCGGTCGGCCGAAGATATCACGGCCGAAATCCGGCGCCGTTACCTCGGTCGTTCCCTTTTGGTGTTGGCTCCCAAAGTCTCAGGGCGAAAGGGGTTTCATAAGGAAGTGATCGCCCAGGCGCTGAAAAAAGGATATGCGCGCGCCCGTATCGACGGTGCGCTGCAAGATCTGCAGCCGAAAATGAGCCTCAGTCGCTACCACGAACACACCATTGACCTGGTGGTCGGGACCCTGGCGGATCAGCGGACGGCGGTCGATGGGCTTATCGCCCGGGCCTTGGAGGAGGGCGACGGCAGCCTGATGATATGGGACCCGGCCGGCAAAGAAGAAATTTTCAGCGTCCACGGCACCTGTCCGTCCTGCGGTATCGGCGTCGTGAAACTCGATCCCCGGCTGTTTTCATTCAACAGCCGTCAGGGAGCCTGCCCGAAGTGCAGCGGGTTGGGCGTCGTCGATGTAAACGAAACCGATGATCCTGAAACAGAGGCCGAGGTCTGCGGCGCCTGCGGCGGCAGCCGCCTGAATCCGGCGGCTCTGGCGGTAAAGGTCTGCGGTAAAACGATCTGGGACCTGGTGCGGGAGCCGGCGGATCGCTTGGCCCGCACCCTCGCTGAACTGACCTTCGATGCGCCTCAAAAGCCCATCGCCGATCCGATCCTCCAGGAACTGAGGATCCGGCTCGATCTCCTCAACCGACTCGGTCTTTCCTACCTTTCCCTGGGACGCAGCGGAGAAACCCTATCCGGCGGCGAGGCCCAGCGGGTTCGTCTTGCCTCCCAACTCGGATCGAACCTCACCGGTGTTACTTATGTCCTCGATGAGCCGACGATCGGATTGCATCCCCGCGACAATCAGGTTCTGATCGACGCATTGAAAACCCTGAGGGACCGTGGCAATTCCATCCTGGTGGTGGAGCACGACGAGGAGACCATCCGTGCCGCCGACACCATCATCGACCTGGGTCCCGGCGCCGGCCGGGAAGGCGGACGTCTGGTGGTTATCGGCGGCCTCGATGACGTGAAAAACGCACCGTCATCGGTCACCGGCGCCTGCCTCGACGGGTACCCGCGCAAGATTACCGCCCGACTGCGTCCCTACCATGAGTTGCCGGCCGTGGTGGTGCAGTCCGCATCAGCCCGCAATCTCAAACAGATCAACGTCCGCTTTCCTCTCGGCACACTGACCTGTGTAACCGGTGTATCCGGCTCAGGAAAGTCTTCACTCTTGAAGGAAACACTGTACAAGGGACTGCGCAATCGTCTCGGAAAGCAACATCTGCCGGCCGGCGGCTGCCGCGACATTGTCGGTTGGAAGGACTTGAGCCGGGTGCTGGAAGTCGACCACAGCCCCATCGGCCGCACGCCGCGTTCGGTGCCGGCTTCCTACGTAGGTTTTCTTGACGACATCCGCAAGCTCTTCGCCGGAACACCCGAAGCGCGCGCCCGCGGCTACAAGGCCGGCCGGTTTTCCTTCAACGTCGCCGGCGGGCGCTGTGAGGCCTGCAAGGGTCAAGGCCATCCCAAGGTCGCCATGAGTTTTCTGCCCGATGTCTATGTGCCGTGCGACATCTGCGGCGGTAGCCGTTTCAACCGTGAAACCCTCGAGGTGCGGTTCAAGGGCAAATCAATTGCAGAAGTGTTCACACTGACCTTTGCCGAAGCCCTTCAATTTTTCTCGGCCGTGCCCGTCATTCGACAAGCGCTGCAGTTTGTATGCGACATCGGTCTCGGCTATTTGGAGCTGGGCCAGCCCAGTCCCACCCTCTCCGGCGGTGAGGCCCAACGCATGAAGCTGGCGCGACAGCTGGCAAAACCGGCGCGCGGTCACACTTTTTTTATCCTTGACGAGCCCACCACGGGGCTGCACCTGGCCGACATCCGGCGGCTCGTAGATGTCCTGCAGGCGCTTGTCGACAGCGGAAACACGGTGGCGGTGATCGAACACAATCCGGAGGTGATCAAATCGGCCGACTACGTGATCGATTTGGGACCGGAGGGCGGCGATGCCGGTGGCAGGGTGATGGTGACCGGATCACCGGCCGAAATTCTGCACCAAACACGAATCTCGCACACCGCTCATTTCCTGAAAAAATATATGAATTTTTTGAGTTGACATCCGGTATGCCATTTTCTATACACCCACTGATTTATATCGCCGTCTGCACGGCTTTAGCGTAAAGAAATGAATTTGTGACAATTGAAGCGCCTGGAATGAAAAACCAGACCGCCAAGCGTCTGCCGGGCGACTGAAATCAATAAACGAACGGATAACCGACAATAAATGGAAAGCAGCTGTTCGGAAGCGTTGGCTTCCGATTTTCAAAAATTAAGTGCCATCAATTCCGCCCTCAAAACAAAAGATCAATATACCGAGGGACATGCCCGGCGGGTAGCGCTTTATGCCATGCGGCTCGCACACCGGTTGGGACTGCCATCGGAAGAAATCGGAAACATCGGCATTGGTGGTTTGCTGCACGATATCGGTAAAATCGGCCTCAGCGACCGCATCTTCAGCAACCAAACCGACCAGTTGGCAGGAGAGTTGCTGGCGGAAGTCCGTCGGCATCCCGATATCGGGGTATCCCTGCTGAAGGGAATCGATAGCCTTTTGCCCGTGCTGGATTATATTCATTATCACCACGAACGGATGGACGGGTCGGGGTATCCGTGCGGCCTGAAGTCCGATGATATTCCGCTGGGCGCCAGAATTATCAGCGTCGTCGATTGTTTCGACGCCATCACCACAGATCGTCCTTATCAGAAAAGAAAGACCTGTGCCGAAGCGTTTGCCATCCTGCGCCGGATGGCGAACCACGAGCTGTGTCCGGATCTGGTCAAGGCGTTTGTGGCCGATATCGAGGAAAACGGCATGATCGACGAGGATCCAGCCAAAAATCACACCCGATTGCTGTTGAGGGTCACCTGACGAGCCCGATACCCCCCGGTTGTCGACATTTCGAAGCGCAGAACGTGGGTGGTGCACGCCGGAATCTCGGCCGGGTAGTGCGTCACATAAAGCAGACACGTTTCCGATTCACGCCCCATCCGGTCGAGAAGATCGAGGAGGCGGCTTCTGGCGAATCGGTCCAGGCCCTGACACGGCTCATCCAGAATCAACATCAGCGGCGATTTGACCATGGCCCGTGCGAGCAGAACCAACCGCTGCTCTCCCTGCGATAGGTTTTGAAAATACCGTTTGGCCCTGTCGGCACATCCCAGCTGTTTCATCCATGCATAAGCGACTCGACGCTGCCGGCGCGAAGTCTGACGGTAAAGGCCAATTGAATCGAAAAATCCCGACACAACGACCTCAAGGGCACGAAGCGGTTTGCGGTAACGAATTTGAAACTCGGACGAGACCAGGCCAAGCTGCTGTTTGATGTCCCAGATGGTTTCACCTGAACCCCGCCGGCGTCCAAACAATTTGATTGAATTGGCGTAAGCCTGGAGGTTGTCGCCGGCCACTAAACTCAGCAAAGTCGTTTTACCCGAACCGTTCGGACCGACGATGGCCCAATTTTCACCCGCCCTTACGGTCCAGTTCAGGTTGTCGAGTACCGTCACATTGCCGTAGCGCACCGTCACCTGTTGCATGTCGATCAGCACCCGCCCGAACGCCCTGTAGCTGCAGATCACGGGCTGCGGGCGAACCGGCAAGGCGATCTCAGGCCTTTTTTCGGGTGCATAGAGACGCTCCAGGTCTTGACTGTTCAGAGTTGCCGGGCGTTTCCCCTGAAACACGATGCCACCTTTATTGACCGCAAGGATGTGGCTCACGGCGGAAGGGATCTCGGCCAGGCGATGGGTGACCAGAATAACCGGGATCTGCCCTTCGATCATTGCCCTGATAAGGGCCTTTATCTGCCGGCGCCCCTGAGTGTCCACCCCTTCGAATGGTTCATCCAGGATGAGAAGGCGGGGTGATTTGAGGATTTCGCGGGCCATGAGCACCCGACGTATTTCACCGGTGGAAAGCCGGCGTACGGGCCTGTCGAGCAATCCGGCTATTCCCAGCCGGTCGCCGACACGATCGAGCGCCGTTGTCTGAAGACCCGAGGTCGGCACTACCGATAGAAGTAGATGCCGAACGGAAAGAAAGCTGTCGAAATCGCCGCTGAAAAAACGGGAATCATCCCGGACCTCTTCTCGAGCGATCAGATTTTGGTGGGAATCAAACGAAAGATAACCGACGGCGGACGGCACCAGACCGGGGGCATGGTATTTAATGTTACCATCGACGACCGGCACCTGTCCGGCGAGGGCCCTGACCAGGGATGTCTTGCCGGCACCATTGGGTCCAATGACCGCCCAGTTCTGGCCGGAAGCGATTTCCCAGCTGGCTCCCGAAAAAAGGCGCAGGTCCCTGACCCGAATCGTAATCCGGTCCAGTGTGATGAACGGTTGAGCGTGTCCGCTGGTTTTTGGCACTTTTTTCCTGTTTTCCTAAACGGGCGGTCTGAATAAGCGGTTGGTCCGCAACGCAACCGAAATGATAGCGGTTTTACAATGGGTAAACCATGTCTATAATAAGTTCAATAGTGCCATCATGCCTTATGCCCTGCTGACATTGACCGTGTTGTTCTGGTCGGGAAATTTTGTCATTGGAAGGGGGATACACGCTCTTGTCCCGCCGGTTTCACTGGCATTTTGGCGCTGGGCCGTCGCACTGGCACTTCTGCTTCCTTTCGCCCTGCGGCCAATGATGCGGCAAAGGGCTTTGATCCGGCGGCACTGGAAACTGTTGTTTCTGCTGGCGATCCTTTCGGTCACAAATTTCAACACCTTCATTTATCTGGCCCTGCAGTCCAACACCGTCATCAACACCGTCCTGATCAATTCACTCACACCGGTTTTTATCGTTTTCGTGTCGTGGGTCGGATTCAGGGAAAAAATATCCGTCCTGCAATGCCTCGGCGGGCTGCTGTCATTTGCCGGATTGATCTGGATCATCACCCGCGGTGAGCCGGCCCTGCTTTTCAGCATCCGGTTTTCCGGGGGCGACCTCTGGACCCTGGCAGCAGCCCTCAGTTGGGCCGTTTACTCGGTTTTGCTTCGCAAACGCCCCCCGCATCTGGATCCGATCGGTTTTTTAGGGTTTATCATCGCAGCCGGATTGTTGTTTTTGAGCCCGTTTTATTTTTGGGAAATCACCCGAAGCGCCGGCTTTATGGTCGACAAAGGCACGGTCGGTGCGGTACTCTATATCGCCCTTTTCGCGTCGGTCCTGGCGTACATTTTCTGGAACAAGGCCGTGGCTGCCGTCGGGGCCAACAAAGCCGGCATTTTCGTCCACCTCATGCCGGTTTTCAGCATCACGTTGGCCTTCATATTTCTGGGTGAACGGTTGCAAGCGTATCATCTTCCGGGCATCGTATTGATTCTTTGCGGCATTGTGTTGACGACCGCCGGTAACCGGCTGCGGTTAAAGGCGACCGCAACCGACCGATCCGCCTTGGAGACCGAACCTGTTAACAAGGAACCGAAAGCATGAACTGGAAGAAAAGAGGACTCTTCTTTGTGCACGAACTTTTTCTATCCGCTTTGCGGAATTTAAGATTTTATCGATTATGGGCGGTGGTACAAACAATTGTTCCACCTGTTTTGGCCGTTTTTTTGGCTATCGTCGTTTGGGGCGAATCACCACTCTTCGCCGCAACTGTCGACACCGAAGACGGCCTCGCTCTCCGGCTGA
The DNA here is from genome assembly GCA_037383965.1 of Desulfobacterales bacterium. Lineage (GTDB taxonomy): Bacteria > Desulfobacterota > Desulfobacteria > Desulfobacterales > SG8-13 > JARFQH01. The sequence goes on along the minus strand of JARROL010000019.1, from coordinate 6,868 downwards.
TCCCTGAAGCCGCCGGCGTGGGTGACGTTGCTGTTATGGAAATCGTCATCCGGCACCCGGAGCAGCCGGTAAGCGACATCCAGCTCCGGTTTCACGATACTCTCATCCCGCTTTTTGAGCATCCGCGCAAGGGTCGTGACGTTTTGATCGGCCTCATCGCCATTCCTTACCACAGCAAACCCGGAACAGAAGCCATCGGCCTGGGATGGCGTGACGGCAAAGGACACCGTGAACACACCGTTTCGCTGAAAATTTTGAGTCGCCGCTTCAAATCGGAAAAATTGCAGGTCACCCCCAGCCGCGTAACCCCGGCGCCGAAGGATGTGGAACGGATCAAGCGGGAAGGCAAAGAAGTCAGAGCCGTTTATGCCGCCAGCCTTCCACGGCGACTCTGGGACGAACCGTTTCGACGTCCCCTGAAGGGATTGGTAACGAGTCCGTATGGAACCCGGCGTCTGTTGAACGGCAAATTGAAGAGTTACCACGGCGGGGTCGACTTCAGGGCCGCAACCGGAACCCCGATTTACGCTGCCAACACCGGCATCGTGGGTCTGGCAAAAAACCTTTTTTATTCGGGCAACATCGTTATTCTCGACCATGGCAGCGGGCTTTTCACCACCTACGCTCATCTGAGCCGCATCGACGTCATGCCGGGTCAATTGGTCGAAAAGGGCCAGGCGATCGGGCTTGCCGGTGCCACCGGGCGCGTCAGCGGACCTCACCTGCATTGGGGTGTCAAGGTCAATGGTGTCAACGTCAATCCGCTGCACACGCTGGAGACACTCAACTCTCTTTTGGCTATGGATGCAACCGGTACTGCAAAGGTTTCGCAACCGCCGTCGCGGTGACGGTCCCGTCTGCCCTCGGCGAACGAGGCCCATTTATTCCGGCAGCAAGATTGACGATCCGGTTGTCCGACGGCCTTCCAGTTCACGGTGCGCACGGGCCGCGTCTGACAGCGGAAAGGTTTGTCGAATCTCCACCTTGACAACCCCCTTCTCAACGACCTCGAAGAGATCACGTGCATGGTCCAGGAGATCTTCCCTTTTCGCGGTGTAGGTCATCAATGACGGCCGGGTCAGAAACAGAGACCCTTTGACCGACAAGAAGCCGAGATCGAGCGGCGCGACCGGTCCGGAGGACTGCCCAAAGCTCACCATCGTTCCCAAAGGCCGCAGGCAATCCAACGACTTCATGAAGGTTGCCTGACCCACGGAGTCATAGACCACGTCGACGCCCCTGTCTTCCGTTATTTCCTTGACGCGCGCGACAAACTCCTCTTTCGTATAGAGAACCGGATAATGGCAACCGTTTTCGGTGGCCTTGGCGGCTTTCTCTTCCGACCCGACCGTGCCGATCACGGTGGCGCCGAGGTGCCTGGCCCACTGGCAGACGATTGATCCCACGCCACCTGCAGCCGCATGGATCAGAATGGTATCTCCGGCTTTTACGTCAAAGCAACCGCGCAGCAGATAGCGGGCTGTCATCCCCTGCAGCATCATGGCGGCCGCTTGGCGTGTCGAAATGCTCTCCGGGAGTTTGACCAAGCGGTCGGCCGGAATCAGGCGCACCTGGGCATAAGCCCCCGGCGGCAGGCCGGCGTAAGCCACGCGGTCACCCTCAGCCACCTCGGTGACGCCGTCACCCGCGGCTTCAACCGTACCGCTGCCCTCCATGCCCGGCACGGCCGGCAGGGAAGGCAGTGGATAAAGACCGGTGCGGTGATAGACATCGATGAAATTCAACCCAACTGCTTCATGGCGAAGTCGAACTTCACCGGGGCCCGGCTGTCCGGGGTCATAATCGGCCCACCGCAGCACCTCAGGGCCACCGGTTTGATTAGGACGGCTGCAAAACCGCAGCGTTTCTCGATGAACCAGTTCATGGAGCCGTGCGACCGCGTTTTGAGGCGATCACCTGTTTGAGTGCATTTATCCCGCCTTGCGGGCTTGAATCAAACCGCAGGAAGGATGGGGTAGAACCTGGGATTTTGGCGTTTTAACATCATTCGTCAAAATTATTGGCAGACGCGGCGCGTGTTTGACAGTCACCTCATTTTCTTCTATGATACTAAAAATGATCAACAAAATGGTGCGGGGCCTGCGATGAAAACGCCACCGGATCCTCCTCTTTCTCCGGTTGACAAAACAACCGGCACCCTTTCCTTTGTGGACAAGCAGCTCATTGGCCGTCGAATGATCCGGGAGGCCGCCCTGTTCGTCGACAGGCACCTCAGTCGTCAGCCGCCGGTTCAACGGTTTTTCAGCTTCATGCCGACGATGTTGACCCGGGTCTCCCCCTTTCACTTTAAGAACCGAGTGAAATCGAAAGACTGGCCTCTCGTCCGACTCGATTCAGGCGATGTGAATGCCTGGGGACGGATGCGCGTGGTGGGCGAATTGCTGGTCATCTTCGACGAGACCGTGCTCTTCTGTCTCCTGAGCCTGATGAGCCGTTACCAGAATGAGGCGTTCGAATCAACACTGGTCGAACTGAGTGGTATCGCCGGTGTGACCCCCACTGCGGCCAATTTCACGGCGATTTGGAAAAGCATTCAGCGTCTGGCAGGAACCCGTATCGACTTGGAGCTCACAAGCGGCAGCGGCAAGAAAAGGCGCTGTTTGAAGGAGATGACCGGTTCGATCCTCAGCTTCGGCGACCTGGACCGCGAGAGCGGAATCGTTCGGATTGCGGTAAATCCCTATTTTATCGAAATGTACGCCGAGAGCTTTGTGACCAACATCGATCTGCGCTTTCGGTCAGGACTTAAAGGCGACGTCAGCAAAGCCTTTTACCGCTTTTTCCAAGGCCAATACAAAAAGACGCTCTCGATCGATCTCCACCGCCTGGCGCGTTCAGTCAATCTCGACACGCAACAAGCAACCGGTCGGCTTCGGGCCCAGGTGTTGAGCGGTCTGCGCGAACTCGAGGCCCGAAAATATCTGGAAGCCTTTGAAATCACCGAGGAGAACCGGGTCCGCACCGTCAAGGCACGACACACCGCCCTGAAGATAGATGTTCCGATCTTCGGTTCCCGTCGACTGGAAACAAAAGAAGGCCGAGACTGATCCGTCTTCGTCTACAAAAATTACCTTTGTTCAAAAATTCGCTAAAGCCCTGCGGGAATCGACCGATAACAAATGCAGGCGGTCGTGAATTTCGCAGCGCGACCCCGGAGGATTTGTCTTTAGGCAGAAGGATCCGATGGTCGATCCGATCGGATAAAAAGGAGTTCTGGAATGAAAATCACGGAAAAAAATCCGATTCAAATAACCCCGTATGTCAGTCAGGTTCAGCAGAACGCTCAAGCAGCCGAAACCGAGGGTGAGAAGGGACGGGCCAGTGGAGGGGACAATGTCGAACTCTCCCAGAGCGTCCGGGACCTGCAAAGTGCCCAAAAAGCCCTCCAGAACCTGCCCGACATCCGTGAAGACAAAGTCGCCGCTTTGAAGCAGCAGATCGAAAACGGTGCATACCACATACGGACCGACAAGATCGCCGCCAACATGCTCAAAGCTGAGTGGCGGCCGATATACCGATTTTCGCCGGCAGACCATTTGCCGGCCGGATGGCAGCCGCAGTCCCATTCTCACGACGCAGTGCATTCCGTTCACCTCGCAAAAAACCTTGTTACATTCGCAATGACTCTGTCATAGAAACGCCGACGGAAAAATTAATTTTGACGCCTTCCAGAGGATTTCCTCAAACTTTCTTTTGTCCTGGCACCGTAAAAACCAATGAGCCTATGAAAGATGCGCACGATGCCGCCGGTACAGTCCGCGAAATTGATGATAGGTCAACCCCATCATTGCCGCGGCTCTTTTCTGATTGAACTGCGCTGCCTGCAAGGCCTCTTTTATCAGTTGCCGTTCGTATTCAATAATCGCTTTTTTGAAGGGTTTTGGCTTTGGCGGCCGAACGGCGTCGGTAACTTGGTCTGGTGTGGCTGCCGGTGAGGGATCAGCAGAGCGGGTTTCGAATGGATTGTCAAAAGGATTGAACGTTATGGTGGTCACAACAGAAGCGTCCGAACGGTAGACAGCGCGTTCGACGACGTTTTTCAGTTCGCGGATGTTGCCCGGCCAAGAATACTCTTCGAGAGCCCGAGCGGCCTTGCTGCTGAAACGCACGTTTCCTTCCCGCCCCAATTCAAAAGACATGCGTGCCGCGAAATGATTGGCCAGAAGGAGAATGTCTTCGCGTCGCTCTCTTAACGGCGGCAAAAACAGCACTTCAAAGGACAGCCTGTCAAGTAAATCCTGCTTGAAACGGCCGGTGCGAACGAGATGCGGCAAATTCGCATTGGTGGCGGCAATGATGCGGGCATCCGCTTCGATGAGTTCGGTACTGCCCACTCTCTCGAATGTGCCGTATTCGACCACGCGCAGGATCTTCTCCTGCACCTCCAGCGGAATGTTCCCGACTTCGTCCAGGAAAAGCGTGCCGCCGTCGGCCGCTTCGAAGCGTCCGCTCCGACGCTGGGAGGCACCCGTGAAGGCTCCTTTCTCATATCCAAACAGCTCGGATTCGATCAGCGTCTCCGAAAGGGCCGCACAATTCAGAGCAATGAGCGGACCCTGCCAGCGGCGCGAAAGGTAGTGCAGGCGGGAGGCCGCCAATTCCTTTCCGGTGCCGCGCTCACCGATCAACAGGACCGGCCGGTTCACCGCAGCGACATGGGAAAGGCGTTCCTGGAATGCCAGGAAGACCTCGGACTGTCCCAGGGCCTCGCGCGTACCGTCACTCAGACCACTGACACGGCTTGCCGAAGTATTGGATAAGTTTATCATGGTGAATTTAGCTAAATATAGGTCAATTATATATATAATTAAGTTAAATTTGCCAACTGCTAATTGTATCAATTTAAAAAAATGTCAATCAATCGTCACGGTATCCCCCTTAAAAAATCCAACTCAATACGCGGTTTGCAAGGAAAACGAAATTTTTAAGCAACAGAAATGATTGATTAAATTTGACACAAAGCCAGTTCCGTTCTAAGCGCGAGAAACAATATCCCGATTGGGAAATCAGCCCGCCGCCCGTATCGTTATTTTGGCACGCAATCTGCTGTGAATGATATAAAAACCATTCAGGAGGTACACTATGGGCATCTTTACACGCTTCCGCGACATTATCAGCTCCAACATCAACGCCATGCTCGATCGGGCCGAGGATCCGGAAAAACTGATCAAACTCATGATACGGGAAATGGAAGACACGCTTGTCGAGCTAAAAGCCGCCTGTGCGGGGGTCATGGCTGAAAGCAAGAAGGTTCAGCGCCAACTGGAGGAGATTGTCGGCCGGGCCGGACACTGGGAAGACAAGGCCGCATTGGCCGTCCGCAAAGGCCGGGACGATCTTGCACGTGAAGCCCTCATCGAAAAGCGCCGCTATACCCGGCGGCAAGCGAATCTGCAGCAAGAGCGCGACGAGCTCGATCACTTAGTCGTTCAGTATCACGAAGACATTCGCCAGTTGGAGGAAAAACTCAAATCCGCGCGCGACAAGCAACGGGTGTTGATCCAGCGTCACGTCCATGCCCGTCGAAAAATCCGGGCCCAACAGGAAATCCGACGAGCGGACAGCACTGAGGTGATGGTCAAATTCGAAGAGCTCGAAAGCCGGATCGACCGCATGGAGTCAGAAGCCGACCTGGTGAATATCGGTCGTAAAAGCGATCTCGAGGAAGAACTTGACAAACTGAATGCGGATGAGGAAATTGAAGCCGAACTGCAGGCCTTGAAAAAACCGACTGTCAGCCAAAGCGTGTAGCCGCATATTATTAATTTTGATGCCGGCAGATAACATGGGGCCGGCAACATCTACATAACCTTTTTTCGGAGGACCGCCAGGCATGCAGGGTGCTTTCATCACCGCGATCGTTTTCGGCGGCATTGTCGTGTCACTGACCGTAATTGGGGCAACGATCCTGATGGGTATACGGCTCATCAAAGGAGGGGTTTCCCGTAAAGACCGCCAAAACGAAGCTGATGATGCCGGAATGATACAAGAAATTTACCAAAAACTAACCCGGATGGAAGAGCGCGTGGATGCGCTGGAGACCATTCTGTTCGATAAAAGAAAAGGGAGAACCGATCATGAGACCGATTGAAAAATTGTTTTCAAACGGACTTTACCGTTCACGCCGTGGTGTTTTGTTGGGGGTTTGCCGAGGCTTTGCCGAGTTTTTTGATTTCTCTGTCGCCTGGACCCGGGCCATTGCAGTGGGGCTGCTTATTTTGACCGGATTCTGGCCGATTACCGGGCTCTACCTTCTGGCAGCCCTGCTGATGAAACCCGAACCGGTCATTCCACTTCGCAGCGAAGACGAACAGGAGTTTTACGACAGCTACACCGGTAACCGGCACCGGGCCCTCAAGCGTCTGAAACATCGTTTTGAGCGGTTGGAGCGCCGAATCCAGAATATGGAACATATCGTTACTGCACCGGAATATGATTGGGACAAGCGGATGAATGACTGAAACGGTTACGAATGGTTTGATTTCCATCTATGGCACCGATGACTCAGGACGTCAGAGAAAAGCCATCATTGAGCGCAGAAGATGTTCTGCGTTTGAACTTCATCCGCCAACCGGGCCGCTTTATTTACAGGCGCCACTATCGACAGGGACTCCGATCGCACATCATGGAAGTCCTTGACCCTGATGATGTCGCACGCGAAAAAAGCGGTGTCGTATCGGACGGCATCAAATGGTTTCCGCGGCCCAAGCCTCTGAAAATGTTTCGGATAGTCCGGACCCGCTTCCCGTCCCGTCGAGAAGCCGATGCCGAACTGCAGCGCGTCCTTACCGTCGACACCTACTGGGGCCCTGAGGGATACGCCCGTTCCAATGAATTTCTTGTCAGC
>JARROL010000018.1:0-15815 GCA_037383965.1 Desulfobacterales bacterium | reverse complement strand
AGTGAACAAAGCGGTTGGATTCTATTTTCATCGGTTTTTTAGGCCGGTGATCGCAGCTGTCCTGTCATGCTTGAATTTTCGGCAGTGGTGACGTCCTCGCCGTCAGGCGTATCTGTTTTAAATTCCGGTATCGGTTTTTTCTCGAGTGTCGCGCAGAAAATTTCAATCGCCGCCAGGGCCTCATCCTCGGCGGCGATCGATTTGATGGCTTCCCTGAAGGTGCCGGCATGTGGAAGGCCCTTGACAAACCAGCCGAGACGGCTGCGCAGCATCCGGCAGGCGCGGCTCTCACCCCGGTAGTCCACCATCGCTCGGACATACCGGATCATTGTCTCGAACCTCATCGATAGATCCACACCCGGTTCCGCCTGCCCGGTCTTCAGCGCCAGATAGCGTCTGAAAATCCAGGGATTGCCGATAGCCGCCCTGCCGATCATGATGGCGTCACAGCCGGTATCCGCCTCCATCTGCACCGCATCCCGGGCGCTGAGGATATCTCCGTTTCCAATGACAGGTATCGAAACGGCGTCCTTGACAGCCGTGATGATCGACCAGTCGGACTGCCCGCGAAAACCTTGGGTTGCCGTTCGCGGGTGCACGGCAATCGCATCGATACCGCATGCCTCCGCCAAACGGGCGAATTCGATCGCCTGTCGACCACTGACATCCCAGCCGGAGCGGATTTTGATCGTCAAGGGGATGTCGACGGTTCGACGAACCGCTCGAAAGAGGCCCTCGGCCGTCTTCGGTTCTCGCATCAAGGCAACACCCGAACCGGTCTTTGCGATTTTTTTCACGGCACATCCGCAATTGATGTCCAGCAGGTCCGCCCCCGAAGAGGCGACCATGCGGGCGGCTTCGGCCATGATTGCCGGCTCGGTACCGAAGATCTGAACGCTCAGGGGCTTTTCTTCCGCCGTGCTGTCGAGCATCTCGAGCGTCTTGGTTGATTCGCGCACCAGGGCGTTGGCACTGATCATTTCGGAATAAACCAGTGCGCACCCGGATTGTTTGACCAGCAGGCGGAAAGGCAGGTCGGTAATACCGGCCAGTGGTGCCAGGATCGCGGTGTTTGCCAGGTTCAGTGGGCCGATGCGCATGTCAGATCATTCTTTCTATGGTATCATTTTGGGACGGCAGAGTAACGCAAGGATCGTGATTCTCCAGGCGTTGACAGAGTGGCACCGCCGCGCGGATTGGCATAGCAGAACAGGCAGCCATGGCTGCAAGGCTGATCCCCGTAAGAGCCGACATCGACCGAAACCTGGCAGCCGCAGCCCTGCCGGCGGCGCTGGCCCGTGTCTCTTTTTAATGAAATGCGGCCGCCGTAAAGCTCGGTCAAAAGGGTGTTTGAAATACATGCGCTCGGCCGGATCGTCGTTTCTGCGGGCAGCCTTTGCAGGATGTTTTTCTCACAGCAGGTGGACAGACCGATTTTCAAAGGCCGCAAACGGGTTTCCAGCTTCAAGAGGATGGCCGCTTTTTCGACCGGCGAGGGGTCGATAAAGGAAAACCCCGGAACGGCGGCCAGTCGACGCTGAATTTTAGGATAATGGTCCATGAAGCTCGTGATGCACCGCGTGACGCCCGCGCGATGCGCACTTCGGGCGATGACCGAAAAATCTGCCAGGTTGTTTTCGACTGATCCGCCGGAATTCCGATAAAAACAGAGCGGATCGAAACGCCAGTTGATCGACTGCGGTCCGAACCGGCGACTCAGCGTTTCTAATTGATCCAAGCGGCTTTCCAGCGGTGGGACCTTCGGTTCCAGCAGCGGCGACCTGGAGTTTACCGTGAAGTTGAAAAAGAGACCGTATCCTCTTTTCCGCAATTCTTCGCCGATCTCCTCTGCGAGAAATCGGCCGAAATCCTTGGACCAGAAAACGATAGTGTCTACCGTGTCCGGACCGGCCGGAACCCGGGTCACACGTTTGTTGAAGGGATTGGCGACGTCAAAATACCCGCGATCCAGGCTGCTTATGAACCACGTCAGGTAAAAAGCCGGAATGTCCGTTCTGCGCGAGGCGGACAGGACGATTTTGGTTGTCGTTGCCGTTGTGTTCATTTACAGGTCTGGCTGGACATGCAGTTACACCGGTTTCGCAGCGGGTCTCGAGACGCGGATACCGCAGAATGCAAAAATTATTTTTTCTTTAAATCCTTCAGGGATATCACTTTGCCCTCGATAGACGGTTTGCGCACGGTTTTTTCGTCTTTGGGTTCAGACGGTGTCCGGTTTGGCTGCGGCGCTACGATCCGCTCCAACCGTATCCGTTTGCCGTCCATGGTGAATTCATCACCGTTTATGTAGATATCTCTCAATATCCACGTTACCACCTGAAGCGGGAATTGCAGGAGCAGCAAGCGAACGTGATACCAATTCGGTTTTGCATCCGGGAGGATCTCCTCGATCCGTGCGTAACTCAGAGGCTTGTCTTCAAAATAAATCAGGACGATATCGTTTTCTACGGCCATAAATGACGCCCTTTTCCGTTGCAGTTGAGCCGGTTTTGCCGGTTTTGCCGGTTGAGCCCGTTAGGCCGGTTGAACCGGCTGGCCCTTCGGACCGGGTCGGCTGCCCTCAACCGGTCTGGTCGGGTTCTCTCTCCGGTGCCGCCGGCTTCATCAGAACAGCCAGCGAGGTTTTGCCGTCGATCTTGATGATGATCGGCCGCTCGAGGTTCACGTGCTTCACATGTTCTGTTGCCTCGGCCACCGGTAGCGTCTCGAGCCAGCGCCAGTCGATGAAATCTTTTCCGTTTTCGACCAGGTTAAGGTAACTGATTCCCAGCGAGGTGATGTTGTGGAAAAAGTGCGACCCCTGGGACGGGTCGGCGTTCACTTCTTCGGCCCTTGTCTCGACCATCGCTCCGACACCCGATATTTCGCTCCAGGTGACCGGAATTCCCAACCAGCGGTCGGCCGAGCCCCAGCGTCCGGGCCCGACCAGAAGGTATTTTCGGTTGGCGGCGACCAGCCGTGCATTGAGAAGACCGATTTCTTTGGCGATGGCCACGGTTTGCGAGGGATTGAACGTGTCAGGGCACACGAAGATAATGTCGCTGATGCTGCGGTCCCAGCCGTGGCCCAGGGCCATGCTCGAGTAACAAAACGCGGTTATCCTATCCGCTTCGGTGATGTCGACCGTGCGGTCGTGCCGACTGATGGCCATGGGACGAATCTGCAGTAACGCGAATTCGTTTTGATCCTTACCGTTGAACGGCAGGTTGACGGCGAACTCTATTTCCACCGGACACCCCATCCCCCTGCGGCCGATTTCGAGGATCTCCGTTAGAATGTCCGGCAGGGGAAACGATTGATACTTCAGGATGCTGGCGAACGTCACGACCGGATACCCCTGGGGGGAGTGGACATCCCGGATGCGGTGATCCTGGGGATTGTATGTGCTGCACAGGTGGCGCACGGCCGGATGATCGCCGGCGTCATCGACCTCGATCTTGACCAGGGTTACATCATCGGTGAAATTTTGCAGCGTATCGAAGTCGTTTGGAAAATCTTTCAGATTAAGGGCGAAAAAGAAGCGCTGCGAATTGTTCAGGATGTCCTCCACCGTTGAAAATTGGGGCAGCAGCTGCGGGTAGCGGGATGAGAAACGCAGCGATTTGCCGCCTTCCACCACTGTTTTCCCAAGCCCCATGGCGATGTGTACAATTCCCTCTTCGGGTTTCATGTTGGCGACGGGATAAAAATTGTAAGACTGGGCCACGCCTGAAATCGCCGGGTAATACATGCTGCCGTTCACGGAGCCGGTCAGATGTTGTATGATCACCGCCATTTTTTCATCTTCCGTGCGGTGCATCGTGCTTTTGGCGTAAGCACGTGGAGCGGCCATATATGTGGATGCATATACCAACTTGATGGCCTGGATGAGTCGCGTCAGCCGCAAACTCAGATCGGGATGCCGGTTGGGCAGCATGTAAGTGCGGTATATCCCGGCGAAGGGTTGAAATTGGGCGTCTTCGAGCAGGCTCGATGACCGCACCGCCAGGGGATAGTCGAGATTGGAGAGCACCATTTCAAGGTTGCGCCGCAACCACTCAGGCAAACGGGCCTCAAGAAAGCGCTCCGAAATCTCGATATCACTCAGTTCACCGGCCGTCACATCTTTTAGATCATTCTCGGTCACGAATTCGTCGAAGGCTTCCGTTGAGATGACCAGCGTCTGGGGCACGTGAATGTCGATGTCCCCGAATCGTTTCCGGAACTCGGCGTTTTCCTTGAGCTGGATCGACATGAAGGCCAATCCGCGGGCTTTGCCGCCGAGCGATCCCTTGCCGATCTTGACGAATTCGGCATCCGGGTCGTAGTGATCGGGATCGAACTGGGCAATAATGCCCTTCTGCCGTCCCTTGCGTCGTTCCGCGACCGAATGGATCAAGAAATTCCTCAGGTGGGCGACGGTCTCAAACTCGGTTGCCTTGACCGGTTTGAGCTTGGTGGCCAGCATGATTTCCGAGCGCGCCATCAGCCAACTGGAGAAGTGGTTGCGGCAGGCGTGGTAGAAGATCGAGGCGTCCGGAATGGTGGGCAATAATTTTTGCATTTCACGCAGGTTCGACGCCCGGCCGACCTCGGTACCGTCTGGCAGCCGAAAGATGAAGTCGCCGAATCCGAGGTACTGTTTGAAGAATTCGCGAATTTCGGTGTGAAGTGCCGGCGCGTTCTTGTTCAGAAAAACGGCGGGAATCGTATCGGCCTTATGGCGGTTTTTTTCTTCCGAACTGAGCATCAGCAGCGGAATGTCCGGCGTTTCGGCCCTGACCATTTTTAACAAGGAAAGACCGGCGGCTTCGTCCACGTTACCATTGCGGGGAAAGCGCACGTCCGAAAAAATAGACAAGAGATAGGGTTTGAACCGGTGGTAGAGGGCTTCGGCTTCTTCAAAATTTTCCGCCAGAAGGATCTTGGGTCTTGCACGCATTCTGAGAATACGGTGCTCGTCGTTGAGCGAGTCCTCCATAACCGCCTGGGTTTGAAGGACGATTTCCTTGTAGAGCAGCGGCAGGATTGAAGAATAATAGATCGGTGAATCCTCCACCATGATCAGGACCCTGACCTTGGCGCGCTGGGTGTCGAAGTCGATGTTCATCTGATCTTCGACACTTTTAATCAAGGCCAGCAGCAGATCGGTATTGCCGAACCAGACGAAGATCTTGTCGATCGGGCGGTTTTTGCGGTAGTCCGGATCGAAGAGATGCCGGTTGGTGCGGTGGGCCAAAAGAAAAACCGGCAGGTCGGGATTGATCTCTTTGATGCGCCGGCTGAGGCTGAAGGCGTCCATGTCGTCCAGGCGGGGCATGGTGAGGACCAGATCGAAGCTTTTGCATGCCAGGGCCGTGATGGCCTCATGGGCCGTGGAAACCCAGGTCAGGTGCGGTGGTCGCGACAGATTCAATCCCCGGTATTCGTGGATGATGCGCTCCGCCAGCCGGCCTTCTTCTTCCATGATGAAGGCATCATAAGGGGTGGAAACCAGGAGGATTTCGTTGACCTTGCGGGCCATCAACTCGTGAAATACCTTAAAAGAAAGATCGAATTCGTCGACGCGCCTGATGGAGCAGTGATCTTGTGCGTTGTTTTGGTGCACCGCAAGTTCCTTTCCAAACCCGGGCGGGGTGTATTTCCCTGGATGATGGTTATAGCGTAAACCACCTTCTGTCGCAAGCGCCGGCTTTGCCGATTCATTGGCCGTTGACCGCGAGTGAATTGCTTGTTAGATTTCACCGCCACTTGAGAAATTTGGTAGGAAAAAATAGAAACTCGAAACTTGAAACTCGGAGCCAGCGGTGGCTTAAAGAGCATAAGCGTTTGGTCGTTAAGATCAATGATATCCAATTGACAAAACTGACTTAACTGACACAACCGATTTAATACGAAAATAAAACGAAACCCACTGGCGAGGTGGGCCCCTCCGCCCGAATAAACGGTTTCGAAAGTCGCCTGAAACTCGATGCCAACAGGCCCTAAGACCAGACCTCGCCCGGCGTTGAATAAGTGTTCGGTTTCAGGCTTGACGGTTGTGCTTTACAGGCAGCATCGGCGTTGGGTCCGGTCTAAGACCCTGTAGGCATCTCAGACAGTCAGTCGCCTTCTCAACCGCTCATCCGGACTCCGGCGCGTCATTTCAATGCACCGTGGTGGCCCGAAACGGCCATGATGGTTTAGGTGGGATCGATGAAGAGATGAAAATCGCTTTGGCACAGATCAATCCGATTATCGGCGGATTTTCGCATAACGTCGAGCGCATCCGGCAGTGCGCCGATCAGGCCATTGCGCAGTCCTGCGACCTAATCATTTTTTCGGAGTTGGTCATTTCCGGATACCCGCCGCAGGACCTGGTCGAGAAGAAAGATTTTGTGGATGCCAATATCGCCGCTCTCGGCCGCATGCTCGACACGATCCGCGGCATCGGTGTTATATGCGGTTTGGTCGATCACAATCCGGCTGATGAAGGTAAGCGGGTGTGCAACTCCGCCGTTTTGTTCGAAGACGGCCACATTCGGCATCAGGTTCAAAAGCGCCTTCTTCCGACCTATGATGTGTTCGACGAGAGCCGCTATTTCGAACCTGGTAGAGAGTGTCACAGTTTTTTCTACAAGGGGATGAAGATCGGGCTGACGATTTGTGAAGACCTCTGGAACGACAAGGACATCTTCAAGCGTCGGATCTATCACTTCGATCCGGTGGATGCCATGGTCAAGGATGGGGCGGAGTTGATCGTCAACATATCCGCCTCGCCTTTTCACACGGGTAAAATCGGGTTCAGGAAAAATATGCATTCCACCATCGCCAAGAAGTACGGCGTGCCGCTGGTTTATGTGAACCAGGTCGGTGGCAACGACAGCCTGCTCTTCGACGGCCTCAGCGCGGTTTTTGACCGGCAGGGTCGGATGGTGGCCCGGGCAAGGGATTTTGAGGAGGACTTGATCGTATACGATACGGCTTCAGATTCGACCGTGATTCGGGAGGTCGCCGCCTCTGAAACCGAAGCCGTTTTCAAGGCGCTGGCAATGGGCACCCGCGACTACGTCACCAAGTGCGGTTTCTCAAAGGCCGTGATTGGTCTGAGCGGCGGGATCGACTCGGCCTTGACGGCCGCAATCGCGGTCCGCGCTCTCGGCTCCGACAATGTGATGACCGTTTTCATGCCGTCCGCTTACACATCCGGGGACAACTTCGAGGACACGCGCCGGCTGGCCCGCAATCTGGGCGTCGGCCTCGAAACGATTCCGATCGACGACATCTTCAGAAAATTTCTCAAAGATCTGGCTCCTGCCTCTGATAATCGCGAACCGGGCATTGCCGAACAAAACATCCAAGCCCGTATTCGGGGGACGATCTTGATGGCGATTTCCAACGCAAGAGGGTGTCTGCTGCTGTCAACCGGCAACAAATCCGAGTTGGCCGTCGGCTATTGCACTCTTTACGGTGACATGAGCGGCGGGCTGGCGGTCATATCCGATGTGCCCAAGACGATGGTTTACGACCTGGCGCATTTCATCAACCGGGATCACATTATTATTCCCGCCCGCATCATTTCCAAGGCGCCGTCGGCTGAACTCAAACCTGACCAGCGCGACGACGACGACCTGCCGCCCTATGCCCTTCTCGACCCTATTCTGAAGGGCTATATCGAGGACGACCTCAGCATATCTGAACTTGTAGATATGGGGTTTGATCGGCAGTTGGTGAGCGAGATCGTTGCCAAGGTCAACCGGAACGAGTATAAACGGTATCAGGCGGCACCGGGCCTAAAGGTGACCTCAAAGGCTTTCGGATACGGACGACGGTATCCGATTGCCCAAGGGTACGCACCCACTTAGGGTTACGGAATGTGACAATATTTTTGAGTGACCTCTGTGCGCTCAGGGACGCCTGCAACCGAGGCGTTTCCCCTGCCACGTGTTCCGCTCTTCAAGCACCGTCTTGATCATGCCGAGGGTCTCGCGCTTGCGAAGGGACCACTGGGGCGCGACGAGCTCTGCGGGGTGCGGATCTCCAGTCAGGCGCTGAATCACCACCTGTTCAGGCAGGTGTTCCAAAAAATCGCAGACCAGCTCGACATACGTAGCCTGCGAGAGACAGCGGTAGGTACCCGTGTGAAAAAGCCTCTCGAGCGGCGTATCGCGCACGACATAGAGCAGGTGCAGCTTGACGCCCGCGATCGGCAGATCGGCCAGGAACCGGGCCGTGGCGAGCATCTGGGTGCGGGTCTCTTGCGGCAGACCCAGTATGACATGGGCACACACCTTCAGGCCATGTGAATGCGAGGCGGCGACGGCTTTCTGAAAACAGGCGACATCATGACCCCTGTTTATCAGAGCCAACGTGGCGTCGTGAGCGGACTGCAGACCGTACTCAACCCAGACCATGTGATCGACGGCATAACCGGTCAACAGCTCGAGCACCGGTTCGGCGACACAGTCCGGGCGGGTCCCGATGGAGAGACCGACGACATCATCGACTGCCAGGGCTTCGTCGTAAAGCCGTCTGAGTTTCGATACCGGCGCGTAGGTGTTTGAAAAAGACTGGAAATAGGCGATGAACTTTTTGGCCTTGTACCTGCGGGAAAGAGCCGCTTTGCCTTTGAGCAACTGTTCGGTGATGGAGAGACCGACAGCATGCGCACCGGTTCCCGATCCTCTCGCATTGCAGTAGATGCAACCGGCGGTCGACACCGTTCCATCGCGGTTGGGGCAGGTGAGTCCCGCATCGACGCTTATTTTTTGAACGCGGCACCCGTAAACATTTCTCAGATACGTGTTGTAATCGTAATATCTTCTGACAGGTGCCATTTAACGTTTTAAGTCGTTACTTCTGCGCAAGAAGTAACGATGTAAGGAAATCCCAAATTCCGATATCCAATGACCCAAACAGGTTTGTCATTTTGAATTTTAGTGTTTGTTGGTTGGAATTTATCACCGAAACTCAAAAGTTTCCTCTTCTATTTCTATTAAACTTAAGGCGACGGCCAGAGGCAGTGGTGACAGCTGATTCGGTTGCGGCCGACGCCAGTATCGAGAAAGACTATATCGATTTGGGGAAAAAATGCAAAGTCGAAAGAGTTGGTGGGATTGATCAGTGAGGAGTTACTCGCATAAATATGACGTCATTGTCGTCGGAGCCGGGCACTCCGGCTGTGAGGCCGCGCTGGTTGCCGCCCGAATGGGTTGCCGTGTACTCCTGACGGCCATCGACCTGGACAAGGTGGCGGCCATGCCGTGCAGCCCGTCCATCGGCGGTATGGCCAAGGGGCAGCTCGTTAGGGAGATCGATGCCCTGGGTGGTGAAATGGCGAAGACCACGGACAAGTCGGCCATCCAGTACAAGACGCTGAACACCAAGAAAGGACCGGCGGTTCACTCTTCACGAACTCAGAACGACAAGAACCGCTACCACATGGTGATGAAGCATGTCATCGAGCAGGAACCCAACATCGATCTGAAGCAAGCCATGGTGGAGCGGCTCGTCGTTGTCGGGGACAAGGTGGCCGGGGTGGAAGAGGCCACGGGCTTCGGATACCAGGCCGACACCGTGGTCCTGGCGACCGGGACTTTTCTGAGCGGCCTGGTGCACATCGGTTTCAAGTCCATCAAGGCCGGGCGGGCCGGCGAGTTTGCCGCTTACGGCCTGGCCGTCGACCTTAAGCAGCTCGGATTTCAGCTGGGCCGGATGAAAACCGGCACGCCGCCGCGGTTGCGCCGATCGAGCATCGACTTCACCCGGTTTGCAGAACAGGATGTCGACCCGGCCCCGACCCCGTTTTCGCACTTTACTGCCGCGATCAGCCTGCCTCAGGTTCCCAGCTTCATCGGCCACACCAACCCGGGTGTTCACCGCATCGTGCGCCGCAATCTGGAGCGATCGGCCCTTTACGGCGGCGTTATCAAAGGGGTTTCGGCCCGGTACTGTCCGTCTTTTGAAGACAAAATCGTACGGTTTCCGGACCGCGAGCGGCACCAGGTGATTCTGGAACCGGAAGGTCTGGAGACGGAAGAAATCTACGCCAGTGGACTTGGAAACAGCCTGCCGTTGGAAGTTCAGAACGAGATCGTACATGCCGTGGAAGGCCTGGAGCAGGCCGAGATCATGCGACCCGCATACGCTATCGAATACGATTACGTCAATCCGGTCCAATTGAAGCCGACCCTGGAAACCAAGCGGGTTGCCGGGCTGTTTATGGCCGGACAGATCAACGGGACTTCCGGGTACGAGGAAGCCGCCGCCCAGGGGCTCTGGGCCGGGATAAACGCCGCCTGCCGGGTTCAGAAACGGCCACCGTTCATTCTGGATCGCTCCCAGGCTTACATGGGCGTGATGGTCGACGACCTTGTGATCCGGGGTACCCGCGAACCCTACCGGATGTTCACCTCGCGCGCCGAATACCGATTGATGCTAAGAGAAGACAACGCCGACTTCCGGCTGATGGAAATCGGTCATTCGCTGGGGTTGATCGATCAAGCGACCCTGAAGGACCTCGAGGACCGCCGCCGGCAGATCGCCGACGAGATCCGCCGCATCCGCAGCAGCGTCGTCAAGCCGACCGGCGCGGTGAACGCGTATCTGGCCGAAAAAGGAACCAATACGATCAGCAGCGGGACTTATCTTGATCAGTTGCTCAAAAGAGCCGAGCTCGATTACGAGGTCGTCAAAACCGTTGACCCGCCGCCGGTTGCGATCGGCAAAAAAGTCGCCCATCAAGTGGAAATCGACATCAAGTACGAAGGATACATCGCGCGGCAACAAAGGGAAATCGAAAAATTCCAAAATCTTGAACGGATGGCCATTCCCTCTGACTTTGACTTCAATCGGGTTCACGGGCTCTCCAACGAACTCAAGGAAAAACTCTCGGCAGTGAAACCGGCCTCCCTCGGACAGACGTCCCGGATCGACGGAATGACGCCGGCGGCGATTTCGGTGTTGATGGTGGCGCTCAAGGCGGGTGAGGCCCGGTAGCCCGGCCGCTATTCGCTCCCGAAATTGCGGCCAGCCGGATGCCTGAGCTTACCTTCTTTGGCAGGCAACTTGACAATCAAAGTTTGTATTTTATATTATTTCCCCTGGAATTAAATATTATCAGCAGGTTATAGGAGACCCGCACGGCTTGACGGTTTGTTTTGCCTTGAGTAACATGGCGACGTTGCGGGGACAAAATGGGGTGAAAACATCCGGCGTACGACGGCACCTTGGCAAGTTGGTGAGGTACGCGAGAAGTTTTCCCTTAGACGAGAGGCATAAAAATGGCCGAAGATTATTACGACATTCTCGGAGTGAGCAAAAGCGCTTCGGACGCAGAAATCAAAAAAGCGTATCGCAAGCTTGCGATGAAGTATCACCCCGATCACGCCAAAGACGACAAGTCCGCTGAAGATAGATTCAAGAAAATCAGTGAAGCCTATGCCGTGCTAAGCGACAAAGAAAAACGCAAACAGTATGATACTTACGGCTCCGAGGGGTTCAGCCAGCGGTTTTCACAGGAGGACATCTTCCGGGGTTTCGACTTCAGCGACATCCTGCGGGAATTCGGAATCGGCGGCCGCGGTGGTAATGTACGTTTCACTTATGGTTCCGGCAACCCATTCGGCGGTGGTTCACCCTTCGGCAATTTCGGTCAGCAGCCACGACAGGTCAAGGGGGCGGATCTCGTTTACGAGCTTCCTTTGACGCTTCAGGAAGTTATAAACGGTACCCGCAAGACCATCAGTTTCGATCATAAGGGTCGTTCGGAGAGGATCACGGTCAAAATTCCAAAAGGAATGACGACCGGCAAGAAGCTGCGCCTGGCCGGAAAGGGCGAGGCAAGCCCATATGGCGGACCGATGGGCGATCTTTATGTTCAAGCCAAAATTGTAGATGATCCCGCGTTCAGTGTGGAAGGTCAGGATTTGACCACCAACCGCGACATCAAACTGAGCGAGGCGGTTCTCGGTACAACCTTATCCATCCCGACCCCGGACGGAAAAGAGCTAAGCCTGAAAGTTCCGCCGGGGACCCGTCACGGCACGAAAATGCGGCTATCCGGTCACGGACTCCCCAGCATGCAGGGCGGCAAGCGGGGCAATCTCTACGTCCGCATTCACATCGTTATCCCCAAGAAACTGACCAGCGAACAGAAGGATCTTATCCGGAATTTGGCACAATCGGGCCTGTAATTCTTTAAAATTATTGACAAGAAGAGCCTTTTTGTGGCAATATTGACATTGTATTACGCGGTAATGGTCCAGATAATGTCGCTGAATCGAGTGGGAAGTTTTCAAAACGATGCCAGAGTTCAAACCCGTCTTGAGTCAGGAAGAAATCGAAACGACGGTATCCGATCTCGCGCGGCAAATATCACATGACTACAAAGGCCGTGAAGTCATTCTGGTTGGCGTTCTGAAGGGAGCCTTCGTTTTTCTGGCCGATCTTATCCGACATCTGACAATTCCGGTTAAAATCGATTTTATTCGGCTCGCCAGCTACGGAGGCAACACCAGTTCCAGCGGTACCGTCTGCCTGACCAAAGAAATCGAAATCGAAATCGGCGGCAAAGATATACTCGTCGTTGAGGATATTGTCGACACCGGTCTTTCGTTCGAATTCTTAATCGGCCATTTGAAAACGCTTAATGCTAAAAGTGTGCGGCTTTGCGCCCTGATCGACAAACACGAAAGACGTCAAGGTAACATTACTGTCGATTATGTCGGCCGCATCGTCGAGAAGGGTTTTTTAGTCGGCTACGGTCTCGACTATGCCGAGAGATACCGTCATTTGCCCGCTATTTATGATCTGCAAATCTAATCGTTGGGGACAGCCATGATCTTAACCTGTGAAAAGTGCGATACGAGTTTCAGCTTTGATGAGAATCTGATCAAACCATCCGGATCAAAAGTCCGTTGCTCCAAGTGCCGGAATGTTTTTGTCGTTCATCCGCCCGCACCGGCGGTGCAGGAAGACACCGTGTCGGAAGGCCTGCCTCCCGGCACGGCCGCGGCTGCGGGGGTAACAGGTCTAGATGATCTGGACTTGGCCGCCATCGAGAAATCGCTCGATCTGGACATCGACAAAGAGCCGGATGCGGGCCAGGCGGCTGCAGGCGATGTCGCGATGGACGATAACGATCTTAATTTAGAGGCGGCTGATTTTGCAGCTGCCGCGGACATCGGCGCAATAACCGCTGATAGCGACACCGACGATCTGAATTTCGAGCTCGATCTCGATTCGCTCGCAGATGACAATGCCGTAACGACCGGCGTCACCGACGGGTCTACCGAAACGATGGATTTCGACTTGGATCTTGACTTCGACGATCTTGACAGCGAAACAGCCGATGCCGAGACGACCGGGCCGGCCACCGATGAAATCGATTTCGACCTCGACTTCGAGGGCCTCGAAGATACGACTGCAGATTCAAAGGAGGCTCGATCGGCCGAAGGTATCGCTGAGGCGGACACCGGGTCGGAAGATCATCTTGATTTCGAACTCGATATGGATTTAGACAATGCCGCCGGCGACTCGGAATCGGACTCCCTCGACTTCGAATTAGATAGCGGCTCGGAGGAAAAATCGGTTGTTTCCGATGTGAAAGTTGAATTCGACGAAACCCAGGAACTCGACCTGTCAGATGTGGACAGTTTGCTTGACTTGGGTCACGACGAGACCGGTGCATCGTCAGAAGACGATCAAGCGGAGGATTTGGATTTGGAGCTCGGTCTGGAAGCCGATGCACCTGCGGAGAACGATACGGCAGCCGGTACGGAGGCAACCGAAGAACTGGATCTGGCGGAGCTCGAAGAGATGATCGAAAAGGCCGAAGAGACTCCACTGCCGCAGGATTCCATACAGGACGATGCCGAATTCGACCTCGATCTCAATTTGGATCCTGCATTCGACGCTGTCGAAGAAAAAACGACCGCTGCCGCACCGGACGATGTCGAAATAACCGACGAATTCGATTTGACCGGACTGGACGAGCTGTTGGAAGAAGACGCTGTTGAAGCCCCGGTCGACCAGAAAAGCGCGGCATCAAAATCGCCGGCCATCCAAACGGACTTGACCGACGAACCGACCCTGGCAAGCGAAGACGCCGACGCCGTTGACTTCGACGACATGCTCGAGCTGACGCCGGAAGAACCGGAAGCGGAAGTGGAAGGCGTGTCTGCCGAGTCGACCGAAGAATTTGACATGGAATTCGACGCCGACGAATCCGATGCGGCAGACACCTCAATTGAGGCGCCGGAAGAGGCGGCATCAGATGACATCGAGGATGCCGAATTTGATCTGTCGAACCTGGACGACATGCTTGAACTCGCTGAAGAGCCGTCGGGCGATGCGTCACAGGCAGAAGATGACGAGATCAACCTACAGTTCGACTTGGAGGAGAAGCCCGTTCCGGACGCTGAAACCGATGCCGAAACCGCCGCCCGCGCGGCCGGCGACCTGGAGTTCGAGGTCGAAGAAGAGGACGATTACGCAGCAGAGCCGGCACCGGCTGCAGCGACTGCATCTGAGGGGGATGCCGCCGCCGACACCTTTGATATGGGCGCGCTTTCCGAAGATGAAAGAGACCTCGATACCGACAGCAAGGAGGCGTATCCTGAAACCGAAGAATTGAAAGAGGCCGTACTGGCCGAGACCGCGAAAAGACAAGGCGGCGGCATGATGCGTGCGCTTTTCGTGCTGGTTCTTCTGGTGGCCGTGGGCGCCGGGGCAATCTTCGCAGCGCAGTATTTAGGCATCGACATTCCCTACCTCGACAAGTTAAAGGGCGCCAAAATACCTTATGTCAGTGATCTGTTGGGACCGAAGTTTGAAGATGCCGGGAACCTGAAAATCGCCATCAATGAAAAAGACGTTAACGGGCGTTTCGTCACAAATGAAAACCTTGGAGCGCTTTATGTCGTTAGCGGTAAGGTGAAAAACGACTATGATGATTCCCGCAGTGCTATTCGTGTCACCGGCAAGATCTATTCCAAGGGGCGCAAACTCGAGCTCGAAAAAACCGTCTATGCCGGAAATGTCTTGTCCGACGATGTTTTGAGTGCAATAGATCAGGCGGGTATCGACCAAAAGCTGCAAAACCGTTTCGGCCAAGAGAGAAAAAATTTGGATGTCAAAAAAGGCGCAACAGTGCCGTTTATGATCGTCTTTTCAAATTTGCCCAAGAATCCGGACGAATACACGGTCGAAGTGGCCGATTCTCAGAAGGCCAAATAGGATCGATACCTAAGGGCCCAATCAAAAACAACGCATCATTTTGGATGTCGATGCATCCCATCCGGCTGCTGGCGTAAAATATCGGGATATCCAGATATTCCTGCGATTTTACGCCGCGTCTCTCGTGCGCCTCAACGCCCAAAATCATCACCCTATTTTTTTCGCGAACCTTAAGGCCAACAACCGCTGCAATCTTTGCGAAAGCCGACCGCGAGGCCGAAGCGTAACGACCGGTGCCAAACGGTTTTTTTACGAAAACTCAACTTTACTAAACTTGGCGCCGGTCGGCGAAATCGCCCCGGTAACGCGCCAGCGTCCGTATCCGTGCCATTTCCACACTTTTTGAATCCATTCGGATATCATCCGCGGTTTGAGCACCGATCAGTACCTTCGCAATCGCCTGGCACACAATACAATGGATCACCGCTGAAAAACTCTTTTCGTTTGCAGATGAATACGCCTTGAACAGGTTCAGGGGTTTTCTTCTTGACTACGTTTAGGGGAATTGCTAAAAGGGCCGTTGCCGAACGCGATGCAAAACAACGGCGGTGGTAGTATCTTTTAATAAAGACATGGCGATGTAGCTCAGTCGGTTAGAG
>JARROL010000017.1:0-15903 GCA_037383965.1 Desulfobacterales bacterium | reverse complement strand
GCTGACTGCCTGAGTCGCCAACGGGATCTTAGACCGGACGCAAAGCCGTTGCCGCCTGAAAGGCACGCCATTGGGGACAAAACCCGAACTCCTTATTTGAAGCCGGGCCTGGTCCGGGCTTAGAACCCGTTGGCGGCGAGTTTCAGCCGTCTTTCGAAATCGTTCATCCGGGCGTAGGTGCCCACCTTTATTTCGTGTTAACTGGAAGGTTGACGACGTTATCCCTTCACCTTTTTCACTTCTTCCGTGATCAAGGGTACGATCTCAAACAAATCGCCCACCACCCCGTAATCGGCCTTTGAAAAAATCGGCGCTTCCGCGTCCTTGTTAACGGCCACGATCACCTTTGAAGACGACATGCCGGCCAGGTGCTGAATGGCACCCGATATGCCGCAGGCAATATAGAGGTTCGGAGAAACCACCTTGCCGGTCTGTCCCACCTGGTCGGAGTGGGGACGCCATCCTTCATCGACTGCCGAACGGGATGCCCCCACGGCACCGCCGAGGGTAGCCGCCAATGCTTCGATGAGGCTGTAATCCGATCCTCCCATACCCCGTCCACCGGAGACAATGATGTCGGCCTCGGTCAACTCGACCTTCTCGGTTTCAAGCGTTTTTTCGATGAACTGAAGTCTGTTTTCTCCGGGATCAACGGCGGTCTTTTCAATTGCAGCCGCCTTGGCGGATTCCGCGATGCTCATGGCGTTCGGTCGCGTGGCGACGATCTGGGGTTTCCCGCTCAGCGCGACTTCCGCCAGCACCTTGCCGCCGTAAATCGGTCGGGTGGCGACGATGTTGCCGCCGTCGACCCGCACCGCCACGCAGTCCATGGCGAGGCCGGCACTCAGGCGCGCGGCCAGGCGCGCGGCCAGATCTTTACCCTGGGTCGAGGCGCCCATGATAAGCACTTGAGGGTCGACTTCGCCAATCACGCCGGCAGCAACGGTGGTATATGCGTCGGTCAGGTATTCCGCCAGTCGCGGATGGTCGGCCACAATAATTCTGTCGGCCCCGTATTTTCCGAGTTCTCCGGCAGCGGCCTCGACACCGGAACCCATCACCAGCGCGGCCATGTCGGTGCCCATGCCGTCCGCAATCCGCCGGCCTTCACTCAAGGCTTCGTAAGTGACTTTTCTAAATTGTCCGTCTCTATGCTCTGCGATGGCTAAAACGCTCATATCAGTCTCCATATAAATTTTTTAGAAAAAAATTTATTAAGATGCCGTTTATGGCGGGGCACTCAAAGGACTTTGGCCTCCTCCGCCAGCAACCGCACCAACGTCGCCGCTTTCTCGGCTGCGGTTTCGCCTTCGATCATGCGACCGCCTTTTCTTTCGGGCGGCAGTTTCAGGGAAATGAGCTTTGTTTTCGGCTCCCCCAGTTCCGCCGCCTCCAGGCCGATGTCTGCAAGGGTTTTGGTAGCCAGCGGTTTTTTCTTGGCTTTCATGATCCCCGGCAAGGAAGCGTAGCGCGGTTCGTTCAGCCCGCGCTGGGTGGTAAAAAGAGCCGGCAACGGCGCCTCGATCACGACCACGCCTCCCTCGATCGTTCGTCGGCACCTGATCTTACCATCACTGATCTCCTGCTTGTTGACCACTGATATGTTGGGTATGTCCAGCAACTCGGCAACGGCGGTGCCCACCAGAAAGTTGTCGTCATCAACGGCCCGTTGTCCCGCAATGACGATATCGTAGGGAATCTTCTTTAAAGCCGCCGCAAGGATACGCGCCACCCCCAACCCGTCGCACTTGAGGACCGCGGGGTCATTGATCAAGATGCCTTCGTCGGCACCCATGGCCAGGGCCGTTCGAATTGCCTCGGTGGCTTTATCGGGTCCGACGGTGAGGATGGTGACCTTGCCGCCATGGGCTTCCTTGATTCGCAGCGCCTCTTCAACCGCAAATTCGTCATAAGGGCTGATGACCCATTTCAGGTCGGCCGTTTTAATTGACACACCGTCCTCGGCAATGCCGATCATCGACTCGGTCGCAGGAACCTGTTTCAACAAGACCACAATTTCCACTTCTTTTTCCTTTCTTCCTGATATCCGCTGGTTAGCGGTTTAAGGGGGCTTTAGCCACGGTGCCGCCGGGGGGGCGGACGAAGAAGTTTGTGTTGCATAAGCTCTTTAATTAAATGGATTTTGAGGAAAAACCCTACTGGACTGAGCCATTATTGTCAAGCACTGGTTTCGCACCGGTTTCCGTCACTTGGCCGCTTGAAAAGCCTTTGAATAATGGTCGATCAGAGTTCCGTCGGCCTGCATCTCCACGATCAGGCAGTCAACCCCTTCGAGCCGGTTGACCAGTTCGATCCCTTTATCCGGTCCCATGACAATCAGCGCCGTTGCCAGACCGTCGGCAAAAGTGCAATCGGCGGATAGAACCGATGCGCTGACGACCCCGTTCGCCACCGGATAACCGCTGCGTGGATCAATCACGTGGGAATAGCGTTTTTGGTCAATTTCGAAAAAGTTGCGATAGTCTCCGCTGGTGGCCATGGCCCCATTCGTCAGGTTGACGACCTTGTAGACCTGGTCCAGCGATGCCTCTTTTCGCGGAGTATTGATACCGACCCGCCAGGAAAGGCCGTCTTTGCGGTGCCCGGCTGCGTAAACCTCACCACCGATTTCCACCAGAAAATCCTCGATGCCGCTATCTTTCAGAAGCGCGGCAATCTGGTCAACGCCGTATCCTTTGGCAATCGAGGCAAGATCGAGGTTCACTGTGGCTTTGCCCTTAACCAGGAACCGATTGTCAACAATCTCAATCGCATCGAATCCGACGGCCTGCAGCCGCTGCCGTACTGCCGCCGCCGGCGGCGGGACCTTCTTTATTGCTTCGGTCCCGAAACCCCAGAGATCGACCAGCGGTTTTACCGTTCCGTCCCATGCGCCGTCGGTGATGGTGAAAACCTTTTGAGCCATCTGCATAACCCTCATGAAATCGGGTGAAACCAGGAATTTCTCACCGGCGGCCGTCAGGCGATTGAAGCTGTTGATTTCACTGTCGTCCCTGTAAGTTGACATGCTCTGGTTGATGTCATCCAGTCGTTTGTCGATCTGCGACTGCAGGCCGGAAACCGGTTGAAGGTAACCGGTCACCAGTTTGACGCTGTAGGTGGTGCCCATTGTCCGTCCGGTGAAGACCGTTTCCCTGCGGGCGTTGCAGCCGGCCGACATTAAGCACAGCAAGGCAATGACGGTGACAATAAACCACCTGCCTGTCTTGAGATGCTGCCGTTGAAAGCCTTTCAACTCTTCAATCATAACACCCTTTATCATTTTCTCTTTCATCGAGAGGCTTGTGATGTTTGCTCGAGTAATCCGGCGGCCCGCTCGAGTAGCGCCGGAGCGGTTTCCTGCTGTTCGGGAGAAAATTCGGAGACCCCGAAAGCGATCTTCAGCTGAATCCCGTCGTCGGCAGCATGGTGATTCTGCAACAAGAACCGCAGCCGATCGCATATCATGCGGGCCTTTTCAACCGCCGTCTGCGGAAGAAGCAACCCGAAGATCTGCGGGTCACACCGTCCCAGCAGGTCGCAGTTGCGAACATTCCGGGTCAGTGTTTCACTGACGGATTGCATGATGGTCTCTTTTTGCCATAAATCCAAGCGGACATCGGCGGTGTCGAACTCGATCTTCATCAGGCAGAGCGACAGGTGGGTCCGGTATCGTCGGGCTCGCTGGATTTCCTTGCTCATCTGACTGGTGAAGCATTCCCGGTTGCTCAACCCGGTGGCATCGTCCAGCACCTTGACGTCCGACAAACAAGCGGTGAGCCTTTCGACCCGGCCGCAGAGAATCGTCAACAAATTGTACATGAATTTGCGGGCCGTGGGCGGATACAGCCACTGCAGCCGCTTGATCATCTTCCAGTTGATCGGCAGAAGTTCAACCGGTTCGCAGGCCACGACGGTCGCCGACCTCGGAGCGGAGCGCAGGAGACCCATCTCACCCAGCACATCTCCGGCCCTCATCCGGTTGATCAGCCGCTGGCTGCCTGAGTCCAAACAAGCATCGTCATCGGCGACGGTGTCGACAACGTCCATTGTTCCCGAGATAATCGTGTACATCGAATCGCTGGGTTCTCCCTTGTGGAAAAGGACATCACCGGCCGCGATATTTTTGAGAGAGCCGGCCATGATGAGGGAGTGAATCTCGGTACGGGAAAAACCCTTGAATAGTGGAATACCCTTTGCTGGTTCCTGGCCGAGTTTCAAGCGCACGAGGTCCCACAAGGTGACCAGTTCGACGTGCTGCATCAGCGAAGGGAGGAGGATGAGATCACCGACAAGGGCTGCCAGCAATGTGATCGTCATCATGATGCCGAAGACGGCCGTCGGTTTGAAACTGGAAAACATCAGGATCGAAAAGCCCACGCAAATGGTCAGGGTCGTGAAGACAATCGGCCTTCCGATCTGTTTGAGAGTATCACGTACGGCCCGCTTGTCATCGAGGTCTTTTCTAAATTCGCGGTTGTATCTAAACAAATAGTGTATGGTATCGTCGACCGCCAGCCCGATGGCAATGCTGGCGATGAGGCTGGTCACCATCGACAGTTCAATGCCGAGCCATCCCATGATGCCGAAGTTGACCACGATCGGAAACAAGTTCGGTAAAATGGCGATCACGCCCACCTTTACCGATAGAAAAAGAATGAACATGATGGTGAAAATCAGAATCATCGTCAGAGAGAGGCTCTTGACCTGGCCATTGGTCAGATGTTGACTGCTGGCGGAAATGACGATTCCAAACCCCGTGACGTCCCACGACAGATCTTTGGCGAAACTCTGTCGCATATGCGCGATTATTTTGTCGCGGGTTTCTAAAAACTCCCGTGAACTCGACAGGTGGGTCAGCAGAACGATGGTCGTCTTGGACAGGTCCGGGCTCATGAAACGGTCGAACATGTCCTGACCGAGTATGGTCGCGTAATTGTTGATCACCATGCGGGATTCGAAACCTTCTTCGGGCAGGGCGTAGAACTTGGGATTGAATTCATTGAGAACATAGTTCACCAGCTTCATGTAATCGGCGAAAGATATGGTTTTATCGACACCGGGCAGGCTCTCCAGAAATTCCTGTAAACGCGCAATATCGAAAACGTGTCGGGGATCTTCGAAGTAGTCGTTGTCCTTGCTCTCCACAACGACGTTTATCGGAAAGCTCCCCGATAGATCCCGGTAAATGTCATGAAAGTGTTGTATGACAGGCGTCTCTGATTTGAAATAGCCAATCGGATTGGTCTCGACGCGAATGCGCAGGATCCCGATCGAACAGATCACCACGATAGCGCCCAGGATAGGAAGGGCAACCTTTTGTTTGGTCAGGTCGATGTGAATGACTTTTTCGATGAACCGATCGAAAAAATCGGGCGCCCCTTTTTCCCGGTATCGCTTTTCATGGGGCAGGGAGATGAGCACCAGTGCGGCCGGAAGAACACCGAGGGTAATCACCAGCAGGCTGAACATGCCGAAGCAGGAAAATAATGCAAACTCACGGATCGTCGGAATGCGGTTAACCAAAAGAGACCCAAGGCCGATGATGGTCGTCAAAACCGCCAAGGCCGTTGGAAACGAAATGTTCGTGAAGGTCGCTTTAGATGCCGCTTGCGGTGAATCGGCCTCGCGAATGCAGGTCAGATATTCCGATACTATATGAAGGCAGTACGCCGTTCCGACGGCAATGAGAAATACCGGAACGATCATGGTGAGCATGGACAGCGGGATCTTTAACAAAGCCATCAAACCGAATGTCCAGACCAGTGCCAGAGAAACGCAAAGAAGGGGGATGAGAATATATTGGACTTTCCGGAAGAGGAAAAAGAGGATAACGGCTATCAGAAGAAAGGTGATCGGCGGCAGCCGGAAAAAATCTTTCTCGGTGAAACTGACGAGGGCTCGAGAGATCAACGGCATACCGACTTGATAGATTGACAAGTCTTTTCCGGCCCTTGAAATGAGCTTTTCCACTTGCGGAATAATCCGATCCGGTTCGCTATCGGACTTCAGCACCAGGGTCAACGCCGTTGTTTTGCGATCGTCCGAAAAGAGATTTTTATTGAAAAGACGCACGGAAGAGACAACCGCGGCAAATTTATCCAGGCGCCACTTTCCGGTAAGATCGACCGCCTGTTTGATCCCCGGCAGGCTGACGACCCGGCGCACACCGTCAATTTTCGAAACGGCTTCGGCAAGTTCGCCGATTTTGGCAAACGTTGCGGTATCAAATACGTCGTCGGCCTTGACGACGATACGGATGATCTCATCGGAGCCGAAGAGTTTTTTAAAGTCCTGATAGCGGGCGGTTTCCGGAATGTCCTCGATTTCGAGGTCGTAAATGGACGTCTTGAATGAGAGGTGGGGAAGTTGCCAGGCAAAAAAGACTGAGACCGCCAGGGCTATTCCGATAACGGCCGCAGGTCGTCTAATTGCCCATTCCAGATAGCCGCTTGGAGAAAGAAGTTTGGCGATCCTGCTTCGCATAACCAAGAGTCACCCTGTTTTCGGTTTGTCGGCAGGTGGGAGCGCATAGATAAGGTATCTGGAAACAGACTTTTACTTAAATAACAAATAATTGTCAAACCGAAAAAAGCTGCCTTTATTGGTCAAGTGGCCTAACCGGCATGCTGCCTCAACAGATTCGCGGCAATTGTTCGCCGGTCAACATGTCCACGATGCGATTGCCGCCGATTCTGGTTTGCATGGTCACCCGCCCCGGGTGATCGGCCACCACTTCACCGATGACGGCGGCATCCCGGCCGTATTCGTTCTGCCGAATGACGTCCAAAATGCGGCCGGCATGCTCCGGTGCCACAAATGCCAGCAGTTTGCCCTCGTTGGCCAGATAGAGTGGATCAAAACCCAACAGTTCGCAGATTCCGACCACTTCCCTCTTGAGCGGGATCCGGTCCTCGAAGATGGTCACTCCCACCTGAGACTTTCGTGCGATCTCATTCAACGCCGTGCCGACGCCGCCCCGGGTAGGGTCCCGCAAAACGTGAATCGATGGACTGGCGGAGAACATATCGGCCACCATTTGGTTGAGCGGCGCGCTGTCACTGGCCAACGTCGACTCGAAAGCAAGCCCCTCGCGCTGGGTGAGGATGGTAACGCCGTGATCGGCCATCGTGCCGCTCAAAATAACGCGATCGCCGGTACAGGCTTTTGTGCTGCCCACATCAACTCCTTCCGGGATGAATCCAAAGCCGGAGGTGTTGATAAAAATTTTATCGGCCGCGCCTTTGGGCACCACCTTGGTGTCGCCCGTGACGACCGTCACCCCGGCCTTGCGCACGGCCGCGCCCATGCCCTCCAGAATCCGCTCCAGATCGGCCATCGGAAATCCTTCTTCGATGATGAGACCGACGCTCAAATAGAGCGGCGAACCGCCGCACATGGCGATGTCGTTGACCGTGCCGTTGATGGCCAAGTCGCCGATGTGGCCGCCCGGAAAAAATATCGGATCTACGGTATAGGAGTCGGTGGTAAAGGCCAGCCGCCGGTCGTCCAGTTCGAGGATGGCACCGTCGTTGAGATCGGCCAGGATCGGGTTGTTAAAAACGGGCAGCAGAATATCGGTCATGAGGCTGTGGGATATCTTCCCGCCGCTGCCGTGGTCGAGTGTCACTTTTTCAAACTTCATATTGTCACCGATCTTGATGATAGCGATAATATGCCGCACACGTCCCTTCGCTCGACACCATGCAGGGCCCGACCGGATCGATGGGCGTGCAGATCTTTTTATACAAAGCGCACTCCGGCGGAATCTTCGAGCCGGTGAGAATCTCGCCGCAGGCGCATCCCTTCGGTTCCTTGGCCTCGGGAAGTGCCAGCGTAAACATTTTTTCGGCATCAAATGCCGCATAGGGTTTTCTGATCTTGAGACCACTGCCGGCAATCATCCCAATACCCCGCCAGGCTACGTCGACCGTTTTAAAAACCTCCTGAAGGAGTTTCCGAGCGGCCGGATTACCCGCATCGGTCACCGCCCGAGCATAGGCATTCTCCAGAGCCGGTGCGCCATTTTCGACCTGTTCAACAAGCATGGCGATCGCCTGAAGCAAATCGGTCGGCTCGAAACCGGCCACCACGCAAGGAATCCGATGCGTTTCGAAAAAGTCCCGGTAGCCGTCCAAACCGATGATGACCGACACGTGACCGGGCAGAAGAAACCCGTCGACGGTGACGCCGCGCAACGACATCAGGGCAGTCAGGGCCGGCGGCACCAGCTTGTGCGCCGAATAGACAAAAAAGTTGTCCAAGCCCGTCCGCCGGGCGGTCACGATGGCTGCGGCAATCGTCGGCGCAGTGGTTTCAAACCCAACTCCGAGAAAAACGACTTTTTTGTCCGGATTCTTGCGCGCGACATCGACCGCATCCATCGTGGAATAAACGATCCGGATATCGCGCCCTTCGGCGCGTTGCTTCTGAAGCGATGAAACCGTGCCCGGGACCCGCATCAGGTCGCCGAATGTCGTAATGATAACGCCTTCTGTTCTGGCCAAGGCAATGAAGGCATCGATTTCCGACTGGGCGGTGACGCATACCGGGCAGCCGGGCCCGGATAGAAGCGAGATCGTTTCCGGCAGGAGTGATCGAATCCCGCTTCTAAATATCGACACGGTATGGGTGCCACAGACTTCCATCAGTCTGATGTTTCGGGTGCTGATCCGGCGAATCTTTTCCGCCAGCGACCGGGATAGATCGGCACTCCGGTATTCTTCAACGTGTTTAAGTGACATGTTCGCCGTCCGTTGCCAGAGTTGACGAGATCACCGCAGAACCCAGTCGGGTTCGCTGTGAATGGTAGTTCAACATAAATTTCTCCCTGAGGACTCCTGGACGAAGTCTCAAGCGGACTGCGACCTGGTTGCGATTGCCGCGGCAATGATCGCCTGACCCAGGCTGAGTCCGCCGTCGTTGGTCGGCACTTGTTTGTGCGTATACACTTTGAACTTGTTGTCTTCAAGCGCCCGCACCAATCCGACCAGCAAGATGGCGTTCTGAAACACCCCACCGCTGAGCACCACCCTCCTCAGCCCGGTGTCTCTGCGCAGATGATCGCATAAGTCGGTGAAAAGCCGTACCAGTGACAAATGAAACCTCGCGCTGATGAGCGCCGTTGAGGTTCCCTGCAGCAGGTCCTCGACCACGGCACGGATGATCGGTGCGGTCGGTATCTGCACTGGAGTCCCGAAGGACCAATGCCAATCATAGGTATACTCGGCCGTCGATGCGGCCATCATTTCAAGTTCCATGGCGGCCTGGCCTTCGAAGGCCACCTCGTTACGGAGGCCGGCAAGGGCGGCGACACCGTCGAAAAGACGTCCCAGGCTGGAGGTTAGCGGTGCGTTGATCCGTTTTTTGATCATTTCCAGAATGATGGCCGCGCGTTTGCCGTCGATGCCGCGCAAAAACGGGAGCGGCAAATCTACCAGTTCATCACCGTAGGCCGCATGCAGGTAGCTCAGGCCCATGCGCCAGGGTTGCTTGATGGCGGCCGTGCTGCCGGGCATCGGCAAATAGGCGAAATGTGCGGCCCGATCAAACGTCTGCTCATCCGCCACGAGCACTTCACCGCCCCATATGGCGCCGTCGGAACCGTAACCGGTCCCGTCGAAGGCCAGCCCGATCACCGGCCCGTCGATGCGGTTCTCCGCCATGGCGCTGACAACATGCGCATGATGGTGCTGCACGGCCGTTTTCTGAACGCCTTCCTGCTCCAGGGCCCAGCGGGTGCTCAGGTAATCGGGGTGCAGGTCATAGGCGAGGAGTTCAGGCTCGATTTTCAGGATGCGCTGCATGTGACGGCTGGTGAGCCGGAAGAAATCCTCGGTGGCCGTGTTTTCAAGATCACCGATGTGCTGGCTCAGAAAAGCCTGGTTGCCCCTGGTCAGACAGATGGTGTTTTTGAGTTCAGCACCACAGGCCAGCACCGCGGGGACTTTTCGCCGCAGAAATATCGGGGCCGGCACGAAGCCTCTCGATCGACGGATAAGGCGGGTTTCACCCGCGGCGCAACGGACGATGGAATCATCGCTGCGCAGGTAAATGTCGCGGTTGTGAACGAGAAAGTAGTCCGCAATGGCACTCAGGCGCCGGAAGGCATCCTCATTGTCAATGGCGATCGGCTCTTCGCTCAAGTTGCCGCTGGTCATCACCAAGGCGGTAAAGCCTTGATCGAGGAGCAAATAATGCAGCGGCGTGTAGGGCAACATGACGCCAAAGTACCGGTTCCGGGGTGCAACGTCCACCGCAATCGGGTTCGGCTCCCGTTTTCGAAGCAGCACGATGGGGCGCTGAATGCTGGTCAGCAGCCTCTGCTCGGCCGCATCGAAACGGGCAAATGGCCGGATTTGAGCGATATCCGTCGTCATGAGCGCAAACGGTTTTTCCTCACGCTGTTTTTTCGACCGCAGTCGGCGCACCGCCGCTGCGTTAACGGCATCAACGGCCAGATGGAATCCGCCAAGTCCCTTGATGGCGATGATTCGTCCCTGTCTCAGCCGGCTTGCCGTTTCGCGGATCGGATCCGCACCGTCGACCGGGTTGCGGTTCCGATCAAGAAGCGAAACGTGCGGACCGCACACCGGACAAGCGTTGGGCTGGGCATGAAAGCGCCGGTTCTGCGGGTTATCGTATTCTTCCTGACACTGCGGGCACATCTCGAAATGTTTCATCGAGGTCTTGGGCCGATCGTAGGGGATGCCGTCGATAATGGTGTAGCGGGGACCGCAGTTGGTGCAGTTGATGAAAGGATATCGGTAGCGCCGGTCGTTGGGGTCGAAGAGCTCCTTCCGGCAGTCATCGCAAATGGAAACGTCCGGTGAAATGAGAGTGGACGAGGCCGTGTCGACCTTGCTTTGAACAATGGTGAACGCCGCATATCCGGTCACCGGGATCGCTCGGCGCGAAACCTCGACGACATGGGCCAGTGGCGGTGGAGCGGCGGAAATATCCGCCGTAAATGCATCGATGTGGTCGGCCGGGCCCTCGACGACAATCGCCACGCCCGCCGTGGTGTTGGAAACTTCACCCTTCAGGCCATGCCGAAGGGCCAGGTTGTAAATGAACGGACGGAATCCGACACCCTGAACGATGCCGTTGACCTCGATCTTTCCGGCCGCATGATGCTTGTCCATATTGGTTTAATCAGGTTACGATTCCTGCAGTTGCTCGTACTGATTCGGAAACGGGGGATTAAATCGACGGTCGTCACTCCGGTTTGAAGGATTCTTTACCCTCGACGAAGGCCGCTGCCTCTTTCAACAGCGTCAATGATTCCATGGCGACGTCTTCATCGATTTTGTGCAACGCAAAGCCGGCATGAACAATGACCCAGTCCCCAACACTGGCGTCTTCGAGCAGCAACAGGCTGCAGGTCCGCCTGACGCCGTCCACATCGATGGTGCCCAAGCCGTCTTCGATGCGAATTATCTTAGATGGGATAGCGAGGCACATCTTCAGAATTTCCTTTCGTATATGAAACGCCCAGGTAATCCAGTTCAGAGAGAACCATACCGATAACATCATCCAGCCTGGATTTTGTCGTCGGGGTCAATTCGATACTGAGGGTTTCGATGTCTTCCGGTTCCACACCGACAATGACGGTTTCCGGAACCTTGTCCAGGGCCTGACACAAGGTCAGCGCTTCCAGAAAGTCGACCTGGTGAAGCGAATTCTTGGCCCGAATGCGTTCGGGTATCTGCGTACCCGAAAGTCGATAGAGGTCTCCCGGGTTTCCTTTGTTCCGAATGACGTCAACCACGATCAGATGATCGGGTTGAGATATAACGCCCAAAAGATTGACTCCCAGAACCCCACCGTCAACCACCGATACGTTTCCGGGAAAGGCGTATCTTTTTTGTATTTCCTGCACGACCCGAACACCAAACCCCTCGTCGGAGTAAAGAATACAGCCAACGCCCAGAATCATCACTTTTGGGGAATCATTGCTCATCGCTCATCTCCACGATCCTCAGCCGCTTTGTCGGAAGAAACCGGATATTGCGAATCGATCAAACGGCAGCCAAACTTATGGAAAAACCCGGTTCGGCAAACAGGCAAGATAGCGGTAGGCGGGTGGATTCCTTGCCGGCCGATCTCTTACAGAGTCGGCGGAAAGTGCTTTCTTCAGCTCCTTCGTTTGAAGAAGCTGAAGAAAGCTGCATTGACACGCTAGAGAACCTTAATCTTGTATACCTCGTTCGAAGACGGGTCTATGACGTGAACACCGCATGCAATACACGGATCGAAGGAATGCACCGTCCTGAGAACTTCCAGGGGTTTCTTCGGATCGGCAACCGGCGTTCCGATCAGGGCTTCCTCTACCGGCCCCAGTTTGCCTTTGGCGTCGCGTGGTCCGAGATTCCAGGTCGAGGGCACCACATACTGATAGTTCTTGATCTTGCCGCCGTCGATTTCCATCCAGTGACCCAAAGATCCCCTGGGCACGTCGTTCAGCCCGACGCCCATCCCTTTGTCCGGCATCGTCCAGGATTGATAGGTCTTGGTATCTCCGTTCTTGACGTTTTCCACCAGCTCCATCACCCACCCTTGCATGGCGTCACCGATGGCAACGGTCTCGATCCCTCTTGCCGCCGTTCGGCCGAGTGTGGAAAAAAGCGCCGTGGCCGGAATTCCGAGATCTTTGAGTACCTTGTCCACAACCGGTTTGACGTCTTTTTGGCCTTTGGCATAAGCGACCAGCACGCGCGCAAGCGGACCGACTTCGCAAGGCTCGTTCTCATAGCGTGGCGCCTTGAACCAGCTGTATTTCCCGTCGTCGGGCTTGTATTTCGGATCCTCCTGCAGCGGCTTGGTCATCCCCTTGTAGGGCTGCAGGGCCGGTCCGTTTTCGTACCAGCCGCGGGAGACATCCTCGGTGACCTTTTTCTGATCCGGCATGGTGACTTTGGCGAGGTCGCGCTTCATAACGAGGCCCCGCGGCATGTACAGGCTTTCCGGTTCGGCATCGGTCAAGGGAAATTCACCCCAGGCCAGAAAGTTCGTGGTACCGCCGACGCCGCCCCAGTCCTTGTAAAAAGAAGCGACAGCCAGTAGGTCAGGAATATACACGTTTTTGACAAAATCCTGGGTTTCCTTTGTGATGTAAAGAAATTCTGCGATGCGGTCCGGGTTTAAATCCCGGATGGAGGTAACGCCGCCCACCACCAACGATTGCAGATGGGGATTTTTGGCCCCGAAGATCGCATGCAGCCGGGCGGTTCTGGCTTGAAGCCTGAGGGCTTCGATGTAATGGGCGGCCGCCATCAGGTTGGCTTCGGGCGGCAGCTTATAGGCCGGATGGCCCCAGTAGGCGTTGGCGAAGGGGCCGAGTTGCCCACTGTCGACAAATGTCTGCAGGCGCTGCTGCACCTGTTTGAAATAGGCCGTACCGCCCACCTGTGCGTTGCTGACGTTGTCGGAAAGTTGAGCGGTTTTTAGAGGATCGGCTTTCAGAGCGCTGACGATATCGACCCAGTCCAGCGCGTGCAGGTGGTAGAAGTGAACCAGGTGGTCGTGCTGGAACTGCGCGCCCATGAGAAGATTGCGGATGATGCGCGCGTTCGCTGGAATTTTGACCCCGACGGCCATTTCGGCTGCCCTCACCGAGGACAGTGCGTGGGTGTACGTTCAGACCCCGCAGGATCGCTGCACAAAATGATGGGCGTCCTGCGGGTCACGGCCCAGTAGGATCAGCTCGATTCCCCTGAACATCTGCCCCGAACTCCAGGCATTCACGACCTTGCCATCGGCAACTTCGACCTCGATGCGCAGATGGCCTTCTATCCTTGTGATCGGATCTACTACAACTCTTTGCGCCATGTATTTTCCTCCCTATTAAAAAAAGGATCTATCGTATTGGGATTGATATCGACTACATTTCCTCGTAAAAGGGCGAAAACTTGTCCCAGAAATCGGGTTCGCTGCACCCGATGCAGGGGTGCCCCGCCTGGATCGGCCAACTCGTGCCGTCATTGTATTTGACGATCGGGCAGTTGTTGTAGGTCTCCGGTCCCCTGCATCCCATTTTGTACAGACAGTATCCCAAAGCCGCTTCTTCCGAGCCGAATTCTTCGACGAACTCGGCGTTCTCGAAGTGAGATCTCCTGGGGCACTGATCATGGATGGTCTGGCCGTAGGCAAATAACGGCCGACCCAGCTCATCCACTGCCGGCAGCTTGCCGAGGAGCAGGTAATTGAGGATCGTCCCGACCGTGTTCACCGGATTGGGGGGGCAGCCGGCAAGGTTGATCGTCTTGATTCCGATGGCCTCGCTGACACTCTTGTAACCGCCGGGATTCGGGGCGGCTGCTTGGATGCCCCCGTAAGTGGCGCAGGCCCCGATGGCGATGACCGCTGCGGCCTGAGGGCAGATTTCCTTGGCGATGTCAAGAAAAGGCCTGCCGCCGATTTTGCCGTAGCCGCCATCGAATTTGGTCGGAATCGCCCCTTCGACGATGCAGATGAATTTACCGTTGTACTTCTTCGCGGAGGCCTTCAATTGGTCTTCCGCCTGCTGACCTGCGGCCGCCATAACGGTTTCGTGGTATTCGAGTGAGAGCGTTTCGAGCACCAGGTCATCGATGTAAGGGTATTGCGATCTCAGCAGGGACTCCGAACATCCCGTGCACTCGCCGAAGTGCAGCCAAATGACCGGTGGACGCCCTTGGGGTGCGGCAAACACCTCGGCAACCTTGGGTATGAAGGAAGATGAGAGACCCATGGTCGCCGTGAGGAAGGTGCAATACTTCATAAAATCGCGCCTGGTTACACCTCTCTCCGCCAGTCTTTCATAAAATTGTTTTTCCTTTTCCATCGGCACCTCCTTGATGCATCTGTAGTGCGGATTGGTATCCGCCGGTAAGATGTGGCCGGTCTCCGCCGACCATAAAAAAAGCCGCTCAAATCGCCGGCGTCGAATTGCCGCCACACGGCCGAAACGGCTTAATGCCATAACTTGGTTTATCTCGTAAAATTGTCGGTTCTCTTATTGCTGTAGCGTCAATGATCCAGAACAGGTGTGCCGCATCCGATCCAACACAATATTTGTATTGGATGCGGTCCTTTGTGTCAAGGCCAATTTAAGATAGCGTTTATCCTACGAAATTTCAGGCCGCGGTCGTCTCGCCGCCTGCCTTTTCCGCCCAAACGATCGGATTAGGGTTCTTCATCCCCGTCACCATATTCGTCGTCGGCAACTTTCAGCGAATTGATGTCCTTGATTTCGCCGTCCCCCTCGAAATCGTCTTCGTCATCCTCGAAATCATCGGTCAGCAGTTCGTCGATTTCCTCAACCTCAACCTCATCCTTTATTTCAGCTTCGCGTATCTCTCTTTCACGCTCCCGATTCAGCAGTTCGATATCATCGAAGAGCAGTTCAGCCGCCTGCTTATCCCCATCGCCCAACAGTTCCGTGACCGTATCGGCTATTTTCTCGGCGTAGAGCCCCGGCGGGTACATGTTTTTGGTTCGCAGGGCGGCGACCAGCGTGCTCTTGCCGCCCGAGACAGCCGCGGCAATCGCGGCAATGTCATAGGATTCCTCACATAACGGCGAGAGGGTGTCTTTATCCAGTTCGGCATACTCCCTCAGAATCAGGGTGTTTTTTTCACTGTCTTTTATGATCTCATATTTTTGCTTCATCGCCACAATCCTCTCAGGGTCAATAGTCACTGATTTTTGAACGCGTAAGGAAACCATATCTGTCTGGTTCTGTCAACAATCAACAGGAGAGGCTTTCAATAAAAATATTGACCGGTTGCCGCCGAAATGGTAGGAAACATAAGGTCCAAAGCCTGATTTCGGAGGGATGGCTGAGTGGTCTAAAGCGGCGGTCTTGAAAACCGTTGAGGGTTAAACCTCCGTGGGTTCGAATCCTACTCCCTCCGCCAATAA
>JARROL010000016.1:0-22908 GCA_037383965.1 Desulfobacterales bacterium | reverse complement strand
AGAACGCCAGATTCCTTCAGCGGTGCCGGCCAGTATAACGCCCTTGGATGCGACGACACCGGTCAGAGATTTATCGGTCAGGGTGTGCCCGACAATAGTCCAATTGCCATTTGCCTGCGTAATGATGAACAATCCTATCGATGTCGCCAAATAGAGGCATCCTGCCATGGTTTCACCAAAACATTGAATAGAAGCTTGAAACTGGAAACTCAGAACCAGTGGTGGCTTAAGTGTCAGGTAAGTATATGTAAAAATTAGAATCGAATTTCTTGGCAGTCAACAACGGCAAGATGACGTTTACTCGGATGATGGTCCTTAACAGGTTGTTGATAAACGTCATGACGCAGGCCAGGCAAGGCAAAATCCGACGAAAAGGCGCAGTTTATGTGAAATAAATGAGCACTTTGAGGAAGATCTTAACACCGTATGGTCAAGCGCAATAAGCGGGGCTATTGATTAAATAAAATTTTTTTCATATTAAGATACCGCAGATTGACATACGTTGCGACCAAATACCGATATTCACTCTTTTGGAGGTGTGGATGTTTACCAGCGCCTATCTTATCGAAATTCTAACGCCGAAACGGACCGATCCGGTCGAAGCGAAAGGCAGCATCACCCTTTTTGCCGAAAGGTACTGCCGCATTCTCGATCTCGATTTGGGGCTTTCTGTTCCGGATAATCCGATGGGACAGCCCAGATTCAGCCTGCTGGAAATGATCGAACAGCTCGGCCTGCCCGTGGAAGCGGAAAAGACCGTAATGAATTTAAACACGTTTCACAGAAAAGCAGAACTCGATCGACTGTTGACGAAAGCTGCGAATCTCGGCGTGACGAATTTGCTCGTTGTCAGGGGCGACGGCGGTCCCAAACTGCCCAAGCTCGAGGCTAAAAGTATTGGCGGATCGAAGAATGTGGCCACCTCCATCGATCTTCTGCGCTACATCAACACGGAATACCAGGGAAAGTTTACGACCGGTTGTGCGTATAATCAGTACAGCCCGATGCCATTCGAATTAAATCGGTTGACTGAAAAAATAGACGCCGGGGCGCATTTCGTCATCACGCAACCCGTCATCGGAAAAGATCTGAATGTCGACGCTTTATTCGGTTATGGGATACCGGTTGTGATCGAGGCGTGGATGTCGAAGAATTTGGAACTGCTGTTCAGGAGTGTCCGCAAAACCGGCGATGGAAAAGCCACAGAATACGACCCGGTATCGAATCTGCAAACGCTGCACGAGGCCTATCCGGACAGCTGCATTTACCTTTCGATGCTCGGATTCAAGAAGCAGTGGCGCCCTATTTTACCTTCCCTTTGATCATACTAAACGTTCATGGCCCTTCCGGGCCGCCACGATGCATGAAAACGACGCGCCGCAGGCCGGATGAGCGGTTGCGAACAGCGGCTGATTGTCTGAGCCGCTTACGGGACCTTGGGCCGGACCCCATGATCAGGCTGATTGGACGGCACATCCGCCGAGATTTATTCGTCCATTTTTTATCCACGGGCCGGGTCCGGTCTTAGGATCCCGTTGGTGGCGAGTTTCAGCAGTCTTTCGCAACCGCGCATGCGGCCGGAGGCGCCCACCTTTTTTCGATATTACATTCTATTTTCGTGTTAAATCGAAGGTGTAAATTCAATTTCGGGAGCACCCGTGGAGCAACCCGCGGACGTTTACGGATGAACTGTCCCCGATTCGTCCAAAGTTGACTTCCAGCCATTCCTCAGCAGCTCTGTAACCCAAATTGTGAAGATGTTCGAGAAACTCCCACTCGGTGTTCATTTTACTGGACGCATTCAGGTCCTGAAAACCCTTTTCGTCGGCAATAATATGAATCAGCATCTTGCGATACCGTTCTGGGTCCAGGCTACCTTCATCCAGCATTCTTGCGACAAAGTCGATGGCCCTGAGTTCTTGCAACAAGCTCGCGTTGAATGTGATTTCATTGACCCTGTTGAGGATGTCACGGGCCGCACGGGGAGTTTCCTGACAATTCAGAGGATTGATCTGCACAATGACGATGTCTTGCGAGTCACTGTGATAGGCGAAGGGGTAAAGAACCGGATTGCCGGCATACCCGCCGTCCCAGTAATCATCGCCGTCTACGTTCACGGCATGAAAGATCTGTGGCAGGCAGGCGGAAGCCATAACGGCATCCACTGTCAAGCTGCTGCGCTCAAACACCTTGACCTGACCGTTTCGCACACTGGTGGCGCTGATAAACAGCTTCAGTTTGTCACAGCTGCGCACCCTTTCGAAATCAACTTGATCTGTCAGTAAGTCCCGCAATGGGTTCAAGTTCAGTGGATTGAGTTGGTACGGTGA
The DNA here is from genome assembly GCA_037383965.1 of Desulfobacterales bacterium. GTDB lineage: Bacteria > Desulfobacterota > Desulfobacteria > Desulfobacterales > SG8-13 > JARFQH01. The sequence continues at coordinate 20,578 of JARROL010000016.1, read as the reverse complement.
CGTCATTCTGCTGAAGATATCGAAAAACAAATATCCCGCAGAGTAGTCGAGGTTCCAGTTGCCGGTCAATGAATCAAATGGCGAGCGCCGCATGGGGCTGAAAGCGGCTGCTTGATTGACCGCTTTCCAGAACTGACGCAACGCATTGCGAGCGCCCGTTTTTCCTCCGACCATTAGTCCATCGGCCAATACCACCGCATTCATGGCCCCGGCGCTGGTGCCACTGATCGCACTGATCTCGATGCGCTCCGATCCGAGCAGACGGTCCAAGACGCCCCAAGTATACGCCCCATGGGCTCCCCCGCCTTGCAGCGCCAGGTTTATCTTTTTTGGTTTCTTGGCGGTTTGGATACCAGATTTGCGTTTTTTCATTTCAGCTATATTGGATTTTGATCACCCCGATAGCGGGCAACCTCGGGATCGTCGGTCCAGATTCGCTGCCAGACCCATTTTAACTGCTCCCAACCGCGTTCGCCGAAAACGCGCTTGCTTTTGGACGGAATGGCATGCGGATTACCCATTTGCGCCACCTTGAAACTGAAGACATAGTTCGGTTCCAGTCCCATCCTAAGGTCCGTTATGACAATATCGCTGCCCAGGCGATCTGTCGAATAAAATCCGTGGGTAAACCATTTCAGGCGTTCGACCGGCCAGTGGCGATCGAGGCCCTCGAGCAACTTGCGATCATTGGGATAGTAGTCGAACCGGATGGCCCGGCTGTTATCCAAAAGCGAATAAAATCCCTCGTAGTATCCGTTGGCATCCATGACCAGGACCCGCCAGAGAAAGGTATTGAAAGGCGCGGGAACGGTCAGGACTCGATCGTAGGCGATGTTCTGTCGCGTCAAGGATTCGTAGGCCGCGTTGTTGACGAATTGCTTCGCACCGACACTCCAGATCAGGTAACCGGTGCTCAGGATTAAACAGACCGTGTTGACGGCATGGCCCAACATTGCTTTACGGCTCAGGATCAATGCGGCCAAAACACCGCAAAACAAGGGTATGGAATAAGCCGGATCGATAATGAAAATAGTCGACCACATGACGGGCGGGGTACTCAACGGCCACAGAATCTGCGTCCCGTATACGGTAAGACAATCCAGAAGAACATGGGTAGCAAACGCCAGATAGACCAGGGCATACCACCTGACCCGGAAGCGGGCCGTCTGCGGGTACAGTTTGAGGATCATATAGACGAAAAACGGCGTCAGTGCCGCCAAAACGAAGAGCGAATGGCTCGGCCCGCGGTGATAGGTAAAATTTTTGACGGCATCACCGAGCGGCACCAGAACGTCCAAGTCAGGGAACAGGCCGCATATGCCTCCCCACAGCATGGCCCTTCGACCGACCTGTCGCCCCAGCGTCGCTTCGCCGACGGCGGCGCCCAGGGCTATTTGTGTGACGGTATCCAATGCCAGGTATCCTTTTCAGCTCGATTTCAAGTTCTAATTCACAGCTGTTATGAGTAAGCACACATTATAAAAATGTCCAGCCGAGGGTTGTCATCGCTGCCGAATCCGGTTTTTAATTTGACACGAAATACCGTTTGAGTGCAAAAGACTGTTCGACTCAACCGTATAAAAGCCGAGACCGAAAGGACTCCCATCATGATGGTTCATACCGAAATCAAGATTCGCGGATACCACCTCGACATGTTCCGCCATGTGAACAACGCCCGCTACCTGGAATTTCTGGAAGAAGGCCGCTGGGCCTTTTTCGACGGGAACCCCGGATTCTATTACCAATTGAAGGGCGTGACCTTCTTCGTGGTCAACATCAATATCAATTACCGGCGGCCGTCATCGCTCGGAGATCTGCTCGACATCCAAACCCGCCTGTCGAAAATCGGCAACACCAGCGGCGTCTTGCACCAGGAAATCTATAATAAAGGAACCGGAGAAATGATCGCCGATGCCGACATCACCTTCGTCATCGCCGACGCCAAAACCCAAAAACCGCTGAACCTCAAGGACCAACTAAAAGATGCCATTGCCGATTTGATGTCGTGATGGCCGCCCGCATCGCCGAACAAAAATTTCGTTGTCTGAATCGAATTGGATGCAGAAAAGAGGCATTTGAATAGGTCGACATTGAGCTTCAGATGCGCGATTATCTGCTGATGTTTCATTTATACCCCTCGTCATTTTTGTGTATCAAGCACGTTGATCATTCTCCGTTGGTCGATTTTCTCCGGAAAACACTGTCAACATCATTACAGCCCTGGTGAATGACCGTGATGCACCGATGACTCCAGGGTCGATCTGATTGATCGACTACCTGGATACAGCAGGATGCGATCGGCTCCGACTTGACATTAGTTTGAATGCTAAGTATTACTTTCAATAGGAAAATTTTGTAACAACTACTTATTAAACAATTTTATTATTTTTTTAAGCAATTTGCCCTAAAGATACATTTTGACCTGTAATCATATCGATGGTCGGAAATCACTGGTACACCAGGCATCAACACCAATAAGGAGGTCGCAATGGCAGCGAAAGAACATGTACATCCGGCTGTGCAAGATCTTAAGAATCAACTGGATGAAGGCAAGATCACCCGCAGGCAGTTCATGCGCTACGCCGTGCTGCTGGGATTGTCCACCGCAGCCGCCGGGCAAATGATCGGTCTGCTGTGGCCGCAAAAAACAGGTGCCGCAGCCGTTAAGCGGGGCGGAACATTGAAAATTTCGCAACAAATCCAAAAGATCGACCATCCGGCCCGTTTTTCCTGGCTGCAGCCGTCTAATTCCATGCGCATGGTTTTCGAGTACATGACCCTTACAGGTCCGGACAACATGACCCGACCCTACCTGTGCGAAAGCTGGTCGGCCAGCGACGATCTCAAAACCTGGACTTTCAATGTGCGCCAAGGGGTAACGTTCAACAACGGCGACCCGTTTACCGCCGATGACTGCATCTTTACCATCAATCAGTGGCTGGATAAGGATGTGAAGTCTTCGATGTTGGGCCTTGTCGGCTCTTATCTGGACCCGGGCGGCGTCGAAAAAGTCAACGACCATCAGTTCAAACTCCATCTCCAGCGACCCGAAATTGCGATACCGGAACATTTTTTTCAATATACGGCTCAGGTGCTCAACCATCGCACCTTCGAAGGGGACATGAAAAAAAGACCCCACGGAACCGGACCCTTCGTTCTGGATACGTATAATGAAGGCGAAATTTGCATCGTTAAGGCCCGCAAGGATTACTGGCAGAAGGGATCCGACGGCAAGCCCCTGCCCTATATCGACGAGATCCGCTTCATCGACATGGGAGGAGAACTGGCGCCGCAGATCGCCGCGTTGAAATCCGCCGAAATCGATCTGATCGATGCGTCCGACAATCCCGGTCCGCAGATCATGAAAGCCGTCAAAGGCGACGACCACATACGGATCATGCCGGTGGCCACGGCCACCACCCGCGTGCTGCGGATGCGGGTGGACATGAAGCCCTGGAGTGACAACCGGGTCCGGATGGCGCTGAAACTCTGTCAGAATCGGGAAAAAATCCTGGCCCTGGCTTACCAGGGAGAAGGTCTGCAGGGACAGGACTTTCATGTTTATCCCAAGCATCCCGAATACTGTGACAAGCCGATTCCGACCTACCAGCCCCAACAGGCCAAAAAGCTTTTGGCCGAGGCCGGGTTCCCCAGCGGCATCGACGTGACCATTGCAGTGGGCTCCGAATGGACCGATATCGTCCGCTACGCCGAGGTTCTCAAACAGGACGCCGCTCCCGCCGGCATTCGGGTCAATATCCAAACCATGCCCACCAGCCAATATTGGGAAAAGTGGACCGAAGTCGATCTGGGGGTGACCCCCTGGACCCATCGTCCGCTCGGTACGATGGTTCCCAATCTGGCTTACATCGCCGATGATGACGGCAAACCGGTTCCCTGGAACGAAACCCGCTGGGTGGACAAGGAATTCAGCGCACTGCTGGAAAAAGCCAGCGGCACCCTGGATGTCGACAAACGCCGCGACATTTTCTGCAAGCTGGAAGACATCCAGATGACGCGCGGCCCGATCGGCATTTCTTACTGGATGAACACCTGGATGTGCCCCAACAAAAGACTCCAGAACGTCAGCGCGCACCCCAACCTGATCTTCCTGTTTAACGAGGCTTGGATCGACGCCTGATCGGCCGACACCATTGAACCTCACAACCCTAAACGGGCGAGGTGGTCGAAACCGATCCGCCTCAGCCGCTCGGTGATGGCAATCGATGGGCAAGTTTATCGTTCGACGGTTCTTCCTGCTACTGTTGACCATGCTACTGGTCTCGATGGCGGTGTTTCTGATCACCGAGTCGTCACCGGGCAACGTCGCCCGCAACGTTCTGGGGGCCTTTGTCACGCCGGAACAGGAAGCCTCCTTTCTGGCCCAGCTCGGATTGAACAAGCCCCTCTGGCAGCGTTACGGCTATTGGCTTATCGGCTCCGACTGGTATGCCTCCCGAAAAATAGGCCTGCCCCTGAAAAGGGTCGTCACTGAAAAAGGATTCGTCGAGTGGTGGGCGGTTGACAAGGATCAAAACCTGATCCGCTGGAAACTCGAGGGCGATGATCTGGTGGCGGAAATGCGGCAGAAAGACGGTGAAACCGTTCGCAAGATCGACGACCGGCGCTGGATGTCCGACCCTCACGGGGGCTGGTCGTTCTGGGGGGTGGATAACGCCAACCATGCCGTTCGGTGGCAAAAGGGCACCGATCGGAAAGTCTGGACCTTCATCATGGGGTCCGGCTGGCAAGAGAGTTCAGGCGGACCGGAGGAATATATTCCACTGAAAAAGGGCTTCATTCGGGGCGATCCCGGTGAATCCCTGCGCACCGGTCGGCCGGTCGGCGACAGCCTCTTCGTACGGCTACGCAACTCCATGGTGCTGGCCGGCACCGCGTTTGTAATCGTCATGCCCCTGGCGCTCTTTCTTGGGCTGATGGCCGGACTCAAGGAAGGCAGCATACGGGATCGGGTGTTGTCGGTGGGCGGCATGATTTTTTCGGTCATTCCGGAGTTTGCCACCGGTATCTTCCTGATTCTGATCGTGGCGGTGTGGCTGCAGCTGGTTCCCGGGGCCACCGTCTTCGGCGAAAAGGCACCCTGGGAGCGGCCGGACATGCTGGTTCTGCCCGTGCTGACCCTGACACTGATCGAATTGGGGTACGTGCTGCGCATTACCCGCGCCAGCATGGTGGAGGTGATGCGCTCGTCTTACATCCGCACCGCCTATCTCAAGGGGCTGCCCTATTGGCGCATCGTATTCACGCACGCCGTGCGAAACGCCCTCATAGCGCCCATCACCGTAATCATGCTGCATGTCAACTGGCTGATGGGCGGCATCGTCATCGTGGAGGTGGTTTTCGGCTACCCCGGCCTGGGCAAGTATCTGCTCGACTCGGCGCTGTACAAGGACATCAATGCCCTTGAAGCCGGCGCGATGATTCTGGTCATCGTGGCGGTCGGCACCCAGTTGATTGCAGATGTTATCTACACGTTTATCAATCCGAGGATACGCTACGCCTGATCGGACAATTCATGAAACAATTATCCAGATGAAAGAGTCGACGACGCCATGGAGACCACCACATCCGACCCCATCGCAGAAGAGCTGATTCCGCCGGACGGCGGAACCACGGGCAGGGTCCCTTTCCGGCGCATTCGGGACGCGACTTCGGTCCTTTTCGCATCACGGGTGGCCGTGGTCGGTCTGACCATTGTGCTGTTCTGGGTTTTCGTGGCCATCTTTGCACCGCTGCTGACCCCCTATACCCCATTGGAACAGGACTGGAAAGCACCCAACCAGGGGCCTTCGGCCGCGCATCCGCTGGGCACCGACGAGCTGGGCCGCGATCTGTGGTCACGCCTCATTTACGGAGCCCGGGTCGTTCTGGTAATCCTGCCGATTTCAGAGCAGTACTGGCTACCGGGCGGAACCGCGTTGTGGGGTGTTTTTGTGGCCTTGCTGTTCGGCACCACCCTCGGCCTGGTGAGCGGATACTTCGGCGGCTGGCTCGACGAAGGGGTCATGCGCCTGCTGGATGCCATGATGGCCGTCCCCGTCATCCTGCTGTTTCTGATCATCATGGCCGCCCTGGGGGCATCGGCCGTCAATGTCGTGATCGCGATCACCATCGTTGGAACTCCGGGCATCGCCCGACTGGTGCGCAGCCTGACCCTCGACATCCGGACCAGAGAGTACATACGGGCCGCGGAAACCCGGGGGGAAAATTCGTTTTATATCATGTTTGTCGAAATCCTGCCCAATGCCAGGGGACCGATTATCGTCGATGCCATGCTGCGGGTGGGGTATGCCATTTTCGCCATGGGAACGCTCGGCTTTTTGGGCCTCGGCATGCCGCCGCCGTCACCCGACTGGGGCAGCATGGTTGCCAAAGGGCGAGAATTCATCCTCGAGGGCAGCCCTTGGGCCTCCTTATGGCCGTCCCTTGCCATCGCTTCGCTGGTGGTGGGACTCAACCTTCTGGCCGACGGTCTCAGGGAAGAGAGCATGCGGTATCAATGAAAACCGAACCCTCCGATCCGGCAACGCCTCCGGTGCTGGCTGTGGAGCACCTGACGATCGCCTACGATACCCGCAAGGGAGACGTGGAGGCCGTACGGGATGTTTCCTTCCATGTCCGCGAAGGTGAAACCGTCGGGCTGGTAGGCGAATCCGGTTGCGGTAAAAGCACCATTGCCTTCGGCATCGTCAACTTTCTCGGTCCCAACGGTAAAATCAAGAACGGACAGGTTTTATTTCAAGGGCATAATCTGGTCGGACGGTCGGAACGCGACCTCAAAAAGCTCCGTGGGGACCGTATCTCCATGGTCTACCAGGATCCCATGCAGGCCCTGAATCCGTCTGTGCGCCTCGGAGAGCAGCTCATCGAAGTGCTCACTTTTCACCAGGACATATCGACCACAGAAGCCGGAGACCGCTGCGTGGAGATGCTGAAACGGGTGCATATGCCCGACCCGGAAGAGGTGATGCGCCGGTATACCCATCAGATCTCCGGCGGTCAGCAGCAGCGGGTGGTTATCGCAATGGCCATGCTGAACAATCCGGCGCTGCTGATCATGGATGAGCCCACCACCGCTCTGGATGTCACCGTTGAGGCCGCGGTGCTGGATCTGCTCGAAGAACTGAAAACCGATTTTCGCACCGCCAACGTCTTCATCACCCACAACCTGGGCGTGGTAGCCCGCATCAGCGACTACCTGTGCGTGATGTATGCCGGCGAACTGGTGGAACGGGGCGGGATCACCGAAATTTTCAACCGGCCCTGTCACCCCTACACGATGGGCCTGCTTTCCTGTGTTCCCAAGTTGGGGGAAAGCAAACGGGATTCGATTCTCTATCCGATCCGGGGGCGGGTACCGCCGCCGCCCGCGCGGCCAGCGCACGAATGCATCTTCGCGCCCCGCTGCAATTTTGCCACCGCCGAATGTCGTCAGGCACGCCCTGACATGCTGACAGTCGGCGCCGGTCATTCGGCACGCTGCATTTATGCCCGGGACATCGACAGCCGGCCGCGCACCCGTAAGACAAAACGCCGTGCCTTGCAAGTAGAGGCGGTCTCCCGGGCCGGCGCCGCGACAGAGGAACTGCTCAGTCTCGACAAACTGAAAGTCTACTATCCCCAGGAATCGAATTCAGTCGTCAGCCTGCTCGGGTTGGGTGAAAAGAAGTTCGTGAAAGCGGTGGACGATGTCAGCGTCCGGCTGGCCAAAGGACGAACGCTGGGCGTGGTGGGGGAGTCGGGGTGCGGAAAATCGACCCTTGTCAAGGGGATCATCGGGCTGGAGCGGGTCACCGACGGCGATATCGAATTTCTCGGAATCGACGTCACCCGGTCGGTGTCAGACCGTGACACCCGCCTGATCCGTGAAATGCAGATGGTGTTTCAAAACCCGGATGCCACCCTCAACCCGTCCTATTCCGTCGGAAAACAGATCGCACGGCCCATCCGGAAGTTCAAAACGGTGGCCCGGAACCAGGTGAAGGATGAGGTCTTCCGCCTGCTGAGGGCCGTCCGTCTGAGTGGTACGTATTATGACCGTCTGCCGCGGCAACTCAGCGGCGGCGAGAAGCAAAGGGTCGGGATCGCCCGTGCCCTGGCCAGCCGGCCCGACCTGATCATCTGTGACGAACCAGTTTCGGCCCTCGACGTGTCCGTCCAGGCAGCCGTCATCAATCTCCTGCTCGACATCCAGGAGAGCTTCGGTTCTTCCATGATCTTTATCGCCCACGATTTGAGCGTGGTGCGATTTTTCTCCGACGACATCGCCGTGATGTACCTCGGTCAGATCGTCGAAGTGGGTCCGGCCGACGCCATCTACACCCCACCCTACCATCCATACACCGAGGCCCTGCTGTCTGCCGTACCGATACCGGATCCCGGGGCCGAGCAGACGGAAATCCGCCTCGGGGGCAACGTCCCCAGTGCCTTGAATCCGCCGTCCGGTTGCCGCTTTCACACCCGCTGTCCGCGCCGCAAGGAGATGCTGCCGAACGGAGGTCACATTTGTGAACGTGAGGTGCCCCCCTGGCGCACCAGCGGCAAGGGTCATCGCATCTTGTGTCACATACCCATCGACGCGCTCAACCAGATCGAGCCTGTGGTCCATACGAGTGATGCCTGAATCTCATTTAGCCACTGGACCTGAATGACCAGCTAAATGATGTCATCGCGGATTTGATGTCGTCACGTTCGCACCTGTTTGATCATCGACACTATCCTTTTGCTCCGATCCTATCGACTAAGCAAACAGAGCGCCTCGCTCGGCAAGGAGCGCACGAAGCAATGACCGATGGCACCTGCTCTCGTCGGCGCAATAACACCCCACCGAGAAGTTGGTCTGCCGTGACATCGCAGCGAGAAGATCGAGCAAGCGCCTCTTTTCCGGCCGGTACATCTCGGCTCGATATTTCCTTGCAAAGGTGCGCCAACGCTTTTCTTCATCGGCCGCTTGCCCGAGTTTGAGCAACTTTTCACTGGGCGCGAGATCGGGAAGCCAAACGTCGTAATAGTTCCGTGAGGCCCTGCCAACACGTATAGCGTTGTACCTAAGGAGCTTGATCAATGAAATTTCGCACACAACGATCACATTGCCGAAACCCAAAACCTATGCGACTACCGACAGAAAATTCATAAATTCGCGGTTCGCCGAGAAGCCTACGACGATCTTTCTTCTGGCACTCGTCTACCGTTTGAAGATTTTTTTGCATCGACCCCATCCGCGGGCCCACAAGTAGGCGATTTTGCGCAAAAACGTCTTGAACGGCTCCTTGGGGTTGGTGATGACGGTGTCGTTTTCCTGTTGTTTCAGGATCTTTTCCATCGGACTTCTGAAGATGTCCATCAGTTTTACTCCATTACATACCGGCCAGAATCGAGCCGGGTGATTAACTTTGCGGCAATCATCATAGGGGGCATCAGTAGCCTTTGGCCCCATGCGACGATTCTTCCTTCAATAGCGGCAACGCAGCCGCTTCAAGCCCAAGGCGGTCTTTTCAGAGCGCGGCTGTGCCGACGTTTTGCCGACCGCCCTGCTCCAGGGAATCAACCGCCTTTTTGATCGTTTTGCGAATTTCCTTCAGCTTGAAGGGTTTGGCGATGAAATCAAAGGCGCCCTTGGTCAACGATTCGCGGGCCAACTCCAGCGTGGCATAGCCGGTGATCATGATCACCTTGATGTGCCGTGATTTTTCAAAGACCTTCTCCATCACCTGGATGCCGTCGATCTCGCCCATACGGATATCGCTGATCACGATGTCGAAGTCCTTTTCTTCCAAGCGCCGGAGGGCCACCGCCGGATCGACGAAAGTTTCCACCTTGTGGCCGTCTTTCTCGATGAAGGCCTTGAGACGTTCACCAACGATAGGCTCATCGTCCACAACGAGTATCTCACAACGGGTGCTCATGTTTCTCTCCTTGGTTTCGGGACCGGCATCTCTACCATCCCCGCATTTAGACTAATTCCTCAACAGCCCGTACGGCTTCGCCATGTTTGAGTCCCGGCTTCTGGACCACCAGCATGGTTTTCTGGATCTTGCGTCTCTGGCGATAGGCATGAATAACTTTCAGCAGGATGACCAGTGCGCCGCTGATGCCGCTGGCAAAGAGGAAAAACTTGCTGGTGATATTGAAGTAAACATCCCAGCCGGCTGGATAGTCCAGCAGACTCAGCTGCCTCAGATACACCGGAATGGCGACGATCCGGCTGAAGACGCACAGGAGGATGATCAGGCTGGTCACCACGCGGATGTATTTTTCGTTAACCACCTTGACGCCGTAAACCCCGAGATGGATGCCGATCAGCGAACCCAGATAGAGCAGCATGGTCAGGCGCAAATCCACGAAGCCCTGGTAGGCATAACTCAGGGCGCCGTAGGCCCCCATGAACAGTGCCAGGAACAATTCGGTCCCGGTGGCCACGGTGGTTGGCACGCCGAAGACGTAAATCATGGCCGGCACGCCGATAAACCCGCCCACACCGATGGTGCCCGCCAGGTAGCCGGTGGCAATGCCCATTGCCATCAGAATCCAAAGGCTGACTTTGGTGTCGGCCACGGGAAAGTGGATAACGGGCGGCAGGTGCAGCCGGTTGAGGTATTCGGCGATCTTGAGGGACGGTCCGCCGCCGGCGTCTCCATTTTTTCCGGACTTGAGGACGTCCCGGAGCATCGAGACGGCAACGGCCGACAAAATAAAAGCGAATACCAGGCTGATGTAAAGGTTGGCGCCGGCACCCTTGGCGGCTCCGTGACTGTCGCCTCCGCCTTTGAACAGGTAGCTGTTGATGGCGACCGCAATCTGAATCCCGAAGATGGCAGTGACCAGCATGAACGCCGCCAGTTTCTTGTCTACATTGCCGGCCGCGGCGTGCTTGCGGGAACCGACCATGGCTTTGCCGAACTTGTGGGTGATGTTGCTGGCCACGGCGATCACGCCGTCCACTCCCAGATTCATCATGCCCGGCGTCATGAAAAAGGCCCCCCCGCTTCCAATGAAACCACTCAGGATGCCGCCGATAAACCCCAGCAGGACCACCTGCAGCGCTGTTGCCAGGTTGATGTCGATAAAATGCATTGTGAGCAATTCGTGCATACCCCCTCCCGGACGTTTTTATACCGTTAATTTAATCGATGTTGATGATCTTTAAGGCCAGTCCCGTCACTGTACCGTAAAGGTAAGCGATAAAGGGAATGAAGAGAACCATCACCACCGAAGCCAGCCATTTGAAATGCTGGTGCAGTGAACCGCTCAAAAAATTGATGACCGGCTCCTGGTGCGTGAAGACCATTACATATATGAGAACCAGCAGGGCCAGGAAACCGACCAGCGTGACCGCCTGACGTTTTCCGAAAAGAAACTTCGATTTGAGTTCATCGGCGGTGATCACCGGTGCCTTGAGCCGGTCCCGAATGCTCAAGGCCAGCTCTCGCGTCCTGCGCGTACGGGTCGAATGTCCTTTGGACAGGAACATGTCGCCGATGACCACCAGCGCATAATGGCCGTTTCCCTGGACCTGTTCCAGGATTTTGTCGGTGCCGCCGCAGACCGTATGCCGCCCGCCGCAGCGTCCCCTTCCGACCAGTTCTTCCTCGGTGCGCCTCAGGCCGCCGTCGTCTTCGGCCACCTCCGGCCCATCGTCCTCTACACCCCCGTCATAGGGAAGCGGACATTCCTGACGGCCGAAACCGCTGTCCGCCAGGGTGCCGGGGTCCTCCGGATCGAGCTGTAATTCTCCGGGGGGAACCAGACGCAGGAGCTCCACCGCCGCTCCCCAACGTTGGGCCAACTGGAGGATCTGTTGAAAATTCTCGGATGTCGGCTCGAAACGCTCCTGGACCCATAGAATGTTGGTTTCGGCCATGGTGCATTGAATCTCACGGCATCCGGGCAGATCGGCCAGCACCAGTGGAATATCCTTGCCGAGCGATTCATCGTGGGGTGGGTAGGTGACCGTAACGACCCCGCTGTCGGCCTGGACCTGGAGGTCGGCACGTTGAGTGCGCTCGTCCAGGGCCAGGCGCAATTTGGCATGGGAGGACAGGTGCAGGTCGTCCAACAGTTTCGTGCTGGCCGGGGTGGGTTGGAAATCGGGCAGTTCCGCCATGGCGCAGACAATTCCGGCCGCGTTGGAAAGCCCGATGTTTTCAAGATTGAAAAACACGTCGAACTGGTTGAGATCACTTTTGTCCACTCGGTGGATGGTATGGATCCAACGCCCGACATCGTCGTCCAGTTGCACGAGGTAATTCTCGGCTTTTTCCGGCGTCATGTGCAGCGTTTGCGCCGCCCTTTTGATGCGAACTTCCTGGGGCGCCGTCAATCCCACCCGCAGTCTGTGGCTGATCCCCGGCAGCAACAGATGTCCGGCTCTGCCGTGATAGATGAAGTCGCCCTGGCGAGCCTTTTCGCACAGCGCGGCCGTCAGAAACGCAATGTACAACTCCTTCTCCCTGGCCAATTTTTCATGCAAGCCCGGACTCTTGATCATGGACAATTCAAGCCGGCCGACCTTGATTCCGGCGGCCCGCGCCTGTTCGACCAGGTCCTCGCGGGAAACGACCGGCCAGTTGGTCTTGCGGGCCAGTGCCTGGGCCAGCTCCTCCCGTCCGCTCTGATACAGACTCGAAATCATTACAATTGCCATTTTGGTTCGCCTTCCTCCTACAGGTAGTTGATGTGGTCCTTTTCTCTGACTTGTATGATCTGACTCGGAACCAGATCCTTGATCTGAAGCATCAGGTGCTCGCAGGCCCCATTGTCCGCACCGAAAACCAGCACATCGATGCTTTCGTCCTTGACCAGGCCGACAATTTCCTCCTTCAATTCCCTGTGGGCAATGTGGTGCGACACGGTCAATCCTGCCTGGCGTGCACTGTTGATCAGATCCAGCAGGGCTTCATCCAGCCATGTAGCAATCGAATTCGGTGAAGCGTCCACCGCGTCGTGCTGGAGAATGTACACCTGAGCCCGGAGTCTTTCAGCCAGCGCCAGGGCATAATGCACGCTGTTCAGATCTTTTCCGGAGGACCCGACTGGAACCAGTATTTTCTTTTGCAACATCGCCGATTTCCCCCTGCAGGCCGCCCGCATTTCAATGACTCCCCCCAATCACAATCTGTGCCATAATTTTTTTAACTAATAAAATCATATTCTTATGATTAAACCCAGGATCAGGCACCGCTTTAAATGTTTCAGTATGAAACATTTGCCCCTCTTCCGTAAAATCATAAAACGGCTAATTCAATATAAAATCAATTGGTTATATTGTATGTTTCGAATTGGAACAAATTGGCGGGCACTATCGAGCCGAGGGAGTCCGGGCTTGGTCCGGAGGATCATAAAAGATGGTAGCGTTTCATTTTACGCCAGAGGGTTGTGCGGGGCAGGCCGAGGATTTCGGCCGCGAGGCTTTTGTTGTGGTTGGTCTTGATCAAGATTTCCGTAATGTACTGTTTTTCCTTTTCTTCCAGGGAAAGGCAGGTCTGAGGATCCAGGCTGCTGATGGATAACTCCCTCAGATCGGAAGGCAGGTCGCGAGTTGAGAGCTCAGTTTCATCCGTCAACGCGACGGCCCTCTCGATGATGTTCTCCAACTCGCGCACATTGCCGGGAAATGGGTAGCGGGATAATATCTCCAGCACTTCCGAGGAGACCCCCTCGATCTCCTTTCCGAACGTCTTGCTGTATTTGTCGAGGAAGTGACGAATGAGCAGCGGAATATCATCCGACCTGGCCCGCAGGGGCGGCAGCGGGATTATCACGACATTGAGACGGTAGTAGAGGTCTTCCCGGAAGGCACCGGCCGCGACCAGCTCTTTGAGGTCCCGGTTGCTGGCCGCGATCAAGCGCAGGTCCACGGAAATCGGTTGGACGCCGCCCACCCGCAGAAAAGAGCGCTCTTCAACGAAACGCAGGAGCTTGACCTGCATGCTGAGCGGCATTTCGCCGATTTCATCGAGGAAGATCGTCCCTTTGTTGGCGGCTTCCAGCAGGCCGACCTTGGTTTCGGTAGCACCGGTGAAGGCCCCCTTTTCGTGGCCGAAGAGTTCGTTGGTGATCAGCTCTTCGGTGAACCCGCCGGAGACGAACGGCTTGTCCGTTCTCGACCCGCGCTGGTGCAGGGCCCGGGCGACCATTTCCTTGCCGGTTCCGCTTTCGCCGCAGACAAGCACGTTGCAGTCGAGAGGTGCCACCTTGTCAATCAGGCGGAAGACCTCCAGCATGGCCTTGCTGCTGCCGATGATCGCCGCCGGCCGCCTCTGGTAGAAAAGGGCTTCCTTAAGAGCTTCTGTTTCTTTAACCAGCATGACCTTGTCCAGGGCACGCCGGACCAGCAGCCTGAGTTCCGCCATTTTGATGGGTTTGATCACGTAGTGGAACGCACCGGCCCGAATGGCTTCGATCGCAGAATCCACAGAACTGTATGCGGTAATGAGAATGACCTCGGTCCAGGGGCTGAGTTTGCGCACGGCCTTAAGGACATCCATTCCGCTCAGGCCGGGCAGGCGCAGGTCGCATAGAACCAAATCGAAACTCACCCGTTCCAGGCGCTGCAGGGCCGATTCACCGTCCAGAAAAGTTTCGACCACATAGGGTTCCTTGGAAAGCCCCCGTTTGACCTCGCGGCCCACGATGGGTTCATCGTCAATAACGGCTATTCTGAAGCGCTCCATCCGTTCATCCCTAAACGTTCAATCTGCCGGAGAGCGGCAGAAAAATGGAAAAGCAGGTGCCCTGCCCCGGCTGGCTCTGCACTTCCATCCGGCCTCCGTTCTTCTTGATGATGTTGTAGCTCACCGAGAGGCCGAGTCCGGTTCCCATACCCTCTTTCTTGGTCGTGAAAAAGGGATCGAAAATCTGGCTCATGTATTCCGCCGGAATGCCGGGTCCGTTGTCCGCCAGAATTTGATGTTGTTCAATTTCAACTCGTTGTTGACCAGCCGCACGGTTTTATCGACAATTTCCTCCAGGTTGACCTCTTCCGCCCGTGGATGGCTGGCTCGGGAAAACTCGAGCAGGTTTTTGACGATGTCACTGGTCCGATCGGCCTGGTCCATGGCTTCCTGGTACAGGCGCCGGCGCTCGGCCGGGTCCATCTTTTGCCCGTCTTCGAGCAGCGATTCCAGGATCAACGACAGGTTGTTGACCGGGTTGTTGATTTCGTGGGCGATCCCGGCGGTCAACGTACCGATCGAGGCGATCTTGCGGGACTGGATCAGCTGCTCCTGCCGTTTCTCCAGTTCGGCCATCATGCGGTTGATGGCGGTCACCAGGCGGTGGATTTCGTTGCGGGTATCGCCCCCATAGGCGGTGATGCGCTGGAAAGCGCCTTCGGCCACGGCCTCGGATTCACGGGTGATTCGGGCCAAGGGGCGAATGACCTTTTCACCGATCATATAAATGACGAATCCCAACAGCAGCACCAGCAGAAGCAGGCTGATCAGGGGCAGCGGAATCATCTTCTGGGTGAGGCGGTCGATGACTCTGCGTTCGGCCGTGACCAGTTGATCGGCCAGAATGAGCAGGTTCTGCCCGTTGCCGCGGATCTTTTCCTCCAGTGCGGTGCACCCCCCCTGGTCACAGGAAGTCTGTCGCAGGCGGGCCATAAGCGTTGCGTAATCCTGCACGTGTTGGACGAAAAGCGCATAACTGTCGCGTCCAATGGCCTCTTCCAGGCTTTCCTGCTCCCGTTGGAGGGTCAGGGCCAGGTGGTTGGTGTAGGTGATGTTTTCTTCGTAACTGAATTCCTGCAGATAGAGGAAATAGTTCTTTTCGTAGCGCCGCATCTCGAGGATGGCGGAGTTCAGTTCATCGGCCAGCTCGAAAAGCTGCATAGAGCGCGAGAGGCGCCGAAAGTTGCTGTAGTTCACGGAAACCCAAAATTTTAGGGATTTGAAGCGGAATGCCCTTGCGAAAATTTAGGTGATGCTGCTAACCTTTCAGGCGAGGTTTATAACGGGCTCCCGACCGTTGACGCCAAATCCGCAGCCAGCTTGCCGAGATCGTCCGCTTTTTCGAGGCCGGTGATGAAGCGCCGGGGGATACCCGACAAACCGGTCTGGGCACCCGTAAGGGCGCCGGTGAGAATGGCCCGCGCCTGATTTTGCCCGCCGCCATTGACGGCGTGGAGCATGGCTGATTCGAAATCTTTGCGGAACCGGGCCGCGAGGTAGTAAGCAGCCGGAAGCTGATGGTAGATGGCGCAGGGCATGCCGTAGACGATCGACACTTTCCAGGCTGGTTCTATGCTGATTTCAGGGTCCGCCGCGGCTGCGGCCACATAGGAAGGTGTGAGCAAAGCGTCCGGCGAGGCAAAACGGCCCGCCAGAGGCGGATCGGGATCGCCGGGGCGCGGCGGCTGGAGATTGTCGCGGGTCACGGCGTGAAAGGGCAATTCGCCACTTTTTACAAGCCCCATCAGTATTCCCGACAGTTCCGCGTCGAGGGCACGCCCCTGAACCAGAAGACCCAACACCGCGCCGTAGGCGACCGTCATCGAGACCACGGTGTCGTCGTTCTGCGTGAGAACGGTGTTCTCGGCAACGAGAGTCGCGAGTCGGGCGGGGTCGAGCGCGTAGCGAACGGCTATGGCAAGGGTTCGTTCGATGGCCTCGGTGGTGTCCGCGTGGCCGCCGGTTTGTCCCCAGGGCAGTTTCTGCTGTACGCGCCGTCTCCAGGCTTCGCGGATGGATTGACTGGTATAACCGCCGGGTCCGCTCACCGGTGTGCCGTCGAGAAGTGGAAAAAGATCTTCATCCATCCGGCGGCAAAAGTCTTCCGCGTCGTAGCCGCCGCGATCGACAAGCGAACGGGCCATCAGCGCAAGGATGAAGCCGGCTTGGGACAATTGGCCGGCTTTAAGCCCGGCATGGTATCGGCCGGGCTTAGGATCGGCATAGTCGTCGATCCAATTGCCATAGTCGCGGCGAAGCTCGGCGAGATTGTAATACCAGTGGGGGCCGAGGCCCATGGCATCGCCGATGAAGGCGCCCATGATGGCTCCGGCGGCACGATCCTGGATGTTTATGTCCACCATATTCTGCTCTCAGTGTTTGCTAAAAGTTTGCAAGTCGTGTCGCAATCACAGACCCTTACTCGTATTCGCCCATAACCGGCATCTTTCGGCCCTGGCCGGCGTTCTCGCTCTTTGCAATCCTCGACGTAGCCCTGCTACGCCTGCGGTTGCAATATCGCTGCAGCCTTGGTCGGGGCCGAAATCTAACATTTCTGGGCGGATACTATTTATCCATCTCGACATGTTCTCTCATCTCCGACAGGTCGATCTCCTGCCCGCCGGTCCTGTCGAATTTCAACACGCGATCCCTGAAATCTGCCGCATCGATGTGAACGGTTACCAACAGCGAATGTCGATCCCGACGCTATCCTCGAAAAGACAATTCTATACCAGGGACCCTTCTCACAAACCCTGCAGGCGGCTGAAATTGCCGCCCAGCACCGCCGCTTCTACAGCGGGATCGAGTCCCAGTCGGCGCACCTTGCGCAGCTCGGCAGATGGACTGCCGAAAGGAAAGTCCGACCCGAACAGAAGCCGGCGGTGACCGTAGCGCCGGAGGTATTCACGGATCTCGTCCCGGGAGGCCAGTGCAGTGTCCGCCCACACATTCTCCAGCTCCCACAGGCCCGCTTCGGCTATGGATCGAAAACCGCCGTTGAGCAACCCTAAATGTGGAATGATCACCGTTATCCCATCCGCCAGCTCGCGGATGAAACGGAGCGTGTTGCCCAACTCCTCCTCCAACACCACCGGCAGGTTTCTGCGCCGTATCTCGTCCAGGGCGGCCCGACACTTCGGGTCGTCGTAGCAGTAGACCGGTTCACCGGCGTGGCGGTGCCACTTGATGCCGCGATGAGCTGCGGTGAGTTGCTCCACGGCAAAATCGTTCCAGATGAAAAAGTAAGGGAAAATGGTCAGATTCGCCGATTTCAGCAAGACCAGAGAGGCGTTGCTCTTCTGTCTGCGCAACCGCCAGGCGGGGGTGTCGGTAAAATGGAAGTCATGGCGGTCGTAGATCTCTAAAACAGGAGAGAACAGGGCAACTCCGCCGATGTCCGTTCCGGCAACCTGCTGCTCGTAGTCCTCTAAGGACTGCGCAAAACTGCGGTCGATCACCCCACAGTAGGCATGCGCGTCGATTACCGCTACCGGCGATTTTCCGATTTCAACTGACATGTTAAACACTCATGGCCCTCGGGCCGCCACAATGCATGAAAATGACGCGCTGGAGTCCGGATGAGCGGTTGCGACCGGCGGCTGACTGTTTGAGCCGCATACGGGGTCTCGGACCGGACCTCCTTCCCAAGCCTCGTGGAAAGCACGGTCTTCAGGTCTGCACCGAAACCATTTTCAAATGCCGGGCCGGGTCCGGTCTTAGAGCCCGTTGGCGGTGAGTTTCAGACGCGAATCGCAATCGGTGATCCGGGCGGAAGCGCCTAGTAGAGTCGAAGATGGGCGCGGTGGTTTTAGGCTTTCGGTGGCTATTGGCGTCTCTTTCGATACGCCGCCTCAGTCCGACTTGCCATGACTCCGTTTCCCATCCCCGCTCATCAAACCGGACATGCGGAACTACCGCATCCGGCTTTCCGACTGGCTTCTCCTCAAGGCACACGCTGGACGACAGGTTTAATCGGCCTTGGTAGCATTACACCAAGTTCTCCGAACACTCGCTCCGAAGGAAACCGACTGATACCTCGCGAAGGCACCTTGTGCCGTTCAACCAGAAAACGTCTGACGCGGTTGTATACGTTCCGCTCCACCGCCCGATACGCAATCATCGTCGTGCCATAGCAAAAGTAAGTGCACCAACCCCGCAAAAGCGCGTTCAACCGATTTCTTACATCCGGGAACGCCCCTTTCTCACTGGGTCGAAGTAGTGCCCCGACCTTCTGCTTCAAGCGACTTACGCTGATCTTTGATGGGCTTGCGCCAAGGTAACAGGTTCCATCTTTCTTGAACGTCATCCGGCCAAAGGTGTAGCCCAGAAAGTTGAAGGTCTCTTTCCGGCCGTTCCGTATCACGGTCTTGGTTTCGTTCAGCCGCAACCCCAAATGCTCCATTACAGCATCGGTCCATTCCAAGGCCTGTGCAGCTTTACCGCGACTTAGGATGACAAAATCATCGGCGTAGGATACCACATGTGCTCGAAAGATCTCATCACACCCCTGCATTCGCCAGTGTTTCAGAAAGCGGTTCATGTATATGTTGGCCAAAAGCGGACTGATCACACCCCCTTGGGGCGTGCCACAGGTGCTCTTACGACCGCCTGTGATCTTTCCCCCTCTGCCTTTGCCCTCATCGTGCACGACCGGTGTTTTCAACCACAGCTTGATCAGCCGCAATACACTATGGTCCACAATCCGACGGGAGACACACTGCATCAACGCCTGATGCGGGATCGTATCAAAATATTTGGATAAGTCCGCATCCACGACATCTGTGTACCCCTGTTTCAACAATTGATGAACCTGTTGGATCGCGTCTAACGCACTGCGTTTGGGTCGATAACCGTGGACATTGGGTTCCAGGTCCGCCTCAAAGATCGGCTCAACGACCAGTTTGGTGGCCGTTTGAACCACCCGATCACGTATGGTGGGAATGCCCAATGGGCGCTCCCCGCCCCCCGGCTTTGGGATCATTACCCGTCTCACCGGCTGCGGCCGATAAGTCTTCGCCCGCAGTTGTTCTCTGATCCCGGTCACCCACTCCGTTACGCCTTCCGACGCGATCTGATCGAAGGTCACCCCATCGGTGCCCGCTGAACCACCGTTGGCCTTGGCCAACCGATAGGCATGGATAAGAATATCCTCCCGACAGATCTTGTCATACAGCACATAGAAGCGAAATTCCGGTTCCGACTTCGCCTTGAGGTAAAGCTTTCTCTGGAGATTCTGAATCTTGTCAGGCGTTCTTAGGACCATGTCCAATCACCCTATCTCGTCTCGATCAAAAGCATACCAGAAGCAAGGGTCCTTTCCTCCACCGGCATTACCCAGCTTCAACGGTCGTACGACCCTCTCCGACTCCCGCCCTGACCAGTACCTAAAGCACTGTTGCAGGTTGCGACCCCGCGTCAGGGACGGGTCTCCCACGGTACTCAAACCACCTTCCTGACATGCTGTCCTCATTACCCCGGTAGATCAAAATGGGTTCTTATGGCGGTTGATTCCCCATCTTGCATCGGCCTTCCCCGAATATGGGGCGGGTCGGCATCTACAACTGTCCTTTCGGGGCCTTCTCAAGGTTCACTCGCGTTACGGCCTGCCAGGTTGCTGCAGCCCTTACGGCTTACATTTGTCCCTGAGGCTTCAGCAGGAAGGTCTCCCTATCCCACTGCCCAGGTAGCTACCGGGATGAACCGTCAATTTCCCGGACGGGACTCGCACCCGTTGGTGATTTGCGCCTTCGTGGCGCACCCAATATGTTGTGCTCTGCCCTTTTTAATGAATTTTATAGGTTTCTTGATAATATCCAAAAGACAGGCTGCCATAGTGTGAAATCTACCTCTCGTTTGTTTTCCTGAGCAGTAAATCTTAAGACGTT
>JARROL010000015.1:0-18046 GCA_037383965.1 Desulfobacterales bacterium | reverse complement strand
ATTTTTGATTTTACCGGCAAGCTGTGGTACGAATCAGCTATATTTGCAGTTGCGGGCTACTCCGAATCGCCCGAAGCCAATGGTTATGAAAATCGGCTAAGATGGACTACAGAAGCATGAATTCGATCTTGATCGTCAACGCCCGGATCGTCAACGAGGGAGAGGTTCGACCCGGCGATGTCCTCATCGCCGAAGGCCGAATTGCGCAAGTGGGGCCGAATTTGTCATCGCAGCCGGCGGCCAGGGTCATCGATGCCGACGGGCGAATACTGTTGCCCGGCATGATAGACGACCAGGTACATTTCCGTGAACCGGGCCTGACTCACAAGGGTGACATCTACAGTGAGTCAAGGGCCGCCGTCGCCGGCGGCATCACGAGCTACATGGACATGCCGAACACGCAGCCGCCGACCACCACGCAGTTGCTCCTGGAAAACAAATTCTCGCTGGCCGCCGGGCGATCCTTCGCTAACTATTCGTTTTATCTGGGTGGCACCAACGACAACATTGATGAGATCATTGCCCTCGATCCCCGCTCCGCTTGCGGCGTAAAGGTTTTCATGGGCGCTTCAACCGGCAATCTGCTGGTGGACGATCCGAAAGCGCTTGATAAAATATTCTCCCAAACGCCCACCCTGGTGGCCACTCACTGCGAAGATACCCCGACTATCAAAGCCAATGAAGATAAGATGCGCGCCAAATACGGCCACGACATCCCCATTACGGCTCACCCGTTCATCCGCAGTGAGGAAGCGTGCTTTCGTTCCTCGGCCCTGGCGGTCGATCTTGCCCGCCGTTTCAGCACGCAACTGCACCTCCTGCATTTGACCACGGCCCGGGAGTTGACTCTGCTGTCGGAGGGTTCTCTGGATAGCAAACGCATCAGCGCCGAGGTCTGCGTCCACCACCTCTTTTTCGACGACGGTGATTACGCGAACCGGGGTACCCGCATCAAATGCAATCCCGCCATTAAAACCGCCGGTGACCGAAAAGCACTGGTCGACGCGGTGAAGAACAACCGAATAGACGTGATCGCCACCGATCACGCCCCCCACACACTCTCCGAAAAGCAGAATCTGTATTTCAAGGCCCCGGCCGGCCTGCCTTTGGTGCAGCACGCCCTGGTCTGCGTGTTGGAACTTCATCACGACGGGCTTTTTTCACTGCCGCTGATCGCCGAGAAAACCGCGCATGCCCCGGCACGGCTGTTTCGCTTGAAGGACCGCGGATTCATCCGTGAAGGTTACTGGGCCGATCTGACCCTGGTCGACTTGAACCGCCCGCAACCTGTCGATGAACAGCCGATCCTGTACCGCTGCGGCTGGTCCCCCTTCGACGGACTGACGTTTCGCTCATCTGTTGCCGCCACCATCGTTTCCGGGCATTTGGCATTCTATCAGGGTCATATCGACCCCCAGCCCGCCGGAAAACGTCTGCAGATCGACCGCTGACCCCCTTTGTGGAGCTGAATACGCATGCCGAACGTGATCGAAGTTCAAGACCTGTTGAAACGCTTTAACGGGGTTGCGGCTGTCAACGGCATCTCGTTCTCCGTGGCAAAAGGCGAATTTTTCGGTCTGCTGGGCCCCAACGGCGCCGGTAAGACCACGACAATCCGGATGCTCTATGGTTTTTCACCGCCTACCGGCGGCGGTTTAAAAGTATTCGGCCTCGACATCAAGACCCATTGGCGCCCCATCAAATCCCGCATCGGGGTCTGCCATCAGGAAAACACCCTCGACCCGGACCTGACAGTCGAACAGAACCTGCATGTCTATGCCCGCTATTTCTCGATCCCGAAAAAGGAAGCCGCCGAACACGCACGTGAACTGCTCGACTTCTTCGCCCTGACCCACAAAAAAGATTCCAAGGTCATGGAACTCTCGGGCGGAATGGCACGACGGCTGATTTTGGCCCGCGCATTGATCAACCGGCCCGACTTGTTGATTCTAGACGAGCCGACCACCGGGCTCGACCCTCAGTCCCGCCACCAGGTGTGGGACAAATTGGCGACACTGAAAGCCACCGGCCTGACGATTCTGATGACCACCCATTACATGGAGGAGGCCTCGCGGCTCTGCGATCGTCTGGTGATCATCGATCATGGCCGCATTCTGGTCGACGGCAGCCCGACGGAATTGATTGCCCGCCACGCCGGCAGCAATGCGGTCGAAATCGAGGGTCCCGATCAAGCGTTGAGGGATTACGTGAAGGCAAATCACATCGAACATGACGACCTGGGAGATCGCCTGATCCTATACGTACCGGAGGAAGTTGAACTGCACAACACGATACGCGATCGGTTTTGCTCCGAAAAGTGCATCTTTCGAAACAGCACCCTGGAAGATGTGTTTCTGCGCATGACGGGAAGGGAACTCAGGGAATGATCGACTGGTCGTTTTTTTCGTGGCGTTTTTTACGGGTATGGGAGCGAAACCTGGTGGTCTATCAGAAAATCTGGAAGGTCAATTTCATCACCCCGCTGTTCGAACCGCTGTTTTACATTATGGCCTTTGGTCTGGGGTTCAGCGGCCTGATCGGCACCGTTGGCTACGGCGGCCTCGCGCTGTCTTACACGGCCTTCATCGCACCGGCGTTGGTCGCAACAGCCGTGATGTGGAATGCGTTCTTCGAAACCACCTACGGATCTTTCGTCCGCATGTACTATCAGAAAACCTTCGACGGCATGCTGTCCACACCGCTGTCGCTCGAGGAAATCATCATTGCCGAAATCGTGTGGAGCGCCACCAAGGCGGTGGGCGCGGCCGCTGTCATGCTGCTGGTTTTAGGAGTGCTGGGATATGTCCGTTTTCCTCTCGGCCTGCTGCTGATTCCCACGGCCCTGCTGGGAGGCCTGGCTTTCGGTGCCGTGGGCATGTTTTTCACCGGTATCGTGCCCACCATCGACATGTTCAATCTGCCGATCTTTTTGTTCGTCACCCCGATGTTTCTCTTCAGTGGAACTTTTTTCCCGGTATCCAACCTGCCTTCGTGGGTCCAGCCGGTGGCGCTGGTTTTTCCCCTCTACCACCTCACTGAACTGGTGCGCTGCTTCAGTCTCGGTACCCGCGAGACACCGCCTGTCCTCAGCATTCTTTATCTTCTGCTCTTTTTTGCGATTTTTGCCGTTCTGGCCTTGAGGGCCATGCGCCGGCGGCTGATCAAGTAGTTTCCGTCCATAAATGGCCCTTTTCCGCAATTTCGGCGTCAATCGGTTAAATCGCTTGTCCGGCATACAGCAGCATGCCGCCGATTTCCCTAAACTTGCGAAAAATTGCGCCTTTCTGGATCGGAAACTTATCAGTGCCTATTATGAAACCACGGATGGGCACCAAGTAGGATATGTTGGACTATGATTGTTTGAAGACCTTCATTCCGTCCTTGCCATCCTGAACCGTATAGCCGAGAGCTTGAATCTCATCCCGCAACCGGTCGGAGGCTTTCCAGTCTTTCTCGGCCCGGGCTTTTCGGCGCGCTTCAATCAGCTTCAAAACCTCCGTCGGCAGACGCTCTTCTTTGCCCACCTGGTCAAGGTCCAGAGCCAGCACCCGGTCGAAATCCAACACGGTTGCCAACCGATCAGCTTCGTCGAGATCCGCTTTCAGCGTCTCCTGGACGACGGCCATGGCCCGCGGCATGTTCAAGTCGTCATTTATGGCCTCTGTGAACCGGCGCTTGAAATCCGGAAGGATTTTTCCCTCATCCTTCCTCTGCAGATCCATGAGGCTGCGGACCTGGTTCTGCAGGTGGGCCAAACCGTTACGCGCCGCCTCCAGAGATTCATCGCTGAACTCCATCGGCTTGCGGTAGTGGGTGAGAAATGCGGCAAAGCGATAGACGAGCGGGCTGATTCCGTTTTGGGTGAACGTGGCGTCGAGGGTCAGAAAATTATCGGCACTCTTGGCCATCTTCTTTCCGCCGGCGATGTTCAGGAACGCCCCGTGCATCCAGAAATTGAAAAATTTCTTGCCGGTGGCCGACTCCGCTTGGGCAATTTCGTTGGTGTGATGCACGTCGATGTGATCGGTCCCGCCGCAGTGGATATCGAGATGGTCATTCAAAAACATCATGCTCATGGCCGAACACTCGATATGCCAGCCCGGAAAGCCCTTGCCCCAAGGAGAGTCCCATTCCATTTGGCGCTTGGCGTCTTCGGGTGAAAATTTCCACAGCGCAAAGTCGGTCGGATTCCGCTTTGCGGGATTTTTTTCCACCCTGGCCCCCTCCTGGAGCGCGTCGAGATTCTGGTTGGACAATTTGGCGTAATTCTCGACGCGGGAAGTATCGAAATAGATCCCGTCCCCGGTCTGGTAAGTATATCCTTTTTCTTCCAGGGTCCGAATCAGTGCGATCTGATCCGGTATCGTATCGGTAGCCTTGCACCAGACGTCCGGTGGCAGGATGTTCAATTGATCGATGTCTTTCTGGAACGCCCGGGTATAAAACTCGGCGATATCCCAGGCGGTTTTACCCTCGCGTGCGGCCCCTTTTTCCATTTTGTCTTCGCCCATATCCCGGTCGCCGGTCAGGTGGCCGACATCGGTGATGTTCATTACATGCTTCAACCGAAAATCGTTGTAAAGCATCACGCGCTTGAGAATATCTTCAAAGATATAGGTTCGCAGGTTGCCGATATGGGCGTAGTTGTAAACCGTGGGCCCGCAGGTGTACAGACCGACATAATCGTCGTGCAACGGCCGAAAAGGCTCTTTGCTGCGGGACAGTGTATTGTAGAGAATCAATGTCGACATGACGATAAAAATTGGCTTCCTACCGTTACCGAAAAAATGCCCGCCTCAACGGGTGTTTATGATAATCCCCTGCCGATGGTGCAGATAGATCAGCAAAGAGACTCCGCAACCGATCATCAACAGGCACAGTACCTGCCCCATGGAAAATGAAAAAAGAACGAATCCCAGGTGGGCGTCGGGCTGCCGGAAGTATTCGATGAAAAACCGCACCGTGCCGTATCCGATCAGGTAAAGCGCCAGCATAGCCCCCGGTATGCGGACCCTTTGTCTCAGGCTCCACAAAACCAGGAATAGAAAAACACCCTCGAACAGGGCTTCGTAGAGCTGCGACGGATGCCTCAGCTGGCTGCCGGGCGCCAGAGGAAACAACATGCCGATAGGTGCCGACGTGACCCGGCCGTAAAGCTCTCCGTTGATGAAATTGCCAATTCGGCCGAAGGTGTATCCCAGCGGAATGGCGGGAATAAAGAGGTCAGCCACCTCGAGAAGACTAAGGCTGTTCTTACGGCAGTAGAGCCAGGTAAAAAGGATGACGCAGATCAGACCACCGTGAAAAGACATGCCGGTAATACCGGTAAACTTGAATCCGTTCGAAAACTCGAATGGCAGAATGATTTCCAGTGGATGCTTGAGGTAATAGGGCAAGTTGTAGAAGAGCACGTATCCGAGACGACCGCCGACGATGACCCCCAGCATCATGGAGGTGATGAGCGCATGAACCTGGTCGGGGGTCAACTGGAACCGCTCTTCGTGCTTAAGCCTGTAAGTTACCAACAGGTATGTCACGACAAAAGCGACGACATACATCAGCCCGTAGTATTGCAGCTTGAACCCGCCGATAGCGAAAATTACCGGATCAAGGTGTTGGGGTATATGCTGCCACCAGTGCCAGAAGTCGTTCATCACCCGACAATCCGAGCGATTCGGCCAACGGGAACTGAGTCGCAGAAGAGCGCCGTGTCCGCGGGCAAATGCTTAAGATAGATTGACATCACAACTGTAAAGGAATTGTTGGTCGGTCTTGTGTCCTTCATGCCGCCGATCATCGATCCGTCAAACCGGCTTCCTGGTCGTACATCGAATTTTCATCAGGCTTGTATCAAGTTGCCTTTTCTTCCATTGCCTTGTCGTATTTGCCGTAACGAGCCGCACCATTGCAGCTGGCCCGATGGTGAAACACTCTCTGGGCGGCGGCGACAGCATCGGCCCTTCCCTGCCAGGTTTTGAGGGCATGCTCCTGTAAGGCCCGCCCGTAGGAGAAGCTGAGTTCCCAGGGATGCTGCCCAAGTGCGTTCATCGCGTTCAGATGTTCGGTCGCCAATTCGGAACTCTGACCGCCCGAAAGAAAAACGATCCCGGGCAAGGCCGCCGGCACGACCTGCCGGAACGTGCGCACCGTCCTTTCGGCCACTTCCGCGACACCGGCCTGTTGCGGACACTCTGTTCCGGATAGAACCATGTTCGGTTTGAGTAGCATACCTTCCAGCAGGACGCAATGTTCAAACAGGGCGCTGAAAACGCTTTTAAGGGTGGCGGCCGTCACGTCCTGGCATCGCCGTATGTCATGCGGCCCGTCCATGAGAACCTCGGGTTCGACGATCGGTACCAGGCCGGCTTCCTGACACAGCGCAGCGTAGCGGGCCAGTGCATACGCATTGGCATCGATACAAAACTGACTCGGGATGTCTTTTCCAATGGTGATCACCGCACGCCATTTGGCGAATGTCGCACCGAGATCCCTGTAATCGGCCAATCGTTCGCGCAGACCGTCCAGACCCTCGGTGATTTTTTCACCACTGAATCCGGCCAGGGGCTTTGCCCCTTTATCGACCTTGATGCCGGGCAGAATCCCCTTATCGCCCAACAGTTGCGGAAACGCGACACCGTCTAAAGATTTTTGCCGCAGGGTTTCCTCGAATAAAATTACCCCGCTGATGTACTTTTCGGTTTTCGGCGTCGTAAAAAGCAAATTCCGGTAAGCCCGACGGTTTTCTTCGGTCGATTCGACCGCGATGGTGTCGAAACGTTTCTTGATCGTGGGCTGGCTCTCGTCAGCCGCAAGGATACCTTTTCCTTCTGCAACAAGCTGCCGTGCTACAGATTCGAGCTTTGCGCTATCCATACATCGTCCTCCTTTCGTTTTACCGTTCAAATACATGGCCCTGGCTCGTGCCGCTCCGGTTCATTAAGAATGATGCGCCGAAGCCCGGATTAGTATTTGCGAAGAGCGGTTGCCGGTCTGAACCTCCTTCGGGGTCTTGGACCGGACCCCATGCCGATGTCGCATGCGAGGTGCACCTAGTGGTTACAATCAACCCCCTTGTTTGAAAACGGGCCTGGTCCGAACTGAGACCCCGCTGCTTCGCGGTTCACCCGCCATTCGAAACCGCTTATCCGGGTGGAGACGCCGGCCTTATTTTGGTGCGCCAGAAGCAGGACGCTTACCGCCAACAGATAGTAATCCTGATTGACCGGATTTCAAGACCGCTTCCCGATTTACAAAATCAGCCCGTCGTGCTAAGCAGGGCCCAAATTGCGAAATGATGTTTTCGCGAAAACCAGGTTAAAGGAGCCGAATGATGAGTGTCGAACGGGAGTCCATTGATTTCGACGTATTGTTCGTCGGCGGGGGCCCCGCCTGTCTGGCAGGCGCCGTCCGGCTGATGCAGCTGGCACATGAAAAAAACAGGAGCATCGAGGTGGCCCTGATCGAAAAAGGTGCCGACATCGGCGCACACTCGGTCAGCGGCGCCATTCTCAATCCAAGGGCCCTGCATGAACTCATTCCGGATCACATTGTAAGAGGATGTCCCGTTGAAGCCGTGGTTCAAGGCGATGCCTTCTATTATCTGACAAGAAACCGCGCCTTCCAAGCCCCCCTCGTGCCTCGCTATCTTCACAACAAGGGGTTCTACATCATCAGTCAGTCAAAATTCTGCCGCTGGCTGGGTGGAATCGCCGAGGAAATGGGGGTCAATATCTTTCCGGGATTTGCCGGCAACGAGGTTCTGTACGACGAAACGGGACAAACAGTGACCGGGATTCGAACCGGCGATAAAGGCCTCGGTAAAGACGGCGAACACAAAGCCAACTTCGAACCCGGAATCGATCTTAAGGCCAAGGTGACGGTTTTCGGTGAGGGGGCCCGGGGCAGTCTTTTCAAAAAAATCGAAGAAAAACTGACCATCGCCGCCGAAAGGTTGCCCCAGGTGTACGAGACCGGTGTCAAGGAGGTGATTCAGCTGCCGGACAACCATTACTTTGCGAGCGGCAAGAGCAACGACATCCACTTTCTCGGCTATCCGCTCGGCATGAATACGCCCGGAGGCGGATTTATTTACGAGATGAAGGACAACAAGATTGCCATCGGATACCTTACCGGTCTGGGGTATGAAGATGCGCTGATCGACCCTTACGATATGTTCATCCGGTTCAAACGCCATCCGTTCGTGTCCGGTATCATCCGGGGCGGGAAGGTCATCGAGCAGGGTGCCCGGACGGTTTCCACCGCCGGTTATTTCAGCATCCCCAAACTGTCGACCAACGGTGGCGTTTTCGTGGGCGGAGGTGCGGCCATGCACAACTCGCCGGCCCTAAAAGGAATCCATGTCTCCATGAAATCCGGCATGCTCGCCGCCGAAGCCATCGTCGCGGCCATTGCCCGGAACAGCTTCACCGAAGAGTCTTTGAGCGCCTACCAGACCCTCTTTGAGGCCGGCTGGCTGAAAAAAGAACTCTATGAAGGCAGAAATTTCGCCCAAGCGCTTGCCAAGAAGGGCGCCGTCAAATTCATCCATCTGGGGGCCCAGTACGTCACCAAGGGTCGCGGATTGATCGAGCGGATGCCCATTGAGGAAGACTGCACGACTCTTGACCCCGTTAAAGCCGGTCCGAGCGCCGGCAGCAGGGACCTGGACAAATCCATTTTCGACGGTGACCTGTATGTCGACAAACTGACCGGCGTGTACCTTTCAAAAACCAAACACCGCGAGGACCAACCGTCGCATTTGATTGTACACGACACCCACTTGTGCGTCACTCGGTGCTTCGACACCTATCGCAGCCCTTGCACACGTTTTTGTCCCGGCAATGTTTACGAAATCGAAACCGATGCAGAAACGGGCGAAAGACGGCTCAAACTCAACCCTTCAAATTGTTTTCACTGCAAGACGTGTGATATCAAGGACCCCTATCGCAACATCACCTGGACCTGCCCCGAAGGCGGCGAAGGACCAGGGTATACTGTGGTTTAGGTGAAGCCTGGCTGCCCGGCAATAAGAATGACGGTTACCCCACGGTGCACACTGCGGAAAATGTCCCACCGATTAATTGACCGCGTATCAGTTTTTAACGGGCTCAACCGGCCAACGAAATCCCTAAAGCCTTCCCTTGCGCAGTATCGCCACCAGCAGCCAAATACCCATCAGAGCGGCGGCAGTGAAGCCGATGATGCCGATCAACGATATTCCGTAAAACAAAGGCGGGATCTCGGATATTACGATCAACGCCGAACCGATGATCAGGGCGGCGATGATGATCGAAAAAGAGATGCGGTTGCTGATTTGGTCATGGGTGGAAAGGGTGCGCTCGAGTCCCCGGTCTTCTATTTTGAGGCAGAGCTGCTGCCGACGAATCAGGCGGGCGATGTCGAGCAGGTCCTGAGGGAACCGCCGGGTGAACTTTATCAGATCGGCGGTCATCTGAAAGGCATCGGACGACAGGCGTCGCGGTGAATACCGTTCCAGGAGAACGCTCCTGATATAAGGAGCGACCCTGCCGAAGAGGTCGAAATCCGGGTCGAGCATGCGCGCCACCCCTTCAACGGTGGTCATGGATTTCATCATCAGAAAGATGTTCGGTGGAATCCGGAGCCGGTGACGCGATGCCAGCTCCAGCAAATGATGAAGTAGTTTGCCGATGCGAACGTCTTTCAAAGGCCTGAAGAGATGATAGGCCATAAAATCGGTAACGTCGACTTCGAAGGCGCGGCTGTCCGGCTCTTCCTCCCAGTCTGTGAGTTGCAACAGGACAGCAGCGACTTTCGATGCGTCCTTTTTGACGATTCCGTCCAGTAAATCAACAAAGGTCTCACGGGTTTGTCGGTCCACGGAACCCACCATCCCAAAATCGATCAGACAAATGATGTTGCCGGGCAATACGAAGATATTACCGGGATGGGGATCGGCCTGGAAGAAACCGTGCTCAAAAATCATGCGCAGCAAAATGTCGGCCCCGCGCGAAGTGATCAACTTGCGGTCGAGTCCGGAAGAATCGAGCCGCTCGATATCCGAAACCTTGATGCCCTTGACACACTCAGTGGTGAGGACCCGCGCTGTGGACAGCTCTCGGAAGACGGCCGGAATACAAGTGGCTGGATCGCCACTGAAGTTGAGCGCCGCTCGTTCCATATTGGCGGCCTCGAGCAGGTAATCGAGCTCTTTTTCAAGTGTCCGGGCAAATTCTTCGACAATTTTTATCGGGCGGTGGAAGGCCAGTTCCTCGATGTGGTGCTCCATCAGGGTCGCCAGGTGCAGCATGATCTCGAGGTCGACCTCGATGACTTTCTGGATGCCGGGCCGCTGGACCTTGAGCGCGACCTCCCGACCGTCCTGCAACTGGGCCCGGTGTACCTGGCCGATGGAGGCCGATGCCAGCGGCGTGTCGTCGAATTGGGCAAACAGATTTTCAGGCGTTACCCTCAGCTCGGTCTCGATGATCTTACGGGCGGCAGCGGCAGGAAACGAGGGGACTTTGTCCTGGAGCTTGGAGAGTTCCTGCAGAAAGTCGACCGGGATCAGGTCCGGGCGGGTCGACAGAATCTGTCCGAGCTTGATGTATGTCGGACCGAGCTCTTCGAGGGCCATCCGCAATCCCTGCGGCCGGGTGAGCTTTTCGATTTTGATCGGCTGTTTTTTGGATATCAGCTGTAATCCGGCGGCAACGTACTGATCGAGCTTCAACAGTTCCAGTAAATCGCTGAAGCCGTATTTGAGCAATACGGCCAGGATCTGCCGGTAACGGTTCAAATTGCGATACGTCCGGCCGATGACACCGATTTTTCGGATGCTCAGCATGTAAGGTCTTGCCTGCGGTTTTTACGCCCGCAAACACACGGGTTAATGAAAATATGAGTTCGCAATTTCGGGCCTTGCGGCGCCTGGTTGTAAAAGCACAATAACGCATTAAAATCGCAATATTCTGAACCTTCGCAACGGTGCCTGAAGGGATGCATCGGCGTCCAATATGTAACGTTATTTTTGAGCGGGCCCTAAAGGGGTGATGACCTGTTAACGGATGATCAAGCGCTCTCCGCGTCCCTGCTAATCGCCTTCTTCAGCTCCCTGATCTCCTTTTTGATGGCTTTGAGCTCCTCGCCCGTGACGACATCCATTTTTTTCAGGATGTCTTTGACCAATTGCTCCACCCGCTCTTCCAGCTTGCCCTGTACATCTTCATATCTTTTTTGCAGCTCGTTCAGAAATTTCTTGCCGTCCTGCTCGGTCATTTTTCCTTTTTCGACGACCTCGCGCGCCAGCTCTTCCATCTCATCCTTGGCCAGCAGGGCCATCCCGATCCCGGTCAACATGGCTTTCTTGACGATATCCAGCATGGTTTTCCTCCTTTTGCTGAAAAGTGTATCGCAGTGACCTTTCAAAGAAAAAATTATTAAAAATTGTCTCTGACAATTTTTGGTTACTTCAGTTTGCCCAGCAGCGCACCGGCAATCGTATTTTTCTGGATCTCCTTTGTGCCTTCGTAGATCTCGGTAATCTTGGCATCCCGATAGAACCGTTCGACTTCATATTCGGTTATGTAACCGTAACCGCCCAGCAACTGGATGGCCTCATCGGCCACCTCGACCGCCGTTCGGGCCGCATACATCTTCGCCATGGAAGTCAGTTTTGGATCGATGCGGCCCTGGTCGAAATTCCAAGCCGCCTTGTAGGTCATCAGCCGCGCCAGTTCGATTTTTGTAACCATATCCGCCAGTTTGTGCTGGGTCACCTGATACTGGGCTATTTTTTTCCCGAACTGCTCCCTCTTCTTGACATAATCGATGGCCCGGTCAAAGGCGCCTTGGGCGATGCCAAGCGCTTGCGCCGCAACCTGTATCCGGCTTTCGTCGAAAAAATGCAGCACATGGTAAAAGCCCTTGTTTTCCTCGCCGATCAGGTTGGCCGCCGGTACCCGCACGTCTTTGAAGTTCACTTCGGTCGTCGCCATCATGTGGATGCCCATTTTCTGTCCAACGTCCGCGGTCGACACGCCTTTGCGATCGGCCTCAACCAGTATCAAACTGATACCGCGATAGCTGGGCCGAGCCTCCGGGTCGCTCTGGCACATGACCGAATAAAATCCGGCCAATCCACCGTTGGTGATGAAAGTTTTGGTACCGTTGATGAGCCACTCGTTACCGTCCAAAACGGCGGTGGTGTCCATTCTGGTGATGTCGGAGCCGTGGTCCGGTTCGGTGAAAGCTCCGGCCGAAAGCATGCGGCCTTCGGCCACGGCGGGCAGATATTTCTGCTTCATCTCGGCGCTGCCCCAGTGCAGAACGATTTCCGAAGCAAAACTCGAGAGGGCCACAGCGCTGCCCATGGTTGAATCGCCGCGGCACAACTCTTCGACCACCAGAATGTCTTCGAGACATCCGAGCCCCTGGCCGGAATACTCTTCGGGAAAATGAACGCCGACAAGTCCGAGATCACAGGCCTTGCGCCAGATTTTTTCAGGGAATTCGTGATTTCTCTCCAGCTCCATTACCAGATCCTTGTCGAATTCTCCCCGGGTGAATTCCCTGACTGCTTTCTGGATATCCTTCTGCGTCTTGTTCAGCTCGAAGTCCATTGTGCCTCTCCTCTAAATTTTGATAGTGGGCTAACGGGCAACCTGCAGCGCAGTGCAACCGGCCGTCATCACGATTACCCCGGAACAACCGGATTGAGTTCTCACCGCCGGTGTATTTTTTTAAGAATCCGTAATTATTGAATTTAAAATTTATACAATTAGCATATGATCTGCGTCTTTTGCAAGGGATTTGAGAAACCTTCTCCAGCGTGCTTTTTATGAATCATACCGCTTTTGGACACACCGTCGACACGGTTTACAATCAACTTCTACGCGGTCTCCTCAACGATGCCCCTTGACTGTTTGACCCAACTGGCCTAAACAATTTCAAAACCGCTAAAATCTGTGCTAATATCAAAACGGGAAGGAGAAGAAACCCAATGACGTATACGGTTGCTCTGGCCGGAAAGGGCGGTACAGGTAAAACGACCCTGGCCGGTCTGTTGATTAAATATTTGGTAAAAAATGGCAAGACGCCCATTCTGGCCGTGGACGCCGATTGCAATGCCAACTTAAACGAAGTGCTGGGAATGAGCATTGCATGCACCGTCGGGGGCGCCCGCGAAGACATGAAAAAGGGAAGCGTCCCCAGCGGAATGACCAAGGATATTTTCATGGAAATGAGGCTCGAAGAGGCCATCGTCGAAAGTGACGGGTTCGACCTGATCGTCATGGGCCAACCGGAGGGTGCCGGATGCTACTGCGCGGCCAACAGTCTTCTGACCAATTTTCTCGATCGGATCCAAAACAACTACCCCTATGTCGTGATGGACAACGAGGCCGGTATGGAACACATCAGCCGCCTGACCACGAAAAACGTGGATGTGCTCCTGATTGTTTCCGATACATCGCGTCGCAGCATCCAGGCCGCCGTCCGTATCAACAAGCTGGCCAGCGAACTCAACATCGTCGTCGGCAAGAGCTGTGCCGTTATAAACCAGGCCAAGGAGCCTCCCTCCCCAACAGTTCTCGACATTTTAGAGAAAGGTGGGCTCGAACTGGCGGGGACCGTCCCCACCGACGATACGATTTATGAATTCGATCTCAACGGCCGTCCCACAATCGAGCTGCCGGAAGACAACCGTTCGGTTCAGGCCGCATTCCAGATCTTTCAAAAGATCGTCCAATAGGTTCACCCTTTGACCCCGGATGGCTATATGAGAAAAACAGGCTTCCTGTATGACGAAAGATTTCTGCTCCACGAAACGGGTCCTTACCACCCTGAAGTACCGGAACGGCTTACTGCCATCTACAAAGGTATAGAAGAGGGCGGGCTTTTGCCCAAACTGGTCAGCATCAAAGCCAACCCCGCCCAACGGCAATGGATCGAGACCGTCCACGACAGTGCCTACATCGACCGCTTCGGCGACACCTGCTTCTCCGGGAAAAGAGTCTTCGAACACCCTGACAACCAAATGTGCGCCGACACCTATGATGCCGCATTTCTGGCCGTAGGCGGCATCCTGCAAATCATCGACATGGTGATGGCGGGTGAAATCGACAACGCGTTTTGTGCCGTGCGTCCGCCCGGCCATCATGCCGAGCGAGACCACGCCTTGGGCTTCTGCTACTTCAACAACGTGGCCATCGCCGCGCGCTATCTGCAGCAAAAGTGGCAAATCGAAAAAATCGGTATCATCGACTTCGACGTCCACCACGGTAACGGCACCCAGCACATCTTCGAGCAGGACGCGAACGTGTTTTACTACTCCTTCCATGAGCACCCCACCTTCGCCTTTCCCGGCACCGGAAGAGAGTTCGAATTCGGCTCCGGCCCGGGTTACGGGTACACCAAAAACATCCCGGTCCTACCGGGCCAAGGCGATGCGGAATACACGGCCGTGGTGGAGGAAAACCTGGCGAAAGACTTCGAGCGGTTTCAACCCGGTTTCGTGCTTATTTCAGCCGGCTTCGACGGCCACCAGGACGACGATATGTCGGACATGAACCTGACCACGGAGTGGTATTCTTGGATAATGAAGCGGATTATGGAAATCGCCGACCGCCGCTGCAACGGACGGATCGTCTCGGTGCTCGAAGGCGGATACTGCCTGCGGCGTCTGCCTGAACTCGCCCGCAACCACGTCGCCGCCCTGTTGGAAGAATAAATGGCCGCACCGAAATCTTTTGATCTTTCGTTGTCATTTCCGCTCTTTTTTGAAAGACGCACACACTGGAGGTAGACAATGTTTGTCAGCCGCTCGATGACCCAAAAGGTAATCACCACCACTCCGGAGGCGAGTGTTTTTGACGCCTACGAGAAAATGTCGCGTAACCGGATCCGCCATCTGCCGGCAATAGATGCCGACGGCCGGCTGATCGGTATCGTAACCGACCGTGATATCCGCAGCGCCCTGCCGTTCAGTATGATAAAAGACCCGGCCCGCACGGCGGAAACGGAAAAAGTTAAAGATCTCAAGGTCATGGATATCATGACGACCCACCCGAAAACGATCGGCCCGCACCACACCATTCAGGATGCACTGGTGCTGATCCAGGAGCTGAGAGTCGGTGCCCTGCCGGTCGTCGACAAGGAGGGCAAACTCAAGGGGATTCTCTCCGTGCGTGACCTGCTGCGCGCCTTTATCAATGTGCTGGGCTTCGGCCAGCCGGGTACCCTTTTGTGCATCCTGGTGGAAGAAAAGGTCGGCCAGATGAAAAAGATTGTCGATGCCATCACCGAGGAAGGCATTTCTTTCGGCAGCGTTCTGGTGGCGCGTTACTTTGAGAAAGACAAGCGCGCGGTCTTTCCTTATCTGCTGACCCAGAATGTGGCCCGTATCAAGCGCAAGCTCAAGGACCTGGGGTATACGCTGGTTGATCCGATGGAGTGGTACCTGGACCAATTGCCGAAATATGAAAGGGAGTGACCGACCGGAGGCGATTGTCGGCGGCCCCGATGAAGAGCTTTATATCTACTATCTGAAGGGCCGTGTGGCGCCGGGAATGGACCTTTCGGCCCCCGGCTTCATCGGTAACTGGGAAGAAGACGGGTTTTCCTTTCTCTTTTACAGCCAAGCGTGTCGCCAAAGAATCGCCGCGCTCCTTGCGGCCCAGCCCCAGCTGGAAATGATCGACGCCTATCAGATGCCGTATGCCGAGTGGCTTGGAGAACGCCCGGTCTCCTATCGTGTCGGCCGGTTCGATATCGTGCCGGTCTGGGAAATCGAACGAAATGAAAATGACGCCGGAGAGGACCTTCACCGACTCATATTGGATCCCGGGGTGGTTTTTGGGAGCGGTACGCATGCGACGACGCGTGACTGTCTGCGCGCCCTGGAAATCGTTTATACCGAGGAGGATCCTCAATCCGTCATCGACCTTGGTTCAGGAACAGGGGTTTTATCCCTTGCCGCCACAGCGTTGGGCAGCCGCTCGACCCTGGCTGTGGATAACAACCTGCTGGCAGAAAAAAATGGTTTATTCTGTCAGGGCTGATGCGCAGTCAAGCCGGCTCAATTGGAGAGCATTTGGTCCGGGTTGGGTCCATCATACGGCAGCAATGGATCGGTGAAGACCTCTGGCATACCATTTTGGGAATGAATCCGTAGTGAGGGTGCCCATTTTGAAAGTGACCTTTATTTATGTCTATTGAGGCGGAGCGATGATCATCAAATGCTGGGGGTCCCGCGGATCGATACCCGTTTCCGGGAAAACCTACCTCAAGTACGGCGGAGACACCACCTGCATCGAAATTCGAACCCACAGCGGTGACATCATCATCATCGATGCCGGAACGGGCATCCGCCGTCTCGGCAATCAACTCCTCAAAGAAAAACGCCGCCAGTTCCATTTCATCTTCACCCATGCCCACTGGGATCACGTCATGGGATTTCCCTACTTCAAGCCGCTCTATTCAAAAGACTCCGAATTTCGGATGCACCGCTGCCCCTTTCACAGTAAATTTGTGGAAACAATACTGTCCAAGGTCATGGCACCGCCTAATTTTCCCGTGAAATACGCGGATATCAAGGCTCGAATGCAGTACGAAGAGGCATGCCCGACCGATTTTTATATCGGATCGGTGAAGGTGATCCCTATTCCGCTCAGCCATCCCAACGGCGGCAGCGGGTACAAGTTTATCGAAAAAGACAAGACCTTCGTTTTTTTGACCGACAATGAACTGGGATACACTCACCGTGGTGGCCGAGCCTATAGAGACTACCTCGATTTTTCAAAGGAGGCCGACCTTTTGTTCCACGACGCCGAATACACCCCGGCGGAGTATGCAACCTTCATCGAGTGGGGCCACTCGGTGTACACCGACGTTCTTCGTCTGGCCGGTGAAGCCGGCGTCAAGCAGCTCGGCCTGTTCCACCTCAACCAGGACCGCACCGATCGCGGAATGGATAATATTGTCGCCGACTGCCGCAAGAGGATTGCGGCGGCCGGCCACCATCTGAAGTGTTTCGGGGTGCGGTGCAACGCGAAATTCGAGCTCTGATCCAAGCGCAAGCATACTGAGGGCTCGTTCAAAGTAATATCACATTGGATGACTTGATCAGCAAAGCGGCCGGCGACCTGATGGCGGCAACATATGTGATCGCCTTGACCGGGGCGGGCATTTCGGTGGAAAGCGGGATCCCCCCCTTCAGAGGCACGGGCGGCATATGGGAAAAAATCGACCCGATGGAATACGCCCACATCGATGCCTTCATGAGCGACCCGGTCAAGGTCTGGGATGTTCTCATTCGAGGCATGAAAGACGTGGTCGATCAGGCGCTGCCAAACGATGCCCACAAGGGTCTCGCACGTCTGGAAGAACTGGGGATCATCAAGACCGTCATCACCCAGAATGTCGACGGTCTGCACCAGGCAGCCGGAAGCACCGACGTCATCGAGTTTCACGGCAATTTCGCCTGGCAATCTTGCCTCGACTGCGGCCGGCGCCGTCCGACCCGTACGGTCGGGATGGATCGACTCCCCCCGCGATGCAGTTGCGGCGGAATCCTGCGGCCCGAATGTGTCTTTTTCGGCGAGCAGATCCCGCCCCGGCATCTCAGTCGTTCACAGCTCCTCGCAATGCAATGCGACATTATGTTGGTTATCGGCACATCGGCAACGGTGCAACCGGCGGCAACCATACCGGTCATCTCCAAGCAGTCCGGAGCACGCGTGATCGAAATAAACGCCGAACCGACACCGTTGACGCACAGCGTCAGCGATTATTTGATCGCAGGCAGAGCCGGAGAAGTGATGCACCGTATCGTTATGGAGGTGGAGCGGAAAAAAAGACTGGGCTGATGGCCGCCGGCCGGAACGCGCACGGCGGTCCTCCCACCGGCTCCGCCATAGGGCTCCTGTCCTCCTGATTGAACCGAAGCGTTTTGTCATTATACAAGTAAAAAACAGATGCACCATCGAGAAGAAGGCTGGGTCAAGACTCTGACAATCCCCTCCCCGAGCCTGCAGAACAACACGGCCGATGCCGATCGTCTGATCGGAGC
>JARROL010000014.1:30007-43669 GCA_037383965.1 Desulfobacterales bacterium | reverse complement strand
TCGTAAGTGGCCTTAGAAAAGACGGCCGCCTTCTTCAGCGGAAACGCAGAGGGTCCGTTTTATAACTTCGGGCCGATTACGCGATCGATTCTTTTGCTGTCGGTTGTCATGGTCTCTCTCGGCGTGATGGGTCGACTGGCGGCATTGCCGATCCTGCTGCTGAGTGGTCTCTGGTTCAGCCATCAGGGAAGCGATCCAATGTGGTGCCTGCTCATGGTTGCTGCGGCCGCCTTGTTGATTTCCGGCTCCGGGAATCTGTCCTTGTGGCGGCCGGAAGAAAAATATCTGGGAATGACGGCTCGGCACACATCTTGAGTTTCATTTTTTCGATTGACGTTGTTTTATCATCTTGGCGATGGGCCGCTTTCCTGTTATGAAAAACGTGAGCATAGACTCCCAGCGAAAGGATCGAAATGCTCGACAGATTGAAACAGCAGCTGGCCGGCGCCGAAGAGTTTCGCCGAAAGCGGGGTCGTCCTTTCGTCATTCTCACATACGCCCAGAGCCTGGACGGCAGTATCGCTGCACGCGACCGACGCCAAGTTCGATTGAGCGGCGCGGCATCGATGACCCTGACCCACCGACTGCGGTCCTGCAGCGACGCCATCTTGGTCGGCATCGGCACCGTCTTGAACGACAATCCGGAATTGACCACCCGACTCGTCGATGGTCGCAGCCCCCGGCCGATCATTCTCGATACCCGCTTGCGAACACCGCCGGATGCAAGACTGCTGCAGAGAGAGGACAGCGCGTGCTGGATCGTCAGCCACCGAGAATCCGACGGAACCAGACGCGAAAACCTGCTGAAGGCCGGTGCAATCGTACTGCCGTGCCAAACCGCCGTAGACGGAAAAATCGACCTGCGGGCGCTGATGGAGATTCTCGTTGCAAATAAGATCAACATCCTGATGGTGGAAGGCGGCGCCCGGGTCATAACGAGCTTTGTCGGGGCCCGGCTTGTCGACCAAATCA
Organism: Desulfobacterales bacterium; assembly: GCA_037383965.1. Taxonomy (GTDB): domain Bacteria; phylum Desulfobacterota; class Desulfobacteria; order Desulfobacterales; family SG8-13; genus JARFQH01. The sequence goes on along the minus strand of JARROL010000014.1, from coordinate 42,697 downwards.
TCATCACCGTCGCACCGAAACTGATCGGCGGATTGAATGCCATCGATGGCCGTGGAACGGGAATGGACCCCTTTGTTCCGCTTGTCAAGGTGGCCTATCAACAACTGGGAAACGACATGATCCTGTGGGCACAGCCGGATTGGAAGGCGGCATGAAACGAACGGCGGTCATATTCGAAAAACCTTTCGCTGTATCGGTGATCGAAGAACCGCTTCCGGAAATCGACGCGGACCAGGTCCTCGTGCAAAACCGGATGAGCGCCATCAGTCCGGGCACCGAACTCTTGATTTACCGGGGTCTGGCGCCTGACGGTTGGCCGGTCGACAGCACTATTTCGTCGTTGTCAGGAACTTTTGGTTATCCTCTCCGCTACGGATATGCCGCCGTCGGCCGAGTCGTTACCGCCGGGCCGGGTGTCGATGCGAACTGGATCGGCAGATGGGTTTTTTCGTTCCAGCCCCATCAGAGTCACTATCTGGCGAGTCCGTCGACGCTGATTCCCCTACCGACGGATCTAACTCCCGAAAATGCGCTCTTCTTGCCCGCGATGGAGACCGCCGTGAACTTTATGATGGACGGACAACCGCTGATCGGCGAGCGGGTCTTGGTGCTCGGACAGGGCATCGTCGGCCTCTTGACCACCGCCCTGCTGTCGCGCTTCCCTCTAACCGAGCTGGTGACCTTCGACCGCTATGCGTTCAGACGCCAACGGTCCCTGGAGGTCGGCGCACACAAGGCACTCGATCCCTTTATCCGGGGGAACATCGGCGATCCGAACCATATCCTTGACGATGAGGCGCTGCAGGGCGATGCCGATCTCGTCTATGAACTCTCGGGGGACCCGGCAACCCTGAACCAGGCCGTTTCATTCTGCGGTTTCGGTGCGAGAATCATCGTTGGTTCGTGGTACGGGACGCGCCGAGCAGCCCTGGATCTTGGCCGGGCGTTCCACCGCAACAGAATCCGCTTGATCAGCAGTCAGGTCAGCACCATCGCCCCCGAGATGTCAGGCCGCTGGACCAAGGAACGTCGGTTGGCGGTGGTCTGGGATATGATTCGGAATGTTCGGCCGGACAATTTGATCACCCACCGTTTTCCGGTTGAAAAGGCTCAGCAGGCCTATGATTTGCTGGACCGGCAGCCTGAATCAGCCGTTCAGGTCGTACTGACCTACGGCAATTCACCAATGTGAGGAAAGATGAGGAGCAAAGAGAGCTATGCAGTCGCTGTTCGACGTGAATTTACCGCCCGGCACTTTTTGATCGGCGGCGAATGGGGTGCGGAAAATGACCTCCATGAACACCACTACGCAGTGGAATTCCGCCTGAAAGGCCGTCAATTGGATCGACACGGCTATTTGATCGACATCGATGCCGTGACGGCCGCCTTGGAGGAACAGGTCGGCCGCTACCGGGGCAAAACGCTTAATTCCCTGCCCGAATTCGCCGGACTCAACCCGAGCCTGGAGCACCTGGCCCGGATGATGGGCGTTGCACTGGCGGCATCCCTCGATTCTCACCTGCGGGGCCTCACCGTCAGAATCTGGGAAAATGAATTTGCCTGGGCCGAATATCGAAAAGAGTTCTGATGCGGGTTGGGCTGGTCATCATCGGCGACCTGAAAACCCTGACCGGCGGCACGCTCTATGACCGCATCCTGGTCGATTACCTGCGCAGCCGGGGACATGTTGTGGATATATTTTCGCTCTTCCCCGGACGGGGCTACGGACGGCAGTTGGCCGATAATTTCTCGCGGTCTCTGTTGCGGCAACTGAGACGCCGTCCACCGGATGTCCTGCTGCAGGACGGTCTCTGCCATCCGTCTCTTTTCCTTCAGAACGGGCGTCTGCGTGCTGTCAGCAACGGACCGGTTGTGGCGCTCCTGCACCAGGTGCTGAGCAGCCAACCCCGAAAAAACTGTCAGAACATCGTGTTTCGAGTGGTTGAAAAGCAGTACCTGCAATCCGTCGATGCCTGTATTTTCAACAGCCGGACCACCCGTGACACAGCGACGGCCTGCGGTGCCGGTGCTTGCCCACACATCATCGCCCGGCCCGCCGGAGACCGACTCGGGTCCTTGTCTTCGACCGATGCCATCACCTCACGCTCACGAGAAAAGGGTCCCTTGCGGTTGCTTTTTCTGGCCAATGTGTTGCCGCACAAGGGTCTTGACCGATTAATCGACGCGCTGTCTGCGGTCTCGATGCGAGTGTGGCGCCTGTCGGTCGTCGGCAGTCTGACCATGAACAAACCGTATGTCCGAAAGATCGGCGCCCGGATCGGCGCCTGCGAACTGTCTCAGAATATCCGGTTTCTCGGCGTCCAGGATGGCCCTTCTCTGGCCGCCACTCTGAAAAAAAGCCATCTCCTGGTCCTGCCTTACTCCCACGAGGCCTTCGGCATCGTCTTTCTAGAAGGAATGGCCTTCGGGCTGCCGGCCGTCGGTTCGTCGGCCGGCGCCGCCCGGGAAATTATCCGACATGGAGAAAACGGTTTTCTTGTGGCGCCTGGGGATTCGGCCGGTCTGGCAACGGTCGTTGAAGACCTTTACGCCGACCGCAATCGACTCGATGCCATGAGCCGAAGCGCCCTGGCGACCTTCCGCACGCATCCCGGGTGGCAGGCGACCATGAATAAAATTCACGTTTTTCTGAAAACGCTTGCGGTATGACCGATGTCGATCCCGCAGACATATGACTTCATCGACTACCTCGTTGCTAAGAAAACAATCGATGATCGTTCGATAAACCGCGCTGTCTGGGACAGACTCCAGAGTGAACTGGCTGACCAGGAGACGGTGGAACGATTGCGGGTGCTGGAAATCGGCTCCGGAATCGGCACGATGATAGAACGGATGGCCGCAGGACCATCCCGGGCAGCCTGACGCCGTTTGAGTCGATGGGCGAAACGAGTCGGTTTCACCGTCACCCGAAAAAAAGACGCCTCTCATCTGCTGGAGGTTGAAACCACCAGAATTCGGGTGAATATAAAGACGGGCGATGTGCATACACTTGTATCAGAAGCGGCGTCGCATTCTTGCGGTCTCCTTTTGGCGCATGCATACATGGACCTGGTCGACATTCAAACGCTTCTGCCCGGCATGATGCGGCTTCTCGAAAATGGCGGGCTGCTCTTTCTCAGCTTGAACTTCGATGGTGACACAGTCCTTTTGCCGGCGATCGCGCCGGATTTCGACGATCGGGTCATCCATTTATACCATCGCAGTATGGACGAACGCATTGTCGGCGGACGCCCGGCTGGCGACAGCCGCACAGGGCGCCGGCTTCTGGTAACACTCTTGCAGTGTAAAACCGAAATACTGGCGGCCGGCGCATCCGACTGGATCGTTTATCCCCGCCGCCGCCGCTACCCGCTGGGGGTATCGTATTTTCTGCACTATATCGTCCACACCATCGATGTAGAATTGGCGCATCACCCCGAGATCGATCCGGATCATTTCAAGGCCTGGATTGCAAAGCGGCATGCCCAGATAGAAAACGGCGAACTGGTCTTTATGGCCAAGCACATCGATGTTCTGGCGCGAAAAATCGGGCGTAAATGACGGAAAGAGGAATTATTTCTTACCGTGAACCTGAGGCGTTGCGAGGTCGCCAATGACCGGTTCAACCGATGATGAGCAATTCGGCCGCGAGCCACATGGTTTCCACGCGGTCGGAAATGGCGTCCCGGTTATCGATGACCTCGATCAACGTAGAAGGGGTGTTGGCGGCGTCTTTTAGAGGACCGCCGGCAAGCCAGCATCGACGGTCGAAAAGAATGACGCGGTCGTGAATGTCGGGGTGCAGTCTCATCTCGATCGTTTTGCCGCGTTCATTTAAGGTCTTTACCACCCGGACGAAATTTTGGTCGAAGCCGTCCCTGGGCTCCTTGGTCAAAAGCCGAATGGGATGCGCCACTTTTTGCAGGCAGTCGAGTGTACCGGCAGCGGGATCGGCGTCCACGACGGTAACGGCTGTGGCGGCCCGGCCGAAAAACTCCGTCAAATTCGATCGGATCGACGCCCCCGGCTCCGGGAAGCTCTCAAGCGTCGGTGCGCCTGCCTTGTCCAGGCCCAGAGACAGCTTGAGTTGATCGAGCTGTAGGATCATCTGTTTGTGGTATAGGTTGTCCTCGCGGGTGGTGTTCTGGATCTGCTCCTGACATCTCTTCAGCAATTCGCCGATCAGGGTGTGAAGAAATTGCCGATTCCGGTCGGTCTGTGGGTTAGAGAGAAGGTCCACGGCGAGCCGACGGAGGTTGGGACTGGTGCCGGAATAGTTCAAAACGACGCCGAACCGGCGGCACAAATCTTCGAGCTCGTACTGACTGAAGTAATCTTTTAGCGCGTCGTCGAGGTTTTTTACATTCTCTGAGTCCATCGCAAATTAATGCAAGCTGGTAACTTGTCTGATTGCGGCAAACTCACTACATTGCAGTTTGCCGGATTCTTAGATACCTAAAGGCGAGCACCTGCGCACTGCGACAACGTGGGGAGTGCCGCTCGCAAACGGTATTTTTTGGTGCACGACATGCCGGCAGATTTATTCTTCTAAGATTATGGCACCAGGTGCACATTCCCTGGCGGCCTTGCGGACAGAATCCTCCAGATGGGCCGGCACCACATCAACGAGAACCGTGGAGAGCATTTGATCCTCGTCATACTGAAAGACATCCGGGCACACTTTGTTGCAATTCCGGTCGCCCATGCACAAATCGTAATCGATCTTGACTTTCATTTTGCCTCCTCTCGAAACCGAAAAAACTGTGGTAAATTCGCCAAACACTCTATATTAATAAAAATATACCATATTACAACGGACGACAACAACTAATTTAGTTCAGATACCCCCGGTAGTGCCAGGGGTATCTGAACTATATTAGGTTTTTGAAGCACATCGGACTTTGCAACCCTGTGAACGGTCTCTGGTTGCGCACGTTTCTTTAAAAATTCGGCACAAGGAAGTGTAGAATGGATTTCGTCAAGGGTATAACCTACCACCTGCGCGGACTGCATCTGGCCATTAAGACCCCGAAACTGCTGATGCTCGGCCTGGTACGCCTTATCCTGGTTGTTTTGCTGACCGTTCTGGCGGCCGGTTTCATTCTGTACCACCACCAGGAGATTTTGAAACTTATCTGGGTCAAACCGGCGAGCGCCTGGCTCGTGTGGCTCTGGCATGTGGTCTCGTGGCTGTTGGCCGCGCTCCTGACAGGTGTGGCCGTTATTCTGGCCTATCTGGGTTCCCAACTGCTGTTTGCCGTCATCATCATGGATGCCATGTCGCGCATCACCGAGCGTCTTGTCTACGGGCGGGAGCAGGTCCCGCTGTCCAAGCCGTTGTTGCAACAGTACTTTTTTCTGTTCAGACAGGAAATCCCGCGAACGACCCTTCCGGTGCTGATCCTTCTTCTCCTGATGATTTTGAGCTGGTTGACGCCTCTGGGACCAGCGCTGACGCTGATTACCTCCGGCGTTGCCGTCATCTTCCTGACCTGGGACAACACCGACCTGGTGCCGGCCCGCAGGTTGCAACCTTTCTCAGTGCGTTTCAGATTCCTGCTGAAAACCCTGCCGTTTCATCTGGGATTCGGGTTGCTGTTTCTGGTACCGGTCATGAACATTTTACTGCTCTCATTCGCCCCGGTTGGGGCCACGCTCTACTACCTCGAATACCACAACCGTTAGGTGAACCTGCAAGCCGTTTTGCAAAACGGCTTGCGCAATCCTCTGCCTGCTGACCTCCTTGACCCCCTTTCTACCCGGTATTATGGTTATGCAATTACCGGGTACAATTGAATCTAAAATATTTACAAAGGAGGTTCTTCATGTCCATGCCGAAAGATGAAATTCAAACCGAGATGGTCAGTGCGTGGAAAACATACGTCGAAGCACTGGAAAAGTCTCTTGATATGTTGGATAAAGATATCACCGAGGCCCGCGATATGGCAGGTGTCTGCACGAGTGAATGGTGCGAAGCCACCGAACATGTTATCGACGAACTCTCCAATGCACTCTTTTCAATCAGCGAACCCAGGTGGTCGAGCCCTGAAGATTCTAAGAAAATTAAGCGGCTTAAAAGAAGAGTGTACGATCTGTACGTCAATTATCGCGGCGTATACGACAAGGTCGCATAAAGCCGGCTGCATCGATCAGAGCGGTACCTAAACGGGGCAGAGAATCGTCTGCTCCGTCAGATCGGCCGGGTGTCGGCTTTATCGAACAGGTTATCCGAATCGAAACGACCGAAAAGTGTGGTGTGCGGCTTGCGAAAGACGGAATTGAACAGAAAGCGAGATGCGATGACGGAATCTCCAAAAAACAGGGAGACCGAAACGGAACTCAAGTGCCCCGACTGCCGCTACCCGTTGAAACGCCGCAGGGGTCGTCAGACTGATGAGTGCGAAATGCTCTGCGGCGGCTGCGGGCGGGCTTTCGATGTTTGTGATCTCGACACCCTGGAAGAGATCAAGAAACAATCCTAATGACGGTGCTCAGAGGACGTTCAGGGTCAGGATGTCCTTTATCTTTTTTTCCAAGTCTTCTGCAGCCTTGGCGGCGATTTGTTTTCCCAGTTCCGCCGTCGCCAGCCAAGGTGCGGATTCCATTCGGCCATCGGGAAAAAATGTTCTCATCTCCGCGGCTGTCAGAGGCCAGTAATATTTAGGATTTTCGACCTTTTGTTCGGTGACGGCCTTGCCGTTGAACGCCGATGGCCTTAGGTACTTGGTGATCGACACTTCACTGGGAGTTGCATGATGACCCTCACCGTCCCCGAAGGCTTCCCGGCAGGCCTGTTTAACATCGGCTTGCATGTACCATGACAACACATCGAAGTAACCGGACAGCCCTTCGTCCTTTAGCTGACGAAAGGCTGTCTCCAGTGGAACGATATTTCCACCGTGACCGTTGATGAAGAGAATGCGCTTAAATCCGTGGGCTGCTAGCGATCGGACGATATCTTCGACGACGATGATCAGCGTCGAGGGGCGCAGCGCGACGGTACCCTTGAAGGCCATGTGATGGGGGGAAACACCGTAGCTGACGGACGGAGCAACCATGAGTTTCAGGTTGTCACCGACCGTGCGGGCGATCGCCTCGGCCACGATAAAATCGGTGCCGATCAAGCCATAGGGGCTGTGCTGTTCAACGGAGCCGACGGGTACGAGAACGATATCCTTTTCATTCAGGTATGTCTCCACCTCTGTATACGCCATATTTTCGAGCAGCATCGTTCATCACCTTTCCGTTAAATTTGACGCGTTTAAAATGTCTGTCGATCCGTGTCGTAGCCGATCCTCTAACAGGAATTAATTGGACCGCATGATTTTTTGCCTGGCGCTGGTAAACTCCTCGGGGGAAATCAAGTCGTCGGCCAACAGCTGTGCCAGTTCGGCCAACTCCCGTTTGCGGATGGTCTCCGTGTCTTCCAGCTGCGCTACCGATCGGCTGACTTTGTGTTCCAAAGCCGGCAAGCTATCGGACTCACCCACCTTGAAAGACATCAACCCGCCAAGAAAACGGATTTCGAAAGGACGCCCCTGCAGTGTCGACACATCGAGATCTTTGATGAGGTCACGCCCGCTCGTTCTGAAGCGACGGTATATAACGTAAGCCAAGACAATAAAAAGGGCGCCTCCGCCGAGCAGAACCCACAGCAGATACCGAGCCAGCCCACCGATAAAAACCACCGTCATCCCAATGATGGCAACGACAAGGATTTGCAGCAATATAATGAGATGAGCCAGGAAGAGCCCTTTCACCGTCTCGCTTTGTTTTATTTTGTCAATAAAGTTCATTGATTTATATCATATTCCTGTGCGTGGGTGAATCCGGCGTGCGCCGGCCCATTAACTAACTTTTGGCAGAAACGCTGACGATGTTAACCATAAAGCAATCGAGATAAATCGGCAAGTGCCAATAGAATTTATAATATATTCATTTGTGTTTCAGTTTGTTATTGGTTTTGATCGGACGCGGTTGAACTCACCCTCGGTTTCTTGTATAGATCACATAATGCCCTGAGGGTAATTGTCGTATCCGTGAAACACTGCGTTTTTGAGCGCAAGATTTCGCGGCGAACGAATGGTTTCTCCCCATTCGCTAATCATAAGAAAAATCTTGGAGGTAATGGTGTTTTCAGCAAAAGAGGTATTGGACATAGCCATCCGCTTGGAAAAAAACGGCGAAAACGTCTATCGTGGTGCTATTAAAAAGCTATCCGATCCCAACCTGTCCTTACTGCTGGAGTGGATGGCGGACGAAGAGGCCCGGCATGCCCGTTTTTTCTCGAGAATGCAGGAAGAACTCACCCTGGAACCACCTAATCCGATGGCCGAAGAGATGGGACGCGATCTGCTCAAAAATCTCCTGGCCGGCCAGAGCTTTTCACTGGAAGACGTCGACTTCAGCCGCATCGACCATATCAACACAATGATCGCGACATTTATCGAATTCGAGAAGGACACCATTCTTTTCTACCAGATGCTCGAAGCATTTATCCAGGACGATTCAGCCCTGCAGGAACTCAATAAGATCGTTGCCGAAGAAGAACGTCACATCGAAAAGTTGAAGTCTCTCATGCACCGCGAACCACTGGCGACGGCCGGTGGCCCATAACCACCAACCGTGCCAAAGGTGGGCTTCAGCGATAATAGGTCCTGACTATTTTGAGTGCCAGCAAAATGGTCGGAAGGAGGTGGTAAAAGAGATCGAAGATGTCGACCGGCCTGTTAAGCGCCCCATTTTTAAACATAATCAGTTTTTCCAACACGTGCGGCATCGGACGAAACGGCGCCAGCAGCATGAAAACGGACAACAGAATCAGCAGCGGGTAGGGAATCCGGTCGAGCAGTGCCCACATGTTTTTTTCCTCTCTCACCTCTTTTAAGGCTCACAAAAAAGGTCACAATTTTGGACGTTGCGTCGTCCGGCCGGTAATGCACGAGACATTATTTTTCAGTGAGCCCATAGATCACGCACTGTGGGGATGTAAAAAACGGGCGGCTCGATTGCCGTGAGCCACCCGTTTAAGGAGGTAGAAGATGGTAATATGGCTGATTACCATTTACTGTCTGAGGAAACTGATTAACCCTACTTCAATTCTAGTGTTGAAGAGGTGTTTGATTTCCTCATTTCGAAGTTAAGTCCGTTACCTCTCCTGTCAAGAAGACCCTAATCCAAGATCTCTCAGTCGCATCCGGTGCATGCTTATGACGACACTAGGCCGGGTCCGTCGACACCGAACGGCGCGGAATCTCGAACAACGACCCAAGGTAGGATTTTGTCGTATTTGTCGACATCGTGGATGGACACAAGTTCTGAACATATCATGATCAAGGCTTCTGTTCCGATGGTGAGACCGAGCGTTCATGTTCAATTAAGGGTTGCGGCAGCAGCGGCGATGATTAATTTACCTCCTAACAGTAAAAATGCACGTAATCGGCACCTAAAGGAGACTGTTTAATGACGCAACCTTCTGAACTCATGGCTATTTTTGATCACGACGAGCAATTTAAAGGACTGATGAAACGGCTCTTCGAGGTGACCATCACCCATTCATTCGATGCCATCATGATCACTGAGAACAAATCGGGGTATCCCATCGTCTTCGTCAACCAATCCTTCACCGATATGACCGGTTACGAAAGAGGTGAGCTCATAGGACAATCGCCGACGATTCTCCAGGGTCCAAAAACGGATCGCGATGTGCTGAATCGGCTGCGCCGCGACATATCCGAAGGCAAAATTTTTCACGGGCAGGCGGTTAATTACCGCAAAGACGGCTCGGAATTCATAATGGAGTGGAAAATCGCCCCCGTAAGGGATGAAAATGGGGAGATTTCGCATTACCTGGCTATTCAACGCAGCATTTGAAAGGAGTTGCACGATGATCGGTGAAAGACTGAACAAGGCCATTAACGACCAGATAAAAAACGAGCTCGAATCTTATTACATTTACCTTTCCATGGCCGCCTACTTCCATTCCGTCAGCCTCGACGGCATGGGACATTACATGCGCTGCCAAGCACACGAGGAAATGCTTCACGCCATGAAATTTTTCAATCACATTATCGATCGGGGCGGTAAAATCGAACTACAAGATCTCAAACAGCTCAAAACCGAATGGTCGTCACCGTCGGAGGCCTTCAAAGATGCCTACAAACACGAAAAGTTCATTACCGGTAAAATCAACGACCTGACAACCATTGCCAGGGAGGAAAAAGACTACTCCTTCGAACCTCTGCTGGCCTGGTTTTCCGACGAACAGGTCGAGGAAGAAGCCAATGCTTCAAAAATAGCCGATCAAATTGAGATGGTCGGCCAGGATAAGTCGGGTCTGTTGATGCTGGACCGCGAACTGGCCCAACGGGCTTATCCACCGGGTACACCGTTTGACCCGGCCAGTGCCGCCGCTGCTTAGCGTGCGTCTAAAACCGGTTCAGTCCCATAGGTCGATATCGCCGTTCGGGGGGCCGACAAAGTCACCGCGTCGGGATCAGCTGCTATTTCGGTCTTACATAAATTTCCCCATGGAGGAAAAAAACTGTCAGGCCGTTAAGAACAAACGGGTGGTGGAGAACTTTCACCACCCATTTTTCAAAATCATTGCGCTCAGCGCTTCGCAATCGGGTATCTCTGGCCGGCTTGGCGGATGAAATAGTTCTCATCTTCGAATGTCATGAGACCCGAAATCGCCAACAGGCTCCGTTCGGTAAACTTAACCCGGTGCTCACCGATCGTGACATACAGGCCGTCGTTTTGCGTATATAGCTTCTGTGGCTCCAGCGATGACCGTTCTCCGGTGTTGAGCACCAACGTAACGGGGTCGCTCAAAATCACGTCAAAAACAAACAGTGCCGTGTCTTCATACGGGAAATAAACTTTTTCCGTAAAATTGTCCCTTTCTTGAAATAAAAAATAACCACCGTCATCTTTACGGATTGACGCGTGAAAAAAATCGATGATCTTTTTGTTCCGGAACCGACCGTTTTCATTATGCCAGCAGCCGTTGGCATCGAGACGGAAGACGGCATTTTCCTTTGTAATGACAATTTCTGTGGGTGCATATCTTATGGTTTCTGAATCCGCGCTCATTTTTTACCGTTTCCGCCTGATCGATCACAGCAAAATTTAACCGGACAAATCAAGCCACCTCATCGTCTAAAGCCATTATCCAGCCTCACTGAAAAAGTTCACGGTAGGCAGCCCGTTTTTCTTTCGGCCACCGTGGACAAATGGCCGGCTGGCCCTTCATTACCAACTGTAAACAGGCGTCACATTTGGTATTGCAGTTGAGAATCTTGCGATCATCGCCACGGCGAGCCTTCTGCGGCCAGTGAGGGTCGACCCAGAGCATGCGCGCCAGACCGATAAGATCGGCCTTGTTATCACGTAATATGGCTTCGGCCCTGGCCGGGCTTGATATTCTGCCGGCGGCAATCACCGGCACCTTGACCGCCGCCTTGATGGCCTGGGCCAGCGCCACCATGTAGCCGGGGCGGCGTGATTTTTTGACCACATCGGGCAAGAAAAAAGATTCATAGGTTCCACCCATGACCGAAAGGTATGCAACGCCGTTTTCCGCCAGCGCCGAAGCCAGAACCCCGGCGTCTGCTACTGTCAGGCCGCCGGGTAGCCACTCGTCGGCCAGAAGGCGATAGCCGACCGGAAAATCGCCCACCTGGTCTTTGACGCGTTTGAGTGTCTCGATCGGAAAACGAATGCGGTTTTCGATCGATCCGCCATAGGCATCGTCTCGCAAATTGGTCCGGGGCGAAACGAACTGGCTCAGCAGGTATCCGGTGCCACCATGCAGCTCAACCACATCGAACCCGGCCTTCTGGACTCTGTGGGCGGCACGCGCGAACTGCTTCTGAATCGTCGTAATCTCTTTTTTCTCCAATGCCCGGGGAGTACGACCAAAAGCCGGCACATCTGATGCAGACACCGGCTCGGCTGAGTGGGCAAAGCGCCCGGCATGGTTAATCTGAAGCGCCGCGCGGCACCGCTGCTCTTTGATGGTTGCGGCGATTTTTGCCAGTCCACCAACATAACGGTCATGGTCACAGCGCAGCGTCCGGGAGGATCCGCTCCCGGCCGGCGTGATGCTGGAATTCTCCACGACGATCATGGCCGCTCCGCTTTGAGCCATCATTCGGTAGTGTGCCTCCAGCAACGGCGACACCCTGCCGCCCTCTGCGGCATACCCCAGGTAAAGCGGCGCCATGGTGATCCGGTTCTTCAGACGCAGTCCACCGATGCTCTTGGACTTGAACAAAATCGGATAAGCTGGTTTTTTCATCGCCTCTCCTTTCCTTCATCGTCTCTCGTGCACGCCAAAACGTCTCATGGCTTCGATCCGGTTCAGTTGCTCACGGCAAAATTAATCCATCAGACATCGTCTCCCGTAACAATGCGCCGCATTTTTTTGATGTGGCTGCGACGTCGTTTTTTCGCCAACTGACGCTCTTTGGATGCCAGGGTCGGCCTCGTCTTCACCCTGCGTTTCGGTTTTTCAGCGGCACGCCGGACCAGTTGAACAAGACGCTCGACAGCATCGTGACGGTTGCGCTCCTGAGTCCGATACCGCGAGGCATGAATGATAAGCACCCCCTCGGCGGTCACCCGCTTACCGGCCAGGCGAATCAGCCGTTCCCGAATCTCGACCGGAATAGACGCGCTGTTCCGAAT
>JARROL010000014.1:0-29922 GCA_037383965.1 Desulfobacterales bacterium | reverse complement strand
ATGGCCCGTCTACTGCGTTACATCCACCCACACGTATCCCGATATGCGCAGGTGGATGTGCCTTGTAGACAAACCATAATCCGGCGCAATCGTGTGGAATTATTTCTTACCGTGACCCTTAATCCACACAATGGAAGTTTTAATAAAAGCAGAGAACACCGGCGCCGGTTTACCTGCGCGTGCCGATACCGCCGAGCAGACACCTTTCGATTTCCCGCGCCGCCCATTGCGGGTCCTGCCGACGCTGCCCTTCCATGTGATTTTCCTGAATAATTTCGGCATTCTGCCGGGCGGTGCGGTTGCCGGCAGCGGCCGCTTCGGCAATCAGCTGCCAGTCGCCGGAGCCGGTAAAAAGCTGAAAAGCGACAAACAGTTCCGGGAAGAACTCCTTTCCCAAGCCATCGAAGAAAGCCACGAAAAGTCCCAAGGCGGCTGCATCCCTTTGGTTCACGATATGCTGCAGCGGACCCTTTTCACCGGTATCGGCCAGAAGATCTTTTATCGCACGGGTCGCGAGCTCAACCGGTGTGTGGGGATAGGCGGCAATGATCTCACGCCACTTGTCGCGGTCGAAAACCGTGTCTTCTCTTTCACCGATTTCATGATAGATGTAGGTTTGGCTTTGTACGGCCAGGATTCTGTCCAGGTTGCGCTGCAGCTCGTCATTGGGCGGATTCTTCATACCACAATGAAACAGGGCGAACTTGAGGGCTGGGCGACCCGACTTTTTGATGTAAAAAATCTTGTCCCACAAGAAGAGCTGTGCCGCCTCTCGCCGCAGGATGATACCGTCGTCCTGGGAAAGAGCCGGGATGGTCAGCAGATCGCGCGCCAGCTCGCGCCCGAGGGTGTAAACGGTGTGGCCGTCAACCTTCGACGTTTGCTCGAGTCGGGCCAGCAGAAAGGTCGGCTTCAGGCTGTGGGCATAACCGGCACCGTAGTACAGGCCGCGGGGTTCGAGAACGGCGTTTATACCCGAGGTGTCGAAGAGATCGAACCGTCGTCCGCCGATGGCAAGGTCAGCCGGCTTCATGTCGACCAATTTTTCCCACGCGTTTTCCTTGGCGTCGATCCAATCCAGAATTTCGGCGGAATCCTTTTCAACCCAGGGCGGCAGCCGGTTTTCCCACTTGTAGAGATCCCTCAACCGCAAGGCCAGACCGCATATGGAATAGAGCCCTGCGTGCTGCGCATCTGAAATGTCGCAGTTATGCCGCACCTGCCGGGTGATGTCATCAATATTAAACATTTCTTGACATTCACTCATTCTTACCGATCGGTTGCCTGGTTACCCAACGTTCAAAAGTCACAACCAATGGATACGGTATACGCTTTTATTTTTTCGTGAACCCACAGCCGTCGTTTTGGATCCGTTTCTTCGTGATTCCACGAAATATGACCAGCTTCTGCACATCTTGAGTGCCTTCGGCCAGAGAGACGGCCCAGGCGTCCATGGGGAATTTGTGCACCGGGTGTTCGCGCACAACCGATGCGGCACCAAACAGGTCGGCCGCCCACGGGCATACCTCCTTGGCAATCTCAACCGACAGGTATTTGGCCAGTGAGGCCTCGAACCTGAAATCAGCCCCGCTGTCCATAGCGACAGCGGCGCGGTAGACCATCAACCGGGCGGCTTCGAGACGCGCAAAGAAATCGGCGATCTCGAAGGCCTTGGACTGGAACTCGGCAATCGGTCTGCCGAAAACCGTGCGGCTTCTTGCCCGCTGCACAGCCAAATCAAATGCCCCTGCCGCGGTTCCCAGGGCCAGGCCGCTGATGGGAATCCGGCTGTTGGTGAAAACCGTCAGCGTTTGCTGGAGGCCTTTCCCCTGATTGCCCATTAAGTGGTCATCGGGAACAAAGACCTGATTAAATTCGATCCGCGACAAATCGGATGGGATCCAGACCTGTTTGTTGAGTTTTTTACGGCTGATTCCCTCCGAATCCAACTCGACCAAGAACATCGATATCCGCCGGTTGCGCGGAGCCTGCGGTTCGGTTACCGCCGTGACGACGGCCAGATCGCTGACCAGTCCGTTGGTCGTGTATGCTTTGGAACCGTTCAAGACCCAGCCGCCGTTCGTCTTTTCGGCGGACATGGTGATGCCGGCCGCATCGCTACCGGCCAGATTCTCGGTATTGCCAAAGCAGATAAGGTTTTCGCCCTTGACGGCTGCGGCCCCGAAACGTTCTAGCTGCCCGTCGGTACCGAATAGATTGAGTGCCGTCAAACCGAGGTCGGAGACGATCAACGCGGCAACCGCAACCCCTGGCGACAGTTTTGCAATCCGCTCGAGGATCAAGGTCTCGCGCAAACCGGGTCGTTTGACCAGACGTTCGTCCTGCCAGCGGTATCCATACCATCCGGCGCTCCCCATCAACTGGAAAAAGCTTCGTGGAACACTTTCCTCCCGGTTCCAGGTCGGCAGGTTCGGCGATACCTTTTCCTTGAGAAACACGTCGAAATCTTCCAACTCTGCCACGAGTTCTGCAGGAATCGAAAAGTCCATCACGCCTCCGCTTGGTGCACTGCCGATGGGAATCAAGCTGTGGAATGTGCAAGGGAAATAAAAAAAGTTAATCGATCGATGCTCTTTCCAGCAGCTTATCTTCTTCGAGAAGCCGTCCGGCACCGAGTACCGCTGTCGAAAGAGGATCCGCGGCGATTTTCACATTAAGGCAGAGTTGTGTCCCCAAGTAGCGTCCGAGATTTCTGAGCATGGCCACCCCACCGGTCAAAGTGATGCCCCTGTCGATGACATCCGCCGATAGCTCGGGGGGGATATTTTCCAGCACGGTTTTTATCTGGTGGGCGACAGCGTCGATCTGGCCGGACATTGACCGCCAAATTTCCTGTGTCGGGACGGTCAAGATTTTGGGGATTCCCGTGTGCGGGTCGCGGCCCCTTATTTCTATTTCCTCATTCGGTTGATCCGAAGCGCTGAAGCAGCTGATCTGCGCCTTTATATTCTCGGCCGTGTGTTCGCCCACCAGCAGATCGTAAGAATTCTTGAGGTGTTGGCTGATGGTAAAATCCATTTGGTCGCCCGAGGATTGGGTCGACTGGCATTGGACGATCCCTAAAAGCGATATGGCCGCCGCTTCTGTCTTTCCCGCCCCGATATCGACGATCATGCTGCAGGTAGCGTCTGTGACCGGCATCCCGGCGCCGATGGCGGTAGCAATGGGGCCACTGACCAGAGGAGCTTCCCGAGCACCCACCATTTCGGCGGTTTCCCTGATGGCACGCTTTTCGACCTCGGTTATGGCGTGCGGCACGGCAAAGACAATTCTTGGCTTGACGAATTTATACCGGCTGTGGACTTTGCGAATAAAAAACTTGAGCAGGGCGGCGATTGCTTCGAAGTCGGCGATGACGCCGTCGCGAATGGGGCGTATAAGGGTTATATCGGCCGGTGTCTTGCCCTGCATGTCTTTGGCTTCCAAACCAAAAGCGATCGCTTTGCTTCTCGACTCGCTGATTGTTCGAACGGCGACGATCGACGGTTCGTTTAATACGATCCCCTTGCCCTTGACGTAGATGCGTGTGTTGGCGGTGCCCAGATCCACGGCAAAATCACTCGAAAAAACGCCCATGATTCCATTGAGTTTCATGTTTCTGCACCCCAACCTTTCCGCATTGACCCGTCAGGACTCGACAAAGGGTGCTATTTTCCCACAAATCTGATAAAAATGAAAGATGAGAATACCCGTCCTTTTTATATTGATCGTGTTTGCAGCGGTCCGCTGCACAAGTGATGAGGACCGTCAGAGCGACGGCGGATTCGACAGCGGTCAGTTGCGGATCGTTATGCGATGGGCCGGAGATGATTTTGCGTCTCAGCACCAGTTGGCCGTCAGGGATGAAATTGCGAGCACCATCGCCGAAAGCGGCAGAGGCATCATCTTGCGGACCGGAACCGGGATGGGCTGGATGGACATCCTTGTCGAAGCTCATGAAAATGACGCCCGCACGGTAATCGAAGCGATCGTGAAAAAACATGCAAAAGGCTTTGTCTTCAGCATTGAAAAGCAGTGACGCCGAACCGGCGGGGGGCCACACAGCACTTAAACACTCATGGCCCTGGACACCACGGCGCATAAAAATGAAGCGTTTATTCTTCCGGCATTGGTTCGCCCTTTTCGGTCCAGCCGCGGGCCCGGTAGTAGTCTCCAAGAAGCTGTTTCATCTGTTCGGTTGTGATCACCTTACCGGTTTCGGGCAAGGGCTCACGGTGGAAACGCTCGGGTATCCGATCGTCTGCGGGGCGCAGTCCTTCGCGGATGTTGAAGCGCTACGCGGCATCGGTCACGCCGGCGGCAAGGCGCCGCATGTCTCTATATTCCCAGGTAAGCGGTCTTGATGTGCGGGTCGTCCAACAGCTCCTTGGCTTTTCCTTCCATGGCAACCCGTCCGTGTTCCAGCACATATCCACGATCGCTCAAGCCGAGAGAATTTTTTACGTCCTGTTCCACCAGCAGCACCGTTGTTCCCTGATCCGCAATCTTGCGAACGGTTTCAAATATGTTCCTGATCAGAATCGGCGCCAGGCCGAGCGACGGCTCGTCGAGCATCAACAGTTTGGGCCGGGCCATCAACCCCCTGCCGAGTGCGACCATCTGCTGCTCTCCACCCGAAAGGGTCATGGCCAACTGTGACTCCCTCTCTTTGAGCCGGGGCAGCAGGCCCAAAACCTCTTGGAGGGTTTTCTCCCTTTGCCGGTCGGCGCGGCTGTTGTATGCACCTACGATCAGGTTGTCCTTCACGGTCATGAGCGTAAAAAGCCGGCGCCCCTCGGGCACCTGCACGATGCCGCGCTCGACAATCTTTTCGGGCGGCTGGTCGTGGGTGGGAAAACCTTCGAAAAGGATTTCGCCCCGGGCCGGCGTCATCAAGCCGGAAATGGTTTTGAGCAGGGTCGATTTACCGGCGCCGTTGCTGCCGATGATGCTGACCACCTCGCCTTCCTCGACCCTGAGGGACAGGTCGAAAACCACCTGCACATCGCCATAAAAGACGTCGATGTTCTTCAGCTCAAGAAACGGCATATTCTTCCCCCAGATAGGCCTTTATCACGTTCTCGTCGGCCGCGACCTGTTGCGGCAATCCCTCGGCGATCTTCTGACCGAATTGAATGACGACGACCCGGTCGGAAAGGGCCATGATGGCGCGCATGATGTGTTCGATGACAAAGATGGTGACGCCCTGTTCGCGCAACCGACGGATAATGGACACCATATCGTCCACTTCAGACGGCCGCAGGCCGGCCATCACCTCGTCGAGCAGCAGCAGTTTGGGGTCGGTCGCCAGCGCCCGGGCAATTTCAAGCCGTTTGCGGTCGGCGATGGTCAGGTTGCCGGCTCGCGTATCCTTACGATCCTCGAAATTCAGATATTCCAACACCTCTAATGCCCTTTCGCGGGCCTCGCTTGTTTTATCGGTGATAGCGAACGCTCCCACCATCACGTTGTAGAGGACACTCTTGGAGGCAAAGGGTTTAACGATCTGAAAGGTCCGGGCCAGCCCATACTTGCAGAGGTCCCACGGCTTGCGCCCGCTGATCTCCTCGCTGCGAAAATAGATGTGCCCCTTGGTCGGCGGGAAGACACCCGCGACGCAGTTGAACACCGTCGATTTACCGGCACCATTGGGACCGATCAACCCCAGGATCTCGCCTTCTTCGATATCGAGGTCCAGGCTGTCGACGGCGCGCAACCCGCCGAAGTCCTTGGTCAGGTGCTGCACTTCGAGAATCTTCATCTGTTAGGTCTCCATGGCTTTTGACGCGAAAAGCCGTGCCTGCAACCTGTTATAGATCCGGGTCAACGGTTCCTGCAGTCCCCGCGGTTGAAAAAGCATCACCAGGATCAGCACGACCCCGAATATGATCAGGTGCATCCCGGGCAAGGTATCGCCGAAGTAAATCCGTGAGAAATCGCTGACCGGTCGCAGCAAAAGGGCCCCGAGCACCGGACCGGCGATCGATCCGCGCCCGCCGATCAGGGCGATAAAGGCAATTTCAAAGGACAGGTCCAACGAAATGATGCTCTTGGGATGGATATAGAGGGTGAACTGGGCGTAAAAGGTACCGGCCAGAGCCGTGAGAAAGGAACTCATCGCCATGGCGATGAGTTTGGTGCGGGCCACGTTGATGCCCAGGGCCATGGCGGCTTCCGGTTCCTCTCCCCCGGCGTTGAGCAGGTAGCCGAGCTTGGAGCGTGAAATGAACCAGGTGAACGCCAGCACCCCCGACAGCATGACCAGGATGATGTAGTAGTAGGGGACCTTGCTGATGAACATGAAACTATAGAGGCCGGTCTCGAGCGGCGGAATCTGCAAACCGCGGGGACCGTTCAGCACGAACGGGCCCAGGCGATCGATATTTTCCACCATCACCCGCAAGCCTTCGGCGAAGGCTATTGTCGCCAGGGCAAAGTAGGCCCCGCGCATTTTCAAGGTCGGCAATCCGATGATGATGCCGACGATCGTGGCCAGCAATCCACCGATCAGCATGCCGATCCAAGGACTGATGCCGTATTGCAGCCAGAGGACAGTCGAGGTATAGGCACCGATACCGACGAAGGCGGCATGCCCCAGAGGCAGCACGCCGGCGAAACCTCCGACCAGGTTCCAGCTCGAGGTGAGATAGGCATACAACCAGAGCAGGACCAGGATGTGAAGATAGGTGGCACTGTGAACTACCAACGGCAGGCCGAAAGCGACGATCACAACTCCTGCCAGGGCGATGGTGTTGAATTTTTCTCTCGTCATGCCGTGCGCCTTTTTCTTGGGATACAAGTTTACCAGTCGTATTTCATTCCGAACAAACCGGATGGCTTCACGAACAGGAACAACAGGAACAAACCGTAAACGATGGCCTCGGTCCAGGTGGCTGTCATGAACTGGGGCGCGACCGACTCGATCAGTCCGACAATGATACCGCCCAGGATCGCACCGCCGATGCTGCCCAACCCGCCCAGGACCACGATGATGAACCCCTTGATGTCGAAAAGAACACCGACGGTGGGAAAAATATTGTAAAACGGCACAAGCGTGACAGCGGCGATGCCCGCCGTGGCCGTTCCGATTCCGAAAGCCACATTGTAGACCTTGTACTGGTTTATCCCCATCAGACTGGCCGCTTCCCTGTCCAGGCTGGTTGCCCGGATCGCCCGCCCCATACGGGTTTTTTGAAAAAACAGGTAGATGAAAAAGGCCGTGAGGATGGCGGTCACGAAACCCCACAGTTTCGGCACGGAGATCAACATTTGGCCGAACTCCAGCATTTTACCCTGCAGGGGATTGCCCTGTATGCTGCGGTACTGGGGACCGAAAATCAGCAGGGTCAAGTTGTCCAGAACGTACCACAGGCCGGTGGTGACGATAATGACCGTGATCGGCTCCCGAACGTTCTTTTCAGCCTTGAAGATCGGCTTGATAAGGATGTCCTGCAGGTAGTAACCAAACAGAAACATGACAGGAATGACGAACACCAGTGCCAGATAAGGATGCAGACCACTCAGCACGACCGTCCAGTAGGCCACGTACATTCCGACCATCAGCAGCGACCCGTGTGCAAAGTTGATGACTTTAAGCACCCCGAAAATGACGGTCAGGCCCAAAGCGGTCAACCCGTAAATGGACCCCATCAGAATGCCGTTGATGGCATCTTCCAGTATATACATCATGAGGGTCTCCTGCCCTGAGGAAAAATCCGACCGGAAGGCGGAAAGACGTTTAATGTCCGCCTCCCGATCGCCTGTTAAGTCTATCGATTCATAAATTCGATAACGAATTTATTTACTCAGGGCTAAGGCATGGGAAATACCGGTGTGTATCCGGCGCGCCGGGCCCCTTTGGGCCATACCGTGATGCGTTCCAATCCGTTGCCCAGGTCGTTGATCTGAACGATCGACAGGGCCGCATGTTTGTTCTGGCCGGTGGCGTCGAACTCGATCGCATCGTAGGAGGCGATCATGGCCGGACCGCTGCGCAAGTTGGTCTTAGCCAGAGCTTCGCGGATCTTCACCGGGTCGGTAGAACCGGCCCGTTCCAAGGCATCCTTGATCACGTACATGGCGATGTAGGCGTCCACCGACTCACCGGCCAGGTTGTAACCGTAGCGGGCTTTGAATTTTTCGTTGATCTCCTTGACACCGGGTTTGTTGACGTCTGTCTCCCACTCGACGATGTCGAAGAGATAGCGGGCGTTGCTGCCGGTGGCCTTCAAAAAGGACGGGTCGGCATGCCCGCCGCCGCTGGCAATGATCGCCTTGGGTTTGACCTTGTAGTCGGCCAGGGTGTTGGTGAGCAAGATGGCGTCGGCTGCGTTGGATACCAGCATCAGCACATCAGGCCTTGCCCGGCGGATCTTCTGTACCACCGGACTCAGATCCGTAGTTGTTGACGGATAGGGCTCATCAAGCACGATCTTGTAACCGTTTTTCTCGGCCAAGGCCCGCCACTGGCTGGCAAACCCTTTGCCCCAGTCCCCGTTCTCGTAAACGAATGCCAGCGTTTTGATCTCGGTCTTGAACTCCTCCTGCATGTCTTTCAGGAAAGCAAACTGGTCCCGGGTCCACCAGCTGTCTTTGGCAGCAATCCGGAAGACGGTCTTGAAGCCCTGCTCGGTGATCTTGTCGGCCACCGATACCGGCACCACAAACGGAATTCCGTATCGCTCGGCCACGGCGGTGGTCGGATAAGTGACGGCGGAATTCCAGCAGCCGGTCAGAAGGTGAACCTTCTCGGTGTTGATCATGCGCTCGGCCTCCGACACCCCTTTTTCCGGTTTGGATTCGGAATCCGCGTAGAGCATCTCCAGCTTGGCCCCTCCGAGGGATTTGATGCCGCCGGCGGCATTGATCTCTTCGACCGCCATTTCACGGGCATTCCGCCCCTGCTGCCCGACCGATGCCGAGGGTCCCGAAAGAGGAATGATGTTGCCGATCCGGACCACCTCATCCGCGGCCTGCAGGCCGCCGCCGGTACCGAGTAAAAAAATGGCGACCGCCACCACCAGGCACAGTCTTACGGTGAGTAACACGCTCGTACTTCTTTTCATGGGTAGGCCTCCTTTTTAGTTGTTGAATTAAGGGGTGTTAAAGTGACGCCCTTTGTCGAAACCCGGTTGGCGGAAACGCGTTCGGGCAAGGGTCGATGGGCCAATTCCTCAATCGCCAATCGATGTCACCGGGTAGAGAAGTTTTTTAGCTCGCCCTTCCGGTCAGCCGGTCATTTCGTCAGGCCGTCCAGTCCGTCTTCCAGGATGGCGAGTCCTCGCGCAAGCTGTTCATCGGTAATCACTAGGGGCATCAGCAACCGAACAACGTTGCCGTAACTGCCGCAGGAGAGCAGCAGCAAGCCTTTTTCACGGCAAGCGCCAACCAAGGCCTTGGCCTCATCGGCAGCCGGCAGTTTTGATTCACGGTCTTTGACCAGTTCCATGGCCAGCATGGGCCCGATGCCTCGAACGTCTCCTATAATCTCGTAATGGTCCTTAAACGCGTCCAACCGGCTGCGGAGTTTGAGCCCCAGTTCCCGGGATTTTTGCAGGAGGTGTTCGGTTTCGAAGACGTCCAGAACTGCCAGGGCGGCGCTGCAACAGACCGGGTTGCCGCCGTAGGTCCCGCCGATACCACCGGCATGGACAGAATCCATGATCTCTTTCCGGCCGACAACGGCGCTCAGAGGCATACCCGCCGCCAAACTTTTGGCCACCGTGGTGATATCGGCTTCGACGCCCCAGTGTTCCATGGCGAACATGGTGCCGGTGCGGCCGATGCCGGTCTGAATTTCATCGGCAATAAACAGGACGCCGCTGTCTTCGCAGATTTTTTTCAATTTGGGGAAATATTCCGGCGGGGGAGTGATAAAGCCCCCCTCGCCCTGTATCGGTTCGACAATGACGGCCGCGGTAACTTCGGGGGCTACATGGGAAATGAAAAAATCCTCTAATTGATCGGCACAGGCGACCGCACAAGCCGGATAGGTCAGGTTGAACGGGCAGCGGTAGCAATAGGCAAAGGGCATGCGGTATATTTCCGGCACAAACGGTCCGAAGCCGTACTTGTAGGGCTTGACTTTGCTCGTCAGCGTCATGCCCAGATAAGTGCGTCCGTGAAAGGCATTTTCAAATGCGATGATCGCCTGTCGCCCGGTATGGTACCGGGCGATCTTCACGGCGTTTTCAACGGCTTCGGCACCGCTGTTGGTCAGCATGACCGATTTCTCGAAAGCGCCGGGAACGATATCACAAAGCCTCTGTGCCAGCCGCACCGCCGGTTCGTATGGCAGAACCATGAAGCAGGTGTGCGTAAATTTTTCCGCCTGTTCTTTGATCGCCGCCACCACTCGGGGATGCGAATGACCGACGTTCATCACGGCGATGCCGCCGGTAAAATCGATGTATTCCCTGCCCTCCACATCATAGATTATGGCGCCGCGGGCCTTGTCGACATAACAGCCGGTAGCACTTGCAAACCCTTTTGCCATGACCTTTTCCCGCAAGGTGCTCAATGAATCGGCAATTGGCAATGTTTTCATCGTCTCTCCTCTGATTCGGGTTCGCTTATAAAAAGTGACAACAGACGAACAATTGTAATGATCCCGCCGATAAGCAGGATTTCTCGACCCTCGCTGGATCGATTTTTTCATAGAATGAAAAAAGCCGGTTCAGCCGGCATTTTTACAAAATAGAGGGTTGCCGCCGGTGATGCCCTTGAAATTTTGTATACATTATGACCTCCACCGAATGCAAGTGTCGTTTACACGTTTTATGTTGGCAATGTTATTGCATATTTTTGCACAACAATGTGTTTACGTGTATAATACATCATTGTTCAGATCGCACCCACTCGTCACAGTACAACGCGATCGGACCTTTGGAAAAGGTTGCCCAGGGGCGGGACAATGCAGGGCCAACCGACTGAAATATCTGGCGACAGCGCTTTTCAGAGATCCATGATAATAGAGAAGCCGGTCCGAGGGGCCTTATTGGCTGTCGTTTGCCGGCCGTTTAAAATCGTTGAGGTGTGGTGTGAAGTGCCATACCTCTGTGGAAATTGGGATAGAGTATGTGGGAAACACTTTACCGTCGTCAGCAGAAAAACTTGAATAAGTGAAGAATCCACCCAAGATATTCAGCAAAATCAACACAGCCATTCCGCTGCCGTGCCATCCAAAGGTTTTAATCAAGCTTAACCGCCTCTGTGACAGTGGCGCTACGGCCTCCCGGGATATAACCCGGCTGGCGACAATGGACCCCGCCCTGACGATAAAAATCATGCGGTTGCATGGCGGCGGAGTCCCGAAGACCTCCAGCTTGAATGCTATCGAGCAGGTCGTATCTCAACTGGGTCCGGAAACCATTAAGAATGTGGCTCTTTTCTGTCTGAGCAATCCCTTGTCGAATCCCTTGTTGTGGAAGACCGACGCCAATTTCAATCAGTTCTGGTTCCATTCGTTGCGCTGTGCGGTTATTGCCCGATTGCTCGGCGAGAACCTATTTCCGGAGCTTGCGGATGATGCCTACATCGCCGGCTTGCTTCACGATGTCGGCAAACTGTTGCTCTGGTCCAATTTTAAGAAGGACTATGAACCGCTTTTCATGAAGTCGGTTCAAACCGACAGCGCGCTGCCGGCCGAAAACGACAGTATCGGCACCAACCACTGCGAAGCCGGTTGGAACGTCGTCCGAACGCTGAAAACCACTCCTTTCGTGGCCGATGCGGTTTTGTATCACCACTTCACCCCTAAAGCTGTCGCAGACGCACTGCCTCTCGTCAAAATCATTTTCATCGCAAATACCGTTTGCTACCAGGGAAAAGGTGCCGATCACATCGATCTGATACAAACCCTGGGCGTCAGTCTACCGCCCGACCGGCTCGACCGCATCCTCGTGGAAGCGAATAAACAAACCGAGGCGCTTCTGGAAGATGTGGACCTGACCGCAGAAGCACTGGCAAAAGATCCGTCCCCTTCTAATAAGGAACAGGGCGCCGCCGTGTACCGTATTTTCGGAGAATTCCGAAAACTGTCCGTCCAGCATCTCACCTTCGAGCACATGCAGACCGACAGCGGGGTGGCAGCAACGCAGAAGAACCTGCTGCGCTCAGTCACCGCCAGATTATAGATTCCTTCGGATATCTCACCAATGACCTGATCACGATCGCAGATGAGCAAATTGTCCGCCTGCTGAATACGGAAGGCATGCTGTGCCTTCCGCTGACTTATGACGGGCACTGGATCGGTGTCATCTGCGCCGGGATCGACGAACCGCAATTTCCCCTTCTGTGGGAGCAGTTGGACCTCCTATACAGTTTTGCCGCCCAGGCCGCAACGCTTCTCGACAAAACGGCGGGCACCGAAATCGGGCCGTCTGCTACTCGGGCGATGGGTGAACCCTTCTATGACGAAGCGATCCATCGGGTTATCCACGAAGTCAACAACCCGCTTGGAATTGTAAAAAACTACCTGGCTGTTCTCTCCGAAAAGGTCGCAGGCCATCCCGAAGTGAAAGACGAAATTGCGCTGATCCGAGAAGAAATCGAAAGAATACCGGGTATTATTGCACAATTGTCAAAATCGCGCTATAAAACGGGTACCGACGATGTCGTCCTGGATATCAACGGTATCATTGAGGATCTGTCGAAATTGCTGACCAAGTCCGTTCTCGAACACGCTCACATTGAGTTGAATTTTGAACCGGATCCGCACTTGCCACCGTGTTCGGGAGACAAAGGTCATCTCAGCCAAGTGCTCATCAATCTGTTGAAAAATTCTGCAGAAGCCATGCCGGAAGGCGGCCGTATTTATATGACCACCGCCTACGAGCCGGACAAAACGGGTGCCGGCGACGGTGACATCGTCATCACCATCAGCGACGATGGTCCCGGCATATCGGCGGAAGCCCTTGCCCGTCTCTTCGAACCCGGCTGGAGTTCCAAGGGGCCGGAGCATTCCGGACTCGGTCTGTCGATCAGCAAAGACATTATCGACAGCCACAACGGTACGATCAGCTGTCAGAGCCACAAGGACAAAGGAACAACTTTCCGGATCACGTTACCGGTTTCAGGTCGTAACATCTCGGAGTGAGGTCAATATGAGTGAACGCGCCGCGATCTTCGTTGCTGATGACGAGAAGAGGATGTGCGAAAGCTTGAAAGCACTGCTGCAACCTAGGGGATACGAAGTGACGGCTGCAACATCAGGGACGGAGGCCCTTCAGATCATCGGCCAGCAAAACTATGATCTGTTTTTGCTTGACATCTGCATACCGGATCACGACGGATTCAGTTTGATGGAGCACATTCTCAACCGGCTGCCCGACACCCCGGTAATCATGATGACCGGAGAAGCATCCGTGGATTCCGCCGTCAAGGCCCTGCGTGAGGGTGCTTATGACTACCTTAAAAAACCATTCGAAACCGAAGAATTGGTCAAAACGATCGACAATGCCCTGCGTCAGAAAATCCTCCAGGAAATCAACCAGGAAATGGAAGATCGACTGCGCGCCTCTGAAAAACGTTTCCGTTTCATGGTGCAAAATTCTCCGGATATGATCTACACCCTGGATGCCCGCGGCCGTTTTACCTTTATCAACAATGCGGCCGAAAAGCTCTTCGGCTACCGCTCAACCGACTTGGTAGGGAGATCCTACCAAACGATGCTGTATGAAACCGACCTTGACAAAGCCTGCTGGCGATTCAACGAAAGGCGCACCGGCAAGCGAGCGACGACCGCTTTTGAGGTGCGCCTGAAACCCGGTCCCCGCAAAAAATCCGAAATCGGGCGGCTGAGTGACTTTGCCGTCGTCGAGTTGAACGCCACGGGAGTATATCGCCGCGCCGGCACCCGCAAAGAGCTGGTCGGGACATACGGCGTGGCGCGCGACAAGACCTTCCGCAAGATCCTGGAAACTCAGCTTCTGCAGGCCAAGAAAATCGAAGCTCTCGGCAATCTGGCCGGCGGAATCGCGCATGACTTTAACAACCTGCTCATGGGAATCCAGGGCATCGTCTCACTGATGCTTTTCAAAGTGGAAGCGGGCAACCCTTTCATAAACCAGCTGAAAACGGTTGAACAGTATATACAGGACGGCGCCGGACTGACGCGGCAATTGCTGACCTTCGTCAGGGGCGGGGCTCTGGAAATCCAACCCACCGATGTCAACGCCCTGCTCCAAAAGCAAAACCAGTTGTTCGGCCGAACGCGCAAAGCCATCCGCATCACCGAAAAGCTCGTTCCTAATGTTCTGCCGATCGAAGCCGACCCTTCACAGATCGAACAGGTCCTTTTGAACATTTACGTCAACGCCGGACATGCCATGCCCGACGGTGGAGAGTTGCATGTACAGACGGAAAACATCCTTTTGACGGAAAAAAGTGTTATAACCCGTTCAACGGGCCTGAAGCCGGGGCGATACGTTAAAATTACGATTTCCGACACGGGTATCGGCATGGATGAATCCACCCTGCAGCGAATTTTCGACCCCTTCTTTACCACAAAAAAGCTCGGCAAAGGATCCGGGCTTGGTTTGTACAGCGCTTACGGCATCATTAAAAACCACGGCGGCCATATCCGAGTGGTCAGCAAGGAAAACACCGGCACGACTTTCATGATTTACCTTCCGGCCACCGAGAAAAAAGTCATTGCTTCCGTTGCATCATCACCCAGTCAGGTACTGGGCCGGGAGACCATTCTGCTGGTCGACGATGAAGACAAGATCCGGGAGGTGTGCCGTGAGGGCCTAAAGCTGCTCGGGTATTCGGTAGTGGTGGCTGAAAGCGGCGAACGAGCCATTGAGACTTACAGGCAGATGACAAATGACATCGATGTCGTCGTACTGGACATGATCATGCCCGGCCTAAGCGGCAAGGAGACTTACCTGCACCTGAAACAAATCAATCCCAGTGTTCGTGTCCTGATTGCCAGTGGTTATTCGCTTGACAAAGACGGTGCCGACATCATGGACAGCGAACACTGTCCCATGATTCAAAAACCGTTCAGGATCGAAAAACTGTCGCTGAAAATTCAGGAAATGATGGCAAAGTCCTCAACCTGATATCGCAGAAGCGAACCGATCTATCCCGGCTGAAGCCGATCCTCCCTAAATTAGTCCGAAAATAGAAACTCGAAACTCGAAACTCAGAACCCGGTACCCGGAACCAGTGGTGGCTTAAGGGTCATGAGTGTCTGATACGCAAGCACGGGCACAGATTTACCGCTCGTACGCCAACGACCAACCGCCGTCCATCGATTATTCACGTGTTTTCAAGAGCCGGAATAAAACCGTCCCGTTGGGATGGATCGCCAAGTAAAATAAGGCCACTATTGGCAGCCCGGACCAGATAAAGCTGAAAAAGGCACACAAAATCATGACGCTGGTGCGGGTCCCCTTGCTGGCGAGTGTCGGCGGCCCGAGCTCGAGGCCGAGAGCTTCCGCACGGGCGCTGGAATAGCTGATCAAATTACAGCCGATAAGGGCCAGAGAGCCGAGAAAAATCAACATTCCCGGCGATAAAGGAAATGGAAGGCGAATCAGATACACCACCAGGCCGATGACCATGGCCCCGTCGGCGTAACGGTCGAGAACCGAATCCCAAAAGGCTCCGCCCTTGCTCACGCGGCCGGTCAACCTGGCATACTGGCCGTCGACGCCGTCAAGGACTTGAGCGGCGGCCGCAATGATGCCGGCCAGCCAGCCGGTCCCCAGAGCAAACACCAGGCCGGCCAGGGAACCGAGGAGTGCCGATGAGAGGGTGATCTGCCAGGGCGATAGCCACGGCCACGCCGACAGGTGCGGCGTTATCCGCGCCGACAGGTTCAACTTTATCCACTTGAGAACGAATCGATCCGTCGGTTTGGTCTTCCACGAATTGTTTTCCATTGATGCTGCACTCCTTATACTTATGATGACCGTTTCGTCCGTGACAAGGGCGGTATAAACCATAACATCCCATCCATCAACACCGTTCGTGCTCGGCATAGTGTCAATCTCGTGTTGCCATTTGCAAGGGCCGGTGGATGTGTGGTAATCACCATAAAAAATGAGCGATCAACACAGAAAAGATTCACATGGTGTTGATCATCTTTCCAACAGTGGTCGAATTTCGAAAGAAACGATCCGCGCTTTGCTTTCACCAGTTCCTGTTCTTCTTCTGGTTGGAACAACTATTTGATCGGGTCGTCGCATTTCGGGACTGCCTGCGCGAAGGCAGTTTCCGATTGTACCGCATCGCATTTGTCGGATCGGGATTCTTGCATCGCAAACGGCAAGCCATTTCGAAACGGCTGAAGCTCCTCGTCAAAAATGGACGTGAAGTGTCCGTCTAACTGGAGCACAACCATGAACAGATCATATGAAGACCCTGTCACGCGCAAGTACGAAAAACTCAAGGCACTGCTGGCCGGCATGCATCGGGTGCTGATTGCCTTTTCGGGCGGCGTTGACAGTACGCTCTTGCTGAAGGTCGCGGTCGATACGCTGGGTGAAAACGCTTTGGCGGCAACGGCTATCTCGGAAACGACTTCTCGTCACGAACGTCATGATGCGGTGCGTCTCGCGGAGCGGATGGGAGTAAATCACTTGCTGGTTGAAAGCCAAGAGCTGGAAATGCCGGAGTTCATAAGAAACCCGGCCGATAAATGCTATATCTGTAAAAAACACCGATTTTCAGCAATGAAGGCCCTGGCTGAAAAACACGGGTGTTTCTATGTGCTCGACGGTAGCAATCTGGATGACCAGCGCGACTTTCGTCCCGGCATCCGGGCCTTGAAAGAACTGGGCGTCCACAGCCCGCTGTTTGAAATTAAAATGACTAAATCCGATATCCGCCGACTCTCGCAGCAGCTTGGATTGCCGACATGGAACAAGCCGTCTTTTGCTTGCCTGGCTTCCCGTATCCCCTACAACCACCGGATCACACCGAAAAAACTTCACCAGGTGGATGCCGGGGAGGACTTTTTGCGTGAATTGGATTTTTCCCCGCAGCTCAGGGTTCGACATTACGGCGATACCGCCCGACTGGAGATTGCCCCGGATGATATTCAGAAATTGGCCTCTGCGGATCTCCGCGAGCGGATTGTGGACTATTTCAAAGGACTGGGGTTTGCATTCGTTACACTTGACCTGGAGGGCTATACCATGGGCAGCCTCAACCGGGTCTTGAACCGATCGAAGGAGAAAAAACCGATATGGACCGCCAACAACTGAAACTCCTGCTACAGCAAGTTCGCGACGGGCAGACCGATCTCGAATCCGCCCTTGAACGGTTGAAAACCCTACCCTTTGAAGACCTGGGTTATGCCAAAATCGATCACCACCGGTGTGTCCGCAACGGCGTTCCCGAAGTCATTTACTGTGAAGGCAAAACCATTCCGCAAATCAAGGGAATCGTGGAAAAAATTTCGCAGCATAACATCAACATCCTTGCGACCCGCGCCAATCAGGATGTGTTCGACGGCATTCAGGAAGTCGTCCCCGACAGTGAATACCACGACATGGCCCGGATTGTCGTGGTCAAACCCAGGCCGGTTGAAAAACAAGGAAATGTCGCCGTGGTTTGCGCCGGAACCTCGGATCTGCCGGTCGCGGAGGAAGCCGCGGTTACCGCCGAAGTGCTCGGCAACCGGGCAAACCGGCTCTACGATGTTGGCGTGGCCGGTATTCACCGGTTGCTCGGGGTTTGTGATGAGCTGTTCGAAGCCTCCGTGGCGATTGTCGTGGCCGGCATGGAAGGCGCTTTGGCGAGCGTTGTGGGCGGACTGGTGTCCTGCCCGGTGATCGCCGTACCCACCAGCGTCGGGTACGGCGCCAGTTTCGGTGGCCTGGCCGCTCTTCTGTGCATGCTCAACAGCTGTGCTTCCGGTGTATCGGTCGTGAACATCGACAACGGCTTCGGGGCCGGATACCAGGCCAGCTTGATCAACAAGATGGCCGTCAGAGGTATGGCCGGGGAGGCGGACCGTGCGGATAGCGAAGCGGGAACCCACTGCATTAAACCGAAGTTGGCCAAAGTGTCCTGATTTCAGGCGATGTGATGGTGATGGCTGCGACTTGTTTACTCGAAACAGGATAGAGGATGCGATAGCACAAGCGGCGTGTCGTCAAAAAACTAAGGCGGCTTAGGATGAAAATTGCGTATTTCGACTGCTTTGCCGGTGCCAGCGGAGACATGATTCTGGGGGCTCTGGTCGATGCCGGCCTGAACATCGACGAACTGAAGTCGGAGCTCGCCAAGCTGCACCTGGACCATTACGACCTCCAGGCGCAAAAGGTGGTCAAGAAAGGGATCGGCGGCAGTCAGGTCCATGTCATCATCGATGAGCATCATCATGGTCACCACCACCGGCATCTGGCCGATATCGAGGCCATCATCAACGCCAGTGATCTGGAAACATCCGTTAAAGAGTCGGGGCTCGAGGTGTTCAATCGGTTGGCGCGTGCCGAGGCCAGCGTGCACCGCACCGCTGTCGATACGATTCACTTCCACGAAGTCGGTGCCATGGATGCCATCCTGGATGTGATAGGGGCAGTTGCCGGCATACACGCACTGGGCATAGACAAGGTGACGTGCTCGCCGCTTCACCTGGGTTCCGGTACGGTGGCATGCGCCCATGGCACACTACCGGTTCCGGCCCCGGCAACGGCCGAACTCGTCAAGGGCAAACCCGTTTATGCCAGCGGTGTGAAGGGCGAACTCCTGACTCCGACTGGGGCCGCCATCCTGACCACGCTTGCAGCAGATTTCGGACCGCTGCCGGCAATGGCTGTAGAGACCATCGGTTACGGGGCCGGGACCTCGGATCCCGCGCTACCCAACCTGCTGAGGGTTATGATCGGCAGGGCCGCGGAGGCCATAGAAGATTGTGATATGGAACAGGTCGCGGTCCTTGAAACCAACATCGATGACATGAACCCCCAGATTTACGAATACATCATCACGAAGGTACTGCAGATGGGGGCTATGGATATCTATATAACGCCGGTTCAAATGAAGAAGAACCGGACCGGGATGCTGGTGACGCTCGTATGTGCGCTCGAAGAAGTCGGTCGATTCGCCAATTTTCTTCTGCGGGAAACCACAACCATCGGGTTGCGCTGGCGGTCGGAAAATCGGCTCAAAGCCTGGCGCCATATAAAATCCATGGAAACGCCTTATGGTCGCATCAATTTCAAAATCGCCAAAATAGGAAATGAAACGATCAACGTCGTCCCGGAATACGAGGACTGTCTGCGGGCAGCCTTGGAGCGAAAAGTACCGCTTAAGCAGGTTATGGCAGAGGCGAATAAAATTGGGCAGACTCTTCGGTAGTCAGCCGAACAATGAACTTGGGGTTCGCGAAAATACAAGTTGGCAGTTCTGGGCGTTGAGGCGCACGGCCACCAATACGCGAGAAGACCGAAATATAGTGATATTCCGTGCTTTCGCCCCAGCAGCCGGACCGGATGCGTTGGCGTCATCAAAATAAAGTTATTTGCGAGCCCTATCTATCTCACTGCGTCTGAATCCTGTGCCGTAGCGGGCGATCCTCCCATCTTCTCCATCCTCAAGAGGGCCAGGGCATTGAAAAGCATGCGCCCCGCCGCTCCGGTATACCAGCTCCATCCCCCTCTGCCTTCGTAGCCCGGTCCGAAATAGATATCCGCCGGCTGTTGATGCGGCTCCAGACCGTACACGGCCAATTTATCGGGGGACAAGTGACCGAGAGGTGAAATCTTACGCCACAGGGTATTGGCTTTGGTTCTGTAATCAGCGGCGATTTCCGTTTCTCCCCTTCCTTGCGCCTCTTTCGACAAAAAAAGCAAGGCGTCGACCAGCCAGGATACGCCATGGGAATATTGGCCGCCGTTTTCGCGGACTCCGGGCGGGTAGTCGGCCAGCCGGCCGGGGTAGATGTCGTCTTGTTCCGTGAACGGTGGTGTAAAAAGTTGAACCAGGTCCTCTTTTTCGAGTTCCTCAAGGGCCGCGGCCATGGCCCGATGCCCTTTTTCAGGACCTGCGACGCCGGAAATGATGGACCAGGCGGTCACCAGCGCGTTGGCCCGGTCCATCACCTGCCCGTCATCGGTGTAATAGTTGACATAGCGGTCGCCCAGCCACATGGCGTCGAGACGGTTTCTCAATTCGGCCGCTCGGGCCAGAAAATCCTTTCTTCGGTCTTGCCCCTCTTTTTTCGCTGCCAGGTCGGAAAAGTTGATCAATATGTCGTGCAAGAAAAACCCGAGCCAGACGCTCTCGCCCTTGTTTCTGATGCCGGCCGCATCGAGACCGTCATTCCAGTCGCCGGCGCCCAGGAGCGGCAGACCGTGAGGTCCGGTTTTTTGAAGGGTCAGCTCGATCGCCTTCAGGCAATGATCGTAAAGGCTCACCGTGTCACGTGACGGCCGCTGTGCCGCCACCTGGGTTTCGGACATCTTTGCCAGAGGTCCGCCTTCCAAATAGGGCGTCCTTTCGTCCAATATTCCCCAGTCGCCTGTGACCTTGACATATTGGCAGACCATGTAGGGCAACCACAGGTGCTGGTCCGAAGCCCTGCCGTGGGCACCGATGCCGGTCTTTTCTTCCCAGGATTGATGCCACCACTGCAGAACGTCGCCCTTGTGAAACTGTTGGGCGGAGTGAAGCAGAATCTGGCGCCGGGCCAGCTCTGGTTTGACATAAAGGAAGGGCAGGACATCCTGAAGCTGATCCCGGAAACCAAAAGCCCCGCTGCGTTGATAAGGGCCGAGTCGGCCCCACAGACGAGCCACCAGCACCTGATACGGCAACCAGAGATTGACCATCCGGTCGAAGGTATTGTCACCGGTTTGCACCTTCAACTTTTCGAGATAAGCCCGCCACCATTGTTTGGTTTCCACAAAAGCCTTTTGAGCAGCAGAAACATCCTGAAACTTGCGTATAATCTCTGCGGCTTGCTCCCGGTTTCGGGACTGGCCGAAAACCAGACTCACTGTCGCTTCTCCGGCGGGGGGAACCTCCACCTCGCCAACGAAAGCCGCACAGCGCAACCCGTCATCCGGTTGACAAGAATCGGAGGCACCGTTTTGCAGCATAAAAGGGTTGGCGAGGTCCCGGCAGGCGCCACCGAGAAATCGCGACCGCACGGTCTCGACAGCTTCCACGGGCACGCTCGTGGCGGCGAACGCCCAGCCGCGCCGGAAGTCGTTGTGAGGATTGGAGAAGAAAAGGGCGGCGAGTTTACGATCATGATCCGCCACGATTTTGCCACACGTGTCAACCGGTGTCTCGCCCAGCATGATCTGCCAATACGGTACTACACGGTAATGGTGGGCCTCTCCGGTGAGGTTGCGAATGGTGAGCAGTCGAATCTCTGCCGGTTGGTCGGGAAGAACAAACTGGCTTAGCTCCAGTTCCGCCGCAGCGCTTCGATTTCTGAAAACCGCATAGCCCAACCCCCACCTGACATCGAAGGACCTGTCTTTTCTTCTCAAGGGAATGAAAGTGGGGGAGTCCGTCTCGCCGGTGGTTAGATTCAACAGGTAAAGGACCTGCCCCGGCAGTTGCGAGGAGACCGAGTCGGCATCAAAAGGCGTCAGTCCGTTTTGCTGCGAATTCTTCATAAAAGAATAGACGCCGCCCTGGTTCGTGACCACGGCACCGTAACCGAGGGGATTGGCCATCAGATGGCTCCAAGGACGGGGGGTGTTCCGTTCGACGTAAAGTTCACCGCCGTCGGAAGAGAACCGGTAGGGAAGAGAACCGGGCAAGCCACCGCCGCCGTCTTTCTCTTTGGCGACCGTCTGTTTCAGGCTTCGCGTTCGGGAAAATGCGGGCCAGTGACTGAAATCCGACGGCACGCTGCGACCCGTATGTTTAGCAATACGGTCCAGGGCCTGGCGGTCATCGTCAGCGTAACCATCGACAAATGTCACTATGGCCGAGCCGAGCGGCGGCAGTTCCACTCTCAGGCGCAGACTCGCAATCGGGTCGAATGTATAGCAGAGTCCCTCGTCTGCAGGATGGCGTATGTCTTCCTGCAGCCCCGCAGGAGACGACAGCGTCTCCATGCCGATGAAATGGTGCCGCGCGTCCTCGTATCCGATCAGCGTTATGCCCTGCCTCGGGTCCTCTTTGACCGCGTGGAAAGCCGTCTCACCGGAGCCCCGTCGCCGGGCCGTGGCCGCGCCTTTATACGTCCCCTTGAGGAGACGGTTGCGGGCCAGAATCGCATTCATGGGGCGCACGAACCGCGTCCCGATGTGAAGGTGATTGAAAAAGGGATGGCGCCGGTAGGCGTCGGTGTTGTTCAGACCGAACTCCTGATAGCTGGTGAGGTCGATGATCCGGTGTCTTTTCTCGAGGTTGCTCAGCCGCACCTGCCAGAGCTCCACCGGTTCAGTTTCGTTAAGGCGCAGTTTCACCTCGGCGCGGATTCCACCGAGTGCCGTCACCATTTCCAGTGAAAGGGGATCGGTTTGCGTTGTGCGGTATTCGCCATCCCGACGCCGTGCCGGGTTGAAACCGACGGACCAGCATCTATCCGGACGGCCCGTGGGATCGGAGCGATCCCGGAGATAAAAGAATTTGCCCCGCATCTGCAGCGGGTCGTCCGGCCGGCGGGTGAGATCGATCTCGAAGCCTTTGCGTTCGGCACTGAAAACCCTGCTGTAGCCCCTGCCGTCGGAGGTGACCTCCGTCGTGTAAGTGCCGTTGGACAGCACGAAGGTTTTTATCCCGCCAAGCACCTCTTTGTGGTTCGCTTCATCAGCCGCAGGCAGGCAGACCGTTTGGGGAAAACGGCTTCTGCGGATAATGAAAAAGAGTCCCAGAATACCGGCCACCAGGAGAAACCCGCCGACAACGTAGTAGACCGGCGGCCAGAAGGTATCGGCCAGTTGGGCGGCACGCTCCGCCGATGTTTGCCAGACATAATTCCATTCCGTGCCGCGCGGCAGGTAAAACGGAATCAGCAGGGGGGCCCATGTGGCAAACCGCCTCAGGCCGAGGGGCATGCAGCGGGTACGGGCTGAAAAACCGATGGCACGGGCCGCCTTTTCGTCCAGAATGTCGGCCCCGACGAAAGACAGATTGACCAGGGTGGCCACCCGCAGCCCCATGTGATCGACCCAGATCAGAACGCGAAACCAGTCATACACCAGCAGGTTGAGGAAAACGTTAAGGCTCCAGGCGCGAAAGCTCTCGGGGTCGAGCGTCCAGCTCTTGAAGGTGGCGACCAGCGTCCGGATGGCACCGTCCTGGTTGTACCACGTGGGATCCGGGGACATGCGCAAGAAAGAATAGATGACCGGTGCCATCCACAAACCCCATCGCAGCACGCGCACCGCCTGCTCGACCAGGGCCACCATCCCCTTGCGTGTAAACAGCTCTTTCAAGGGCGCGCTGCTGCGCTGGAGCAGTGCATTGAGAAACACGAGATTGATGCTGAACAGCGGAGCGGCCAGTGACCAATTGATCACGCCTGAAAGAGCCTCGTTGTAGAGAAGTCGGACGCCGCCGGGGGTATGGCCCAGGTTCAAGGCGCCCCACTTGCTGAAAAGCGGATAGATGACATAATCCTGGATGGACTTCCCCTCCGCGGGATAATAGAGAGCGGCATACTTGAAGAACTTGCTGGTCAGTACCCGCAGCTGCAACGTATCGATGTACCAGGCCAATCCACCACCGGCGATCCCGCCCATGACGATGCCCAGAGCATAGATGCGCCAGCTTTGCAGGCGTTGCCTTTTGCCCGTCAGCACCTCGAAGATGTTTCGTAAAAAATCGACCCCGCCGTAGCCGATCGCCCCGGCCAGGAACCCGAAACAAAATCGTTGGAAACTGTCCACCTCCGGCAGGCCGCCGGCAAGGGCATTTCCGCAGAACGCTCCTAGGACGGCCCCGCGTAAAAAACCGACCCCCTGCATATAATTCTGGCCGGCTCTCTGGAAAAATCTTCCACTGCCGTCAAAGGTTTCTATGATGGTTTTAAGAAACGGAAAAATCAGGGCTCCTGCCAAAGCTGAAAAGAATACCGGATGGGCCGCGGCAATGGCGACGATAACCTCCATCCGCATCAGTGCAACCAGGCATTGGATAATCGAAATAAAAACGAGGCTGTAAACCGCCCCCTTGGTGAAACCGGATCGAAAGTGGTCCGTGCCCCAGTACCATGTCGGCTGTTTCCCGTGGAAGGCGTCCATGATGAGGCCCGTCATCAGGAAGGTCTGGCTCCAGAGCCCCGCCTGGGAGAGCATGGCGAAAACAAGGGCCGCCGGCACAGCGACCACCCAGGGCAGACCGGCCAGATAGGCCCC
Organism: Desulfobacterales bacterium; assembly: GCA_037383965.1. Taxonomy (GTDB): domain Bacteria; phylum Desulfobacterota; class Desulfobacteria; order Desulfobacterales; family SG8-13; genus JARFQH01. Next base: position 5,641 of record JARROL010000014.1, on the reverse strand, counting down.
CGATCCCCAATCGGCAAATTCCGGTGTGAAAGAGACCAACACCGCACTGCCCAGAAGCAGGACATGCACCCGCACATCCCGAACCAGGCGCCTGACCACGAGCAGTCCGATCAGGTTGGCAACCGCTTCATTGAACAGCGCCAGAATAAGGCTTCGCCCCAGAAAAGTCGGTAATACCGAGGTCATGGCCTCTTCAGGCAGCGCGACACTGCCGACCCGACGCACGAGATCCGAAGTCCCGATAAGAAAAAGGCCGTTGAATAGAAAGGGAATCACCAGGATCGTACCGGCCAGCAGCGGCGTCGGATGTCTGCCGGAAGCAGTCAGGGATTGAATCACGGCCAGAATGTAAATGACGGCGAACAGGCTCGCCGCCAGTCCCGTCAGCACGAAAGGATCGTTCCACGTCTGGGGTACCTGCCAAATGTCGAGTCCGGTCCGAACGCAGATGGCAAAAACAGCCGGGAGGATAAAATCCTGCGCTCCTTCAGCGATCGAGAGCAGCTTGCGGGTGAATTGCAACTTAAAGAACCCGGCGGCGAGCATGCCGAGAATACCCGCCGGCAGGGCGCTCAACCAACCATGTCCCTGAGCCGTAGCATAACCGCAGGCAGCCGCGGCGAGGGTGCCGCACAAGAAAAGAGATCCGTTAAGCATGAGGCGATCTTTTATTACGGCGCTTTTTTCGGGCATTTTTTCTGTCATATCCCTTATCGGTCCCTTCGAGTGGACTGGATGTCAAGGTATTCGGGAATGCAACGATTGATGATGACCGCAAGGCAAGAGATTACCGGCCGGAGCGGACCGTAAACCGCAACGGTTGCTCCGTCCGGTGATCGACGATCGCGTCAGGGTTGATAGACGTAACTCCAGGTTTCGGTAAGAACGTCGGGACCTTTTTTCAAAAAAGCCCGGATTTCGACAGGATCACTCCAGCCTGGAACTGCACCGCCTTTCGGGGCGATCTGGAAGACCAGACGCCACTGCCCATTCTGCCGTATTTTGGCGAGCTGCTGTTCGATCAGAGTGGCATTGGAACCGACATAGACGGCCGCTTCGAGCGGCTGGTCGGCGGAAAGAGACGCCAGTTCACCACCGGTGAAGTCGACCACAAATTTCCTGGTCCCGGCCGTTTTCCCCTCGGCCGTGCGAGAGGCTGCCACCCAGCCGGCCGGTGGGCGACGACCGTCGGCGAAGTAATGCCAGCTCATGCGGTAGTCAAAGGTGGTCGGTTTTCCGACCGGGGGAGGCGTCGCCGGAACCCAGAAAGCGACAATATTATCGTGGATCTCTTCGTCGGTGGGAATCATGATCAGTTGCACCCGCCCGTCGCCCCAATTTCCGGCCGGCGCGACCCAGAGACTGGGCCGATTTTCGTAGTTGCTTTCGATGTCCTGGTAGTGATCATAGTCCTGGTCTCTCTGGAGAAGCCCGAAACCTTTGGGGTTGGTCATCTGAAAGGACGTCACCAGCAGTTTTGACGGATTCACCAGCGGTCGCCAGATCCACTCTCCGTAGCCCGTCTCCATCATCAAACCGTCGGTGTCGTGAATTTCAGGCCGGAAATCGTCCACCGGCCGCAGCGAAGTGTTTTCGCCGTAAAAAAACATGCTGGTCATCGGCGCGATACCGATTTGTTCGATCGTTTTTCTGGGAAAGAGCGTGCTTTTGACGTCCATTTCCGTTTCTTTTCCGGGATGGATGACAAATTGATAAGCGCCGGCAATGCTCGGTCCGTCGAGAAGGGCGTAGAGGGTGATTTGCTTTGCGCCGGGTGCGGGTTTTTGAATCCAGAATTTGCGGAAATACGGAAATTCTTCCCCGGTCGGCAGGTAAGTGTCGATGGCCAACCCTCTGGCCGAAAGGCCGTAATTCATGTGCTTGCCCACCGCTCGAAAATAACTGGCCCCGAGGAACACGGCCACTTCGTCCTGATATTCCGGCGTGTTGATGGGATAGTGGATGCGAAACCCTGCAAACCCCAGATCATCGGGGACAAGATCCGCAACCCTCTTCTTTTTGTAATCGAAGAGGTCTTTCGAAAAGCGCACCGGACGGACCGTGCCGCCCGGTTCGATCACATTGACGCTCACCGTCCGGTCAAAATAAAGGCCCGGATGAAAAAACTGCAGCGTGAAAGGAAGGTTTTCATCGCGCCAGAGCGCCTTGGGGGGCTTGAAGCGAATGTCCCGCCAGTCATCGTAGTTGATCTTCAAAAGCCGGTCCGGCACATCGCCGGTGGGAACCTTGAAAGGGGACCGTGAAAGCTTGCGAGCTTCATCGATTGCCTTTTCATATGTAAATGGATCGTTGGCCGCCGCCTCGGAGAGATGGAGTTGCGCACAGCCGCAGGATCCGATGAAGAGCAGAAAAAGGGGGAAAAATCGGCGGGGAGAACGCCGGTTGAAAAATTTCAGAATCATCGTGTGCCTCCATTGGTCGGTCGATGTTTTTCGACCTTTGATGATTTATTTATCGAAATTCGCTAAATGCTTTTGAGGAATAGCTGATTAGCCCGCTTCCATATCGAACTCCTCGAAGTCGAACCAGTATCCGGAACGGCCATAGTAATCAAGCTCGAACTGTACGGCGTCGATATGGTTACTCTCGATCTCGAGAAAACGGGAGAACAAGTTCTGTCCCTCTGGCGGCAGCTGCGCCACCATCTGCCGGTAGAAGTCACTGGTTTCGATCTCCAGTTTGAGGGCCTTGCTCAGCATCTGCTGTTTAAGCCCGCGGTCGTCCGTGGCCATATGCGATCGCAACCTGGCCGCCTCCTTCTCGATCACCTGTTTCGGCGGAATGGCAGATGCCAGATGTTCTGAAGTGATCGTGCCGGTGGTCCGCCACTGTTCGAGTTTATGGTTCAGGTAATCCACGTGTCGCTGCTCATCATCGGCGAGGGCCCGGAAGATCTTCTTTCCGGTTGGATCTTTGGTCTGCCCCGCGCCCTCGCTATAAAGGTCGCGAATCCTGTTTTCATAGTCAAGGGCCGTCTTGATGGCTTCTTCAAGGGTCATTTTGTCCTCCGATTATCGAAACTGTTTGCGCAGGGCTCTTTTGTTGATTTTACCGACACTGGTCTTGGCGATGTTCTCGACCAGCAGCACCTGACTGGGTACCCCGAACTTGGGGATGGTCCCGTTTTGCACGAATCTCATAAAAAAGTTCAGCAGGTCTTCTTCCTTTACTTTGCCTGCGAACTCTTTTTTCAGAACGACAAGGGCCAGGGGACGTTCCCCCCACTTCTCGTCCGGCACGGCAATGACTGCGGCTTCACTGATGGCTTCATGCTGGCTGATGATGTCCTCCAGCGTCAGCGAGGAAACCCATTCGCCGCCGGACTTGATGACGTCTTTTATCCGGTCGGTTATCTTCAGATAGCCTTCAGCGTCGATGTAACCGACGTCACCGGTGTGCAACCAGCCGCCGCGCCATAACTCTTCGCTGCGCTCTGGCTCTTTCAAGTAGCCCTGGGTCAGCCAGGGGGAGCGAACCACCACCTCGCCGGTCGCCTGGCCGTCGTGCGGCAACGAATTTCCGTCCGGATCGACGATGTCAAGCACCACGTTGGGTATCGGCAACCCGGTCCGGCAGCGGATGTCGACCTGTCGTTCCAGGTCCCAGTCCATCATATGCGGTTTGAGATGCGCCAGGGTCAGGACCGGACAGGTTTCCGACATGCCGTAGCCGGTGTAGAGGTTGATGCCCAGCTCGAGCGCCGCCCGGCAGAGACCCTTCGACAGCGCGGCGCCACCGATGATCACCTTCCACCTCGAGAGGTCGACCTTCTTCACGGCCGGGCTGGACACCAGCATGTGCATGATGGTCGGTACACAATGGGAAAAGGTGACGTTCTCAGTGGAAATCAGCTTTAGCAGCATTTCCGGTTCGTAGCGCCCCGGATAGACCTGCTTGGTTCCCAGCAGTGTCATCAAGTAAGGAATGCCCCACGCGTGGACGTGGAACATCGGCGTCATGGGCATGTAAACATCACCGGAATCGACGGGCGCCTGGGTCTTGTATGCGCACAATCCCCCCATGATGCCGTAAGTGTGCAGCACCAGCTGGCGATGGCTGAAGTAAACACCTTTAGGCATGCCGGTGGTGCCGGTCGTGTAGAAAGTAGTGGCTCTGGTGTTTTCGTCAAAATCGGGAAACACGTAACCGTCTTTGCTTTTACTGAGCAGGGCTTCGTATTCGCCCTCGATGGCCAGCGATGTTTCCGGCACGTCGTCGGCGTCGGTAAGAAGAATGATCTTCTTGACGGTTTCGAACTGGTCCTTTACCTCTTCCAGCATCCCTAAAAACTCGGCATTGACCAGGATGACGTCGTCCTCGGCGTGGTTGATGGTGTAAATGAGTTGCTCGGTCGACAGGCGGACGTTGATCGTGTGCAGCACGGCGCCCATCATCGGCACCGCAAAAAAGCACTCCAGGTAGCGGTGGCTGTCCCAGTCCATTATGGCGACGGTGTCACCGGGCTGCACGCCCTGCTGCCGCAGCATGCCGGCCAGCCGGGTCACGCGGTTGAAAAAGGTTGCATAATCGTAGCGCAAACGGTCCCGGTAAACGATTTCCTGGTTCGGGGAATAAATCAGGGGCGTGGTGAGAATGTTCTTGATCAAAAGCTGATACGAATAGGCTGACGGCGTTCGGTGAATCGGTTTGGCCGGCATGATCGACTCCTTTCTTAGGTCATGTTGTTCACGAGGGGGTGGCACTCTCATCGAAATGATTTATCGCCCTATGGCACGTACCCGTTATTGACGGTCGTAGAGATTGCCTTTATTGCCACTTCAACCGACCCCTTCCGGAACGCGCGCAAATTCGAGAGGGAAATTCAAGGCACCGGCCTCTTGGAGTGACACACCGCGTTGCATTAGTGTCTTTTGTGAGGAAAGCCGTTTCGATCGAACACCATGGCGTTGAACGCAAACATACGGCACCTTATCGGCCCAGGCCGCTGTTCTCGCTCTTTGCAGCCCTTGCAAGCGGTCATATTCTCGCTGCCGACTTGCCGTCTCATACAGTAATCTCAAATTTTGATCAGTTGTTCAAGAGCGTATTCTCTCGTCCTTGACCACAGGTCCCAACGAACCGTCGTAACGGTTGAATAACGCGGCTATTTCGTGCCATATCCGAGTCGATCTGGTGGTGACGATTGACAATTTACACCCTCCTGTATAGTAATTTTACGCAGGTCCTGGGGAAATCGATGAAAATTTGCCAAGCCTGCGGCCATATGCTGACCGGCAGGCCACATTAAATCAACTTTTAATGAAACGATCGCAAGGGCGCTTTATGCAGATCACACAACTCGATCTACCCGATGACATCATCGATCTCGGCGTTGGGCAGCCGGATCCGTCCCTGTTGCCGTTGGCTGTCCTCAGCCAGGCAGCAAAGCATCGCCTGACACAGCCGGATGCCTCACTCCTGCAGTACGGCATGGAACAGGGTAACGCATATTTTCGCCGGTCACTGGCCAAATTTATCAGCGACGGCTATGGGGTGCCTGTAGACCCCGATCGGCTTTTCATCACTGCCGGCGCTACCCGCGGCCTGGATCTGGTCTGCGCCCGTTTCTCGAGCCCGGGGGATACCGTCTTCGTCGAGGAACCCACCTATTTTCTGGCCC
>JARROL010000013.1:0-32985 GCA_037383965.1 Desulfobacterales bacterium | reverse complement strand
TGGACTGTTCGGGGATAACGAACTGGCGGCGCCGCCCGCTTTGCCGGGAGGACCAGGCAGGGTGGTAAACTACAAGTCCTTCTTTTTAGATATCCCGATCTTCGAGTACCGCCCCTATCGCGCGTTTTCCAGCAACCAGAGCTCGGAGGTGGTGTTCCAGCTGTTTGCCGGCGTGGACTTTCCCTATGGCTATTACGTCACGAATCCACCCGGTGCGCCATCAGTGAACCTGGACCCTGTCTATTCCCTGGGCCTGCGGATGTCCTTCGACTGGCGGTATTACTTGAAATAGCGGCAACGCGCCTTTTATAGGGAGCTGTGTTTGTTTCAGCACCGCTCTACACATTGGCCTCCATTTACTGCAGGCAGAATCCTGCAGGCATGTTTTTTTACTTTAATGACAAAGACAATTCCACACGACCTTTTTCCCCATCGGGTGAGGGTTTGATTTGGACCGGTTCTATTTGAAGGCGCCCGGCTTCGACATTTGCTTTCTCCACTAAGTAGGAGCGTACCATTTCAGCCCGCATGTGAGCCAGCTGCTTCAGCTTTTCTTCATTGATACGTTGACCGGCCGCGGGGCCCCCTCGAATGTCTTTTTCAGACATTACATTATCTTCCGGCTGGATTTTCTCAGAAGATTCCCCTGAAATCGCGGCCCAGTCCATCTGACGGTCCGCTGATCCAGTAACACCCAGTATAAGAGATTTATTTTCTTTTAAAATTTTTGCCAGTGCACTCAATTTTTCGATTTCATGGGCTTGCAAGTCGGACGATCCAAAATCAAATGCGACCGTACGCAATTCTTCACCCTTGAAACCTCCGAGCTTCGATATGGCAGCAAACGGTGCGCTGGCAACATTCGTGATGGTACCTGTAAGCGCATTCACAATGGTTTCATTAAAATCGAACTTCGGATCCTTGATGTCACCCTTCACCGGCACTTGGAGTGTGATGCGATCATTAGCGTCTTTTAAAAGTGAAACACCAAGTTCAATGGGCAGGTCGAGTGCATCGGAACTGTCGACTTTCTCGCCCAGCTCCAAGTGGTCAATTTGGATGATATTGTTGCCATTTACCTTGTCATCCTCCACCGTGTATTTTAGTTCCGTATGCAGGGTCCCTTTGTCTATTTTGTAACCGATGAACTTGGCCGAGTAAGGCGAAACGGGTTTTAACTCATATTCCTTCAACGAAACGTCAACCTTGCTGTACCGCAGCGCATTTAACGGGTTCATCCGGCCGATTCCCGCGATGGTGGCTGTTTGATCGATTTTGCCGACGAATTTGATATCGGCCATGGCCGATGGATCGGAGGATAGTCCTTTAACGGTGCCATCTGTGATTTCCATGTGTGTGCTATAGGTTGGAGATATGGACGAATCCACGAAATCCCCCTTAAAATTCTTGAGCTGAACACGATTAAAATTCATCGGCATGGGCCCCTTGAATTGCAGTATCAAAAAGTTAACCAGGCGCTGCAGCAGATTCTCTTTCCCTTTTTCCCCCTTTTTTTCAACAGGCGTGAAGGCATTGACGACATTTATGCTGCCGTTCTGGTCGATAGTGACCCTGGCATAAGGTCGGTCTATGAGAACTTCAGACGCGTTCAATTTGTTGGGTGACAGGTCCAAGGCAATCCCGCCGGTCTTGAATTGTGCCAGGGTGATAAAATCGTCTGCGTGAACGCGATCCTTAACTTCCAGGTTTTCGATGCTGAACTCCCCCGTGTAACGGATCTGTGGCCGGGCGTCCTGGCCTCGAAATCGGATACGGCCTTTGGAACTGGTAGTACCGGAGACGATCTGCGCGTTGACTGCTTCATCGACATAAGGTTGAAAGGATATCAAGGCAATTTTTTCGGAGGCTGCATTCACATCCACCACTAAAGGATCGATGCCTGCGGTTCCATTGATCTTGACCTTTCCCGATCGGTTGATCTGCATGGCAATGCCGACATTGGCCTGGGAGCCTTTTTTAGTGGAAAAATTTTCGGCGGATACGTTGAGATCATCAACGGTCATTCGGGCCGGTTTTTTCAAGGTTCGATCTTCAAGGGCTAGGCCCCAGTTGGTCGCCTCCATTTTTTCTAGCGTCACCTGCCATTGTTTAGCGGGAGCTGTTTCAGGCTCGGTTGCATCGGATGCTTTTTCCGCTCTCAGTTTTTCGAGATCCGGCAGAAAGAGGTTCTGCAATCCAAACGTTCCGTCGGCTGATAGCCATGATTTAATTTTGGCATCAGCGGCTCGGATCATCTCGACATTAATTTCACGAGTCCCCAAATCCGCGCCAATCCCCTCAACGGTGAGAACGGGCAATGAAATCAACACATCTTTTTTGCCCTTTTCCACTAGCTCGAAATTGCTGAGTTCATAGGTTCCGTTCTCCAGCTTGGCGCTAAACGCACCATCACCGATCGCCGCCGTGAAATCACCGGTTGCGCCAGTTGAACCATTAATTATTTGAAAGGATACGTGATCCTTGATATGTTCCCAGAAATGGCTCAGTTTGGCATCGGTAACGGAATAACCTCCTTGAACCCAGACAGGGTTGACCGTGAGCTGGCCATTCAGCTGGTATTTCCCACCGCTGGGCCCTTTGCCGACGAGTGCGATCACCCCTTTTTGGTCTTTCTTAGTGCTCAGATTTTCTGCCGTGAATGAAATTAGAGCAAAGTTTTCACGGATCGGATCCTTCCCAGTTAGGTCATCTAGTGTAAAATCCCAGTCTTTTACCTCAATGGAATTGACCGCTGCCTGCCAGGGGCGGGTTTCACTTGTTTCAACCTCAGGAGCACCGGGCCCCTTTGAGGCCATCAATTTTTCTATGTCTGGTTGTAACAAACGCTGCAGTTCTATCGATCCACCCGCCGAAAGCCTGGATTTAATTGCGGCATCGGCGCTTTGGATTCGGTCGAAGACGATTTCCCGGTCATTCAAATCGGCAGTAATGCCCTTGACGGATAAGGTGGGTAAAGCAATCAGCACTTCCTGTTTACCCTTTTCGACCAGCTCAAAATCCTTGAGTTCGAAGGTGCCGTTTCCCAGCCGTGCATTGATCTGACTGCCAGCGATTTCCACCATGTAGTTTCCGGATGCACCCACAGTACCCCTCGTGATTTGAAAGGACAAGAGATCCTCCACATGTTCCCAGTAGTGGCTGAGTTGGACGCCTGCCATGAGATAGCTTCCCTGAACCCGAACGGGATTGACCGTGAGCTGGCCTTTGACTTCATACCGTTCACCGCTGGGACCCTTCCCGGCGAACAGATATTCCCCCTGGCGACCCTTTAAGGTGCTTAAATTCTTAAGCGTGAATGATATGGGGCCGACGACCTCCCGGATCGGCTCCTTTCCCGTTAAATTTTCTAAGGTCGCTTTACCTTCTATTAGTTGAAATTTTTCAATGACACCGCGCGGTAAACCGGCCTCCTGGTCCGGTTCTGACTTTGGCTGACTGAGTTTTGCGAGGATGTCGTCGATGTTCAGCTTGTTGCCTGGCAATAGCTTCAGCACCCCAAAAGGTGATTGGATTCGAATCTCCTTGATGGTTAATGCCCAATTTAGGATAGATATGAGCTGTGCATCGACAAAAAGCTCTTCGAATCCGGCGAATGGTTCTCCCTCAGTTCCGTAGACAGTCAGGTTCGATGTTGTCGCGGAAAGTACCAGAGGATTGAGCTTGATCGATTCGATGGTGACTTTGCGACCAAGCAGAGTGGACAATTGCTCTTCCAGTCTTGGTTTGAGCAGAGGGGGAATGACCCAAAAACCAACAATTACGTAAATCAAGAACAATCCGGTGATAATAAGACTTATTACTTTAACCCGTTTGATAAAGGGATTTTTCTTATCCAGATCATCTGGCATGATGATCATCCTTTCAATGTGCACCTTAAATTATTAATTTACCGAAATGATTGAATATAACGATTGGTCATTTTGTTCGGGTTTGATAATAGCCACTGCTTTTATTTAAAAATATTATTCATTCGTTTCGAAATGACAAGAATGGCTTTCTGCAGAAGATCAACTTGCCGACCGACTTGATAAAGTGATACATGCCATCGATACCGATGTAGCTTATCGGAAACTGAACCGTGATTTTATTGAAACCGCTGAAGGCGCGGATTAGACCATCGCCATGATCTTTTCCAGCGGACGGCCGAAGAGAAAATCGAGGATTTCCGGGTCGATCCGGCTCTTTTCAACCACCAGCCGGCGCAAATGACGATCGTAGTTGAGGATCTCGGCAACGGCCTTCTCCGTCCTCTTTTGCCGCTCTTTTTTTAATCGCGCCATCATCTCGGCGAGTTTCTCGCAGCCGCACCGCGCCTCGTGTTCCGTCACCAGGTCCCAGAGCCCGGCCACGCTTTCCAGGAGGTGGCGCCGCGTCAAGCAGTCCCTTGCCGTCATTTCCTCCACGTCAGTCGTATCCCAACACTTGAGCAGCCGGCACTCCAAGGGGCGCTCGGTGTAAATCCGGCAACTGCTATCCCGCTCATTAAAAAAGGTGCAGGTCCATGTATTTGCGCTGCCCTTTAACTTGATCAGTTCTGTGGTCACCGGTTGGACCACTCCATGAATGGGGTCCTTGACCCGCTCTCCTTTCCGGATGGTAAACAGGTACCGCAGCGGGATCGTCCCTTTTTCGATCAGAGGGCGGTCGGCGAGATGAAAAGCAGGACCGCCCTTGCGGCAACAGGTGCCGCAGCGTCGGCAGGTAAAGATGGCGGTCGGAACCGATGTGTTATTTTGGCGTTTTATTGGGCTGACCACTTTAGATTTCCGCAAATCGTGGCACGTATGTGAGGAACTGCGATGAAAGCAACCACTTCCTGGATGCAGCGGGATGCAATGCAGTAAACAAAAACAGCTTCGACTCGATTACACTTTTCAGAAACCCGGACGTAAGAGCCGTTTGACGACGTCAAACGGCTCTTGCGATTTTCCCATGACGATTCAGAGGCGTTCTTGCGTTAAGCGTTCGCTTCTTCCTGGCAAACAACCGTCGGGTCGGCCAGTTGCTTGAGTGCCTGATACCGTTCCTGCACTTCCTCCGTCAACCGGGCCTGGAGCCTCTCGGCCTCGTCAGGGAACACCCGTTTCAGGGACGCATAGCGGACTTCACCCGTCAGGAAAGTGTCGAGGCTGCCGTCGGGCTCCTTGGAGTCGAGGGTGAAGGGATTCTTGCCCTCGGCCTTGAGCTGCGGATTGTAACGGTACAGCGGCCAATACCCGGATTGCACGGCCAGCTTTTCCTCGTCCTGGCTGTGTCCCATACCACGCATGATCCCATGATTGATGCAGGGCGAATACGCCAAAATGAGCGACGGTCCGTTGTACGCTTCGGCCTCGGCCACCGCTTTAACCAGTTGCTGCTTGTTGGCTCCCATGGCCACCGAGGCCACATACACATACCCGTAGCTCATCATCATGGCCCCCAGGTCCTTCTTGGTGGTTTTCTTGCCGGAGGCGGCAAACTTGGCCACCGAACCGGTGGGTGTGGCTTTTGAAGACTGACCGCCGGTATTGGAGTAAACTTCCGTGTCGAAGACCATCATGTTGATGTTTTCGCCCGCGGCCATGACGTGGTCGATGCCGCCGAAGGCGATATCGTAGGCCGCACCGTCACCGGCAAAAATCCAAAATGATTTCTTGGTGAAGAGCTTCGACATTGCGTTGATGTCACTCAGCAGCGCATTGTCCGCGTGCTCCGGCAGCAATTCTTTGAGCTGGTCCCCAAATTTGCGGGAGCCTTCCGGATCGTTCATCTGATCCTGCCATCCCTGAAGCGCATCTTTAACCTTAGCCGGCACTTCGCTTGCAATAGCCTGGCGCACGAGATCGGCCAGCTTGCTACGTTGATGGAAAACGCCCAGGAACATACCGTAGGTGAATTCGGCCGGGTCTTCGAACAGGGAGTTGCCCCAGGTCGGCCCGTGGCCGTCCTGGTTGACGCAATACGGAATGGCGGGAGCCGAACCGCCCCATATGGAGGTACAACCGGTGGCGTTGCCGATAACCATCCGTTCACCGAACATCTGGGTCAGCAGTTTGGCGTAAGGCGTCTCCCCGCACCCGGCACAGGCGCCCGAGAACTCGAGCAGTGGTTGACAAAACTGGCTGCCCTTGATGCTCTTGCGGTTCAGCAGATCGTCGCGCAGCGGCAGCTCCATCGCATATTCCCATAGCGGGACCTGCAGCGGCACCTGCGTTTCGAGCGGCTTCATGACCAGGGCCTTCTTCTTGGCCGGGCAGATGTCGGCACAATTACCACAGCCGTAGCAGTCGAGAGTGTCGACCTGGATACGGAAGTAGTAGTCGTCTTTCAATTCCTTGCCCAGGGCCTTCTTGGCCTCGAAACCCTGCGGCGCATCGGCCAACTCCTCCTCGGTGACAAGGAAGGGCCGGATGGAGGCATGCGGACAGACCATGGCGCACTGGTTGCACTGAATGCAGTTTTCCATGATCCACTGCGGCACGTTGATGGCCACCCCCCGTTTTTCGTACTTGGAGGTGTCCACCGGAAAAATGCCGTCCGGTCTGAAGGCACTGACCGGCAGTTTGTCGCCCTGCTGCAACAGGATCGGGCGCATGACGTATTTGACGAAGTCGGGTTCATCCTTGGCCGCTCCGGGATGGTCGGTAGCTTCGGCCCAGGCGGCGGGGTAGTCGATTTCGATCAAATTATCCAGGGTCTTATCGACCGCTTCGTGGTTCATCTCAACGATCTTTTCGCCTTTGCGGCCGAACATTTTTTTGATTTCCTTCTTGAGTAATTCGATGGCCTCGTCGACCGGAAGAACCTTGGCCAATTTGAAAAAGGCCGTTTGCATGATCATGTTGATCCGGCCACCGAGCCCTACTTCCTGAGCGATTTTGACGGCATCGATGTTGTAGAATTTGAGTTTTTTTGTGGCGATGGTTCGCCGCACGCGGGCCGGCAGTTTTTCTTCCATGTCGGCCAATGACCAGCCGGAGTTGAGCACAAAGGTGCCGCCCTCCTTGACGCCTTCCAGAACGTCGTAGATGTCGACGTAGTTGTCCTTGTGGCAGGCGATGTAATCGGCCGAATCGATCAGATAGGTCGATTGGATCGGGGTTTGGCCGAAGCGCAGATGCGAAATGGTGATGCCGCCGGATTTCTTGGAGTCGTAAGCGAAATAGGCTTGCGCATACATGTCGGTGTTGTCGCCGATGATCTTGATGGCGCTTTTGTTGGCCCCGACCGTTCCGTCGGCCCCCAGTCCCCAGAACTTGCATTGTACGGTCCCGGAGGGCGCCACATCGAAACCTGGCTCAACCTCCAGCGAGGTGTGGGTTACATCGTCGATGATCCCGACCGTAAAATGATTTTTCGGATCGGCCGACGCCATGTTGTCGAAAATCGCCTTGACCATACTCGGGTTGAATTCTTTCGAACCGAGCCCATAGCGGCCGCCCAGGATCCTCGGCGTTTCGCTGCGTTCCATGTAGGCCGTACAGATATCGGTGTAGAGCGGATCGCCTAGCGCACCCGGTTCCTTGGTGCGATCCAGCACCGTTATTTTCTTTACGCCGGCGGGCATCACGGCAAACAGGTGCTCGGTCGAGAAGGGCCGGTAGAGTCGCACTTTCATCAGCCCGATTTTTTGTCCTTGCTTGACGAGATAGTTGACGACCTCCTCGATCGTCTCGCAGGAGGACCCCATCGATACGACGACCTGCTCGGCGGCGGGATCGCCGATGTAGTCGAAGAGTTTGTAATGTCGGCCGGTCAGTTCACCGACTTTCTTCATGTAGTCCGCAACGATGCCGGCAACCTTGAGATAATAGGAATTGGCGGCTTCTCTGCCCTGAAAATAGATGTCCGGATTCTGGGCTGTGCCTCTCAGCTCGGGTCTTTCCGGATTGGTGCCACGCGCCCGAAACCGGGCCACCGCCTCTCGGTCGACCAGGCGGGCCATGTCCTCGTAGTCAATCAGTTCGATTTTCTGGATTTCGTGAGACGTGCGGAATCCGTCGAAGAAGTGCAAAAAAGGAACGCTGGCCTCGATGGCCGCCAGGTGGGCCACCAGTCCGAGGTCCATGACCTCCTGCACCGATGCCGAAGCCAGCAGGGCAAAACCGGTCTGGCGGACCGCCATGACGTCTTGGTGATCGCCGAAGATAGACAGGGCGTGGGCGGCAATGGCCCGCGCGGTCACGTGCATGACACCCGGCAGCAGCTCGCCGGACATCTTGTACATGTTGGGAATCATCAGCAGCAGTCCTTGCGAGGCCGTGAAGGTACTGGTCAGCGCACCGGCAGCCAGGCTGCCGTGAACGGCCGCCGCGGCCCCGGCTTCAGATTGCATTTGTCGCACCGTCATGCTCTGATCAAAAATGTTCTTACGGCCGGCGGCGGCCCACTCATCGGCTATCTCACCGATCGGGGAAGAAGGGGTTATCGGATAGATCGTTGCCACATCGCTCATGGCATACGCCACATGCGCCGCAGCGGTGTTGCCGTCGATCGTCTTCATTTGCTTTGCCATAAAGGTACTCCTTTGTGCTTGGTATATTTTATAGTGGAAAAACGTACAGGTCGATGATGACGCTCGAGCTTCTCAACAGGAGGATTTGATTCAAAATTTCATGTTTAGGCCAATGGCTCCTGATTTGTAAAGGGATAGTTTATAAAAACAACTCATTAAATAATTTTAATTCATTGCAGCAGGTTTTCGAAAAAATCGTTCCCCTTGTCGTCCACGATGATGAAGGCCGGGAAATCCTTGACCGTAATCTGATAAATGGCCTCCATGCCCAGCTCGGGATAGGCGAGAACTTCGACGGCGGTGATACACTCTTTGCCCAACCGGGCCGCAGGGCCCCCGATCGAGCCCAGGTAGAAACCACCGTACTTCTTGCAGGCCTCCGTCACGGATTTGGACCGATTGCCCTTGGCCAGCATCACCAGGGAAGCCCCCTGTTCCTGGAACACCGGCACGTAAGCATCCATGCGACCGGCAGTGGTCGGTCCGAAGGAGCCCGAAGCGTGACCCGGCGGCGTCTTGGCCGGGCCGGCGTAGTAAATGATGCGCTCCTTTACGTAGTGCGGCAGCCCCTCCCCTTTTTGAAGCCGTTCGTTCAGCCGCGCATGCGCGATATCCCGGGCCACCACGATCCTGCCGTTCAGAAGCAGCCGTGTCGCCACGGGGTAGCGGCTCAAGTCTGCCCGGATCTCGTCCATGGAGCGGTCCAGATCGATCCGCACCGCATCGGCGACAGCCGCGGCGGGTTCCGGAAGGTATTGCGCTGGATCCGTCTCCAACTGCTCGAGATATATCCCCTCATCGGTTATCTTGGCCTTGATGTTGCGGTCGGCGCTGCAGCTGACTCCCAGGCCGATGGGACAAGAGGCACCATGCCGCGGCAGGCGAACGACGCGCACGTCATGGCAGAAGTATTTGCCGCCGAACTGGGCCCCGATGCCCAGCTCGCGCGACAATTGCAGCAGCTGCGCCTCGAGCGCCACGTCACGAAAGGCATGTCCGGCAGGGTTGCCGGCTGATGGCAGACCGTCCAGGTAACCGGCTGAGGCCAGCTTGACGGTCTTCAAATTGGCCTCGGCCGAGGTTCCGCCGACCACGAAAGCCAAGTGGTAAGGCGGACAGGCAGCCGTGCCGAGCGACTTCATCCTGGTATGCAGAAAATCGACCAGTTTCTCCGGGGTCAGCGTCGCCTTGGTTTCCTGATAGAGATAGGTCTTGTTGGCCGAACCGCCGCCTTTGGCAATAAACAGGAATTTGTAAACCTTTCCCGCAACGGCGTAAAGGTCGATCTGGGCCGGCAGGTTGCAGCCGGTGTTTTTCTCTTCGTACATGCTGAGCGGCGCGTTCTGGGAATAGCGCAGGTTGTTGCGGGTATACGCATTGAATACCCCCTCCGAAAGAGCCCGCTCATCATCGCCGCCGGTCCAGACCTGTTGCCCTTTTTTTCCGATGATGACCGCAGTACCGGTATCCTGACACATGGGAAAGACGCCGTCGGCTGATATCACAGCATTCTTGATCATTTCCAACGCCACGTAGCGGTCGTTGTCCGACGCTTCGGAGTCATTCAGTATCTTTCTCAACAACGCCATGTGAGATGGTCGCAGCCGGTGGGCCACATCGGCGAATGCTCGTTCGGCCAGCAACGTCAACCCGACCGGAGTGATTTTCAGCATTGCCTCGCCGTCGAAAATCGCGGTGGTGACATGATCGGTCGTCAACCGTCGGTATTCGGTGGTGTCTTCAGCCAGCGGAAACATCTCCTGATAGATAAATTCAGGCATCGTCGATTCTCCTTAAACCGGTGAGCGTTTTGTTTCAGTTGGGATTATCTAAAAACAAGCCCGCCCACTGTCAAGGATAATCGGACGGATCAATTAGGGGTTGTCCTTTTGGGTCCGAATCGTTAGTATCGGTCGTGCGGAGTCGAGATAGTTCTCGAGCGACTCATTGCGGAGGGCCGATGATTGTTGCGGGGCTGACAGGCGGTATCGGGACCGGGAAGTCGACGGTTGCCGCCGTTTTCGCCGAAGCCGGGGCCGTGGTCATCGATGCGGACGAAATTGCCCGGGACGTGGTCGCAAAGGGCCGGCCGGCCTGGTGTCGGATCGTGGCCCATTTCGGCAAAAGCGTTTTGCTGCCGGACGGCGACATCGACCGCAAAAAGCTCGGTGCGATCATTTTCAACGACCCGGTTCAGAAGGAGCATCTCGATCGTATCGTCCACCCGCACGTTATTGCGGAAACCGAGCGGCAGCTCAAAACAATCGAAAGGGTCCATCCGCAGGCTGTCGTCATTCTGGATGTACCGCTGCTGATCGAAGCGGGCATGGACCACGAACTGGATGACGTCATTGTGGTGTATACTCCGGAGGCCGTTCAGCTCAAGCGTCTGATGCGCAGGGATCGGCTCACTGTAGCAGAAAGCCTATCCCGCATCCGTTCACAGATGCCGATCGAAGAGAAAAAGGTGCGCGCCACGGTTGTCATCGACAACAGCGCCTCCCCAGCCGCCACCCGCACACGGGTATTTGAGGTGTTTGCAGATCTTCAGCGAAGGTCCCGACCCTCATAACCACACGAACCGGTGGGTGGACACCGAGGCCCGGGCTTATCCGGCTCCTAGAAGAAAAAATCAACGGTTGCCAAAGCAGGGCAAGCGCCCTATTTTTATTTCGTATTTCGGTACGGTTTCAGCTCATCCAGGGGGTATGCACATGCAAAAAACCGCGGCATCACCGACGGTCGACAACCTGAAGAAAATTACACTTACGATCGAAGCAGGAACCTCTGTGGACAGGATGGACATCACAGCCCGGCCGCAGTCCGTGACATTCGTCTACGGTCTGGGAACCACAGGCCTGACCCCTTTTGAATACGGCCTGGCCGATAAGTCGAGAGGAGACATGGTCCAAGTCAGCATCCGGCCCGGTGAATTAGCCCGGACGTTCGGGCACCTCCAACCGCTTTTCGAGACCGTGCTGGATGACACGGCCGAAGTCCATCTGAGGGTGCGTATCGACAACATCATTCCGGCCGAGGGTCGCGAAATCATCAGTGCAATGGCCGCGGCGGCCGAGTGTGGATGTGATTGCGGGTGCGGCGGTGAACACGGCGTTTGTTGACGGAAATCGGCATGAATCAAGTCCTCTCCGACAGTCGTCTGGCCAATCTAGGGGCACAGGCAATCCTCGAAAGGTTCAACACTTTCCATTCCGCATTCAAGGACATTACCCGTCGCGCCGCGGAGCGCTTCCTCGACCGGGACTGGCATGGTCTCCACGACGATGCGATAAAACGGTTGGATCTCTACCGTCAGGCGGCGGATGCGATTGAGGACATCATCCGGCGGCTGCTTGGAGACCGCGTCAAAGACAAACTGGCTTGGGCCGGCATGAAAGCGGTCTACTCCGGTCGTATCTTTCATCAGGATGATCGCGAGCTGGCGGAAACCTTCTTCAACTCCATCACCCGACGTATATTTACCACGGTCGGTGTCGACCCGCGGATCGAATTTGTCGATTCTGATTTCGACACACCACCTGCGCCGTCGATCCCGGAGTTGGGCCGCAGTTATTCACCGGACGCAGACCCGGTCGATTCGATACGTGCCATCCTGGAAGACTGCGGTTTCGGCGCAAAATTCAGGGATCCCGCCGGTCAGGCAACTGCGGTTGCGCGTCGCATCCGATCTCTGCTTTCTGCCCGGGCAA
The DNA here is from genome assembly GCA_037383965.1 of Desulfobacterales bacterium. Lineage (GTDB taxonomy): Bacteria > Desulfobacterota > Desulfobacteria > Desulfobacterales > SG8-13 > JARFQH01. The sequence goes on along the minus strand of JARROL010000013.1, from coordinate 20,757 downwards.
CGGATTGCGTTGTCGAACGGATCGACATGGTCGGCAGCATCTTCTTCCGCAATAAGGAAGCCTATCTTGTCGGCCGCATCGTCACGGCTTCCGATACCCTGCCGCTGGCAATCGCACTGCACCACCCGCCGGAAGGCATCGTTGTCGATGCGGTGCTTCTTGACGAAGACAGTCTCAGCATTCTGTTCTCTTTCACGCGCTCCTATTTTTTCGTCTGCACCGAAAGACCCTGCCAACTGGTACATTTTCTCAAAAGCATCATCCCGCACAAGCGTACAGCCGAGCTCTACACAGCGATCGGGTACAACAAGCATGGCAAGACCGAACTTTACCGCGACATCGTCGGTTACACCATAGAGTGCACCAATGAACAGTTCGAATTTTCTCCGGGCCAGCGCGGCATGGTCATGATCGTCTTCAACATGGCGCAGGATGATCTGGTGATCAAATTGATCCGGGACCGATTCCGCAATCCGAAAAGCACCACGCGTCGCGCCGTGGTGGAAAAATACGATCTCGTGTTCAAGCACGATCGCGCCGGTCGACTGGTGGAAGCCCATGCTTTCGAATACCTGAAGTTCGACCGATGCTGGTTTTCTGACGAACTGCTCGATGAACTGCTGCGGGAAGCTGCCGACACGGTTGAGGTCGTTCAGGACGAGGTCATTCTCGGGCATGCCTACGTGGAACGGCGGGTCACCCCCCTGGACGTTTATCTGCCGGCTGCCGAGACCTCGGCAGCGGCTTCGGCGGTCATCGACTACGGCAATGCCATTAAAGACCTGGCCGTCAGCAATATTTTCCCGGGTGACATGCTGCTCAAGAATTTCGGGGTGACGCGCCACCGGCGGGTCGTTTTCTACGACTACGATGAGCTGTGTCCGCTGACCGACTGTCATTTTAGAAAACTGCCGCCACCGCGCACCACTGAAGATGAGCTTGAGAGCGACCCGTGGTTTTTTGTCGATGAAAACGACGTCTTCCCCGAAGAGTTCCCGCGCTTTCTGGGCCTGCCTCCCGATTTACAGAAGGTTTTTATGAAACACCATTCCGACCTCTTTGACGTAGAATTCTGGCAGAGGGCCCAAGCGGCAATCCGTAGGGGAGAGATTATCAGTGTCCTTCCGTACCTGCCGCAACATCGCCTGCTGTGATCGTTCCAAGGGTAGGATACCGGTCGCTTGTCTCAGACCGGATCGGCGCCAGGGCACCCGACGAAATGGCTCGCAGATTCTGCCGGATTTTTCGCGAGGGGTGCAATCAACCAATCGCAAACCGCACAATCTGCCGCCCGGGGGAAATGCCGGATCGACAAACGGCCTGCACTCAAGATTGTCTTTACATTGGTGAAAAAATACCTGAGGATAAGTCAAATTTTGTAACCGTTCACAAGGTTGCAAAGTCCGATGCGCTTCAAACAACTAATTGTAAGCGTTGACAGGGTGCCGCAGATGCAAGGCGCCAGGCGCGTAGACGTACTTTTGTACTTCAAGTGCCCGACAACAAAACAGATGCGGTGCACTGTAAACGCTTACCAAATTTTAATAATGGGAGGTTCAGATGAACGCACAAAACGCCGTCGCCGGAATCGAGGTCACGGGGCCCGTGTCCGCCGAGTTTTCTCAAATTCTCACTCCGGAGGCCCTGGCCTTTATCGGAGGTATGGCCCGTAAGTTCGACACCCGCCGCAAAGACCTGCTCGACCGCCGTCAGCAGGTACAGGCCGAGATCGATGCTGGAAAACATCCAGACTTTTTGCCGGAAACACGGGCTATCCGAGATGGTGACTGGAAAATCGAACCGGTCCCCGACGATCTCAAAAATCGCCGGACCGAAATCACCGGTCCGGTCGATCGCAAAATGGTCATCAATGCCCTCAACTCCGGGGCCTCGACTTATATGGCCGATTTCGAGGATTCCCACGCCCCAACCTGGGACGGCACCATTCAAGGGCAGATCAACCTCAGGGACGCGGTCGCCGGCTCCATCGAATTCCGGAGTCCGGAGGGAAAATCCTACCGCCTGGCCGATCGCATCGCCACCCTCATCGTTCGTCCCCGGGGCTGGCATCTAGTGGAAAAGCATGTCCTCGTCGACGGCCGACCGGTTTCCGGCAGCCTCTTCGATTTCGGCCTCTTCTTCTTCCATAACGCCCGTGCGCAATTGTCGAAGGGCAGCGGTCCCTATTTCTACTTGCCCAAAATGGAAAGCCACCTGGAAGCGCGCCTGTGGAACGATGTTTTCGTCCACGCCCAGCAGCAACTCGATATTCCCAGAGGAACCATAAAGGCCACCGTCCTGATCGAAACCATACTGGCGGCCTTCGAAATGGACGAAATCCTGTATGAACTGCGGGAACACGCCGCCGGTCTAAACTGCGGTCGCTGGGATTACATCTTCAGCTTTATCAAGCGCTTCCGAAACGTCCCGGAATATATCTTTCCGGATCGGGCTCAGATCACCATGACGCGGCACTGCATGCACTCCTATTCGCTGCTGGCGATAAAGACCTGCCACCGCCGTGGGGCGCATGCAATGGGCGGCATGGCCGCCCAGATACCAATTAAAAATGACCCGGCTCAAAACCAGGCCGCCCTGCAAAGAGTCCGCGACGACAAGACCCGCGAGGCCACCGACGGCCACGACGGCACCTGGGTGGCCCATCCCGGCCTGGTGCAGATTGCCCGCGAAGAGTTCGACAAGGCCATGCCCGCGCCGAATCAGGTCGACAAACTGCGCGAGGACGTGCACGTTACTGCAGCCGACCTTTTGCGGCTGCCCTCTGGAACGATTACCGAAGAGGGTCTGCGCACCAACGTGAGCGTCGGCATCCAGTACATGGCCAACTGGCTCAGTGGATTGGGGTGTGTCCCACTCTACAATTTGATGGAGGATGCCGCCACGGCCGAGATTTCCCGCACTCAGGTCTGGCAGTGGGTCCACCATCCGCGCGGAGTTCTGAGTGATGGCCGCAAGGTCGATCTGGAAATGGTCCGCAGGGTCATAAAAGAAGAGATGGCGAACATCAAGGCCGAAGTCGGTGATAAACTTTTCGAAACGGTCCGATACGATTTGGCGGCCCGACTCTTCGATGAGATCATCGCCAACGATGAACTGGAAGAATTTCTGACCCTGAAGGCCTACGACTATATCGATTGACCGGTTTAATGCACGGATCATCGCAGTGGGATATTTAAAAGATTTGGAACCGCGTTATCGGTCGTCGGCGGATGTCAACACTACAGCCTTCTCCCTCTGGCCTTGCCAGAATCTTTATCTTAAAGCCTATAGGTGGAGGGGAATAGCCGCTGCGAAAAGGACGGCTTTCAGCTCGTAGAAGAAGACTCATGGCCCATGGCTTTTTTTACAAATGGATCCTTTAACCGCGTTTGAGGAGGAAAAATGAAAACAGTCGAAGAAACCGCAGCCGAAATATGTGATCGGCTTTCCTGCCACGAGATATTTCCCGATGAGGTAAGCGACCTTGCAGAGAGTTGGGAGAAAGACCCCCGCTGGAAGGGAATCATCCGACCGTACAAACCGGAAGAAGTGCTGAAGCTGCGCGGAACACTGCACGTCAGCCACACGTTTGCCGAAGTCGGTGCCAAAAGGCTCTGGTACCTTTTGAACACCGAAGAATATGTCCCCGCCCTCGGAGCGCTGACCGGTAATCAGGCCGTCCAGCAGGTAGAGGCCGGTTTGAAGGCCATCTACCTGAGCGGCTGGCAGGTGGCGGCCGATGCCAATCTGGCTGGAGAAATGTATCCCGATCAGAGCCTCTATCCCTCCAACAGCGTGCCGGCTGTGGTCCAGCGGATCAACAACGCGCTGCGTCGAGCCGATCAGATACAGGTACTCGATTGCCGCAAAAAAGGACCTTATTGGTATGCGCCGATCGTGGCCGATGCGGAGGCTGGATTCGGCGGACCCCTGAATGCCTTCGAACTGATGAAGATGATGATCGCGGCTGGCGCAGCCGGGGTCCATTTCGAAGATCAGCTGGCTTCGGCCAAAAAATGCGGACACCTCGGCGGCAAAGTTCTGGTCCCGACCCAGGAATTCATCAACAAATTGATCGCCGCGCGGCTGGCGGCGGATATCTGCAGCGTGCCGACAGTGCTGGTAGCCCGCACCGATGCCGATGCCGCCCGGCTGGTAACCAGTGATATCGACGAGCGGGACAGGCCGTTTATCCTCGATCAGCCGCGCTCCGCCGAGGGATTTTTCTACGTCAATAACGGTGTGGAAGCCGCCATTGCGCGCGGACGGGCTTATGCCCCGTACGCGGACATGGTCTGGTGTGAGACCTCGATTCCCGACCTCGAACAGGCCCGCAGATTTGCCGAGGGAATCCATGCCGAACATCCGGGCAAACTTCTGGCGTATAACTGCTCGCCGTCCTTCAACTGGAAGGCCAAGCTGGACGACGCCTCCATTGCCAAATTCCAACGGGAACTGGCGGCCATGGGCTATAAATTTCAGTTCGTCACCTTGGCCGGCTTCCACGCCCTCAACATGGGAATGTTCGACCTGGCCTTGAGCTACCGCAAGGAAGGCATGCTCGCCTACTCCCGTTTCCAACAGGAAGAGTTCAAGCATGGAACGGAGGACGGCTACATGGCGACCACCCATCAGAAGTTCGTTGGCACCGGATATTTCGATCGTGTAATGAATGCCGTCAGCGAGGGAGAGACATCGGTGGGCGCACTTTCCGGTTCCACCGAGGAACAGCAGTTCTGATGAACTATCTCGCACATGCCTATCTTGCCGAGTCTTCGGATGAATTTTTAATCGGCAGTATCATGGGTGATTTTGTCAAAGGCCCGGTCGATGATCTTTTCAATCCCCAAATCGCCCGCGGCGTCCTTTTCCACCGGCGTGTCGACGCCTTTGCCGACAACCATGAAATGAGCCGGGCCAGCCGCAACTTGTTCAGTCCTCGGTGCCGACGCTACGCCGGCGTCATCCTGGATATTTGTTACGACCACTTTCTGTCCAAGAACTGGTCGGTTTATACGGACTCTGACCTTTCCGAATTCGTCACGCGGGTCTATGAGACCCTGCAGCGCTACCATGACATTCTACCGCCCAGACTGCAGTTGGTGTTGCCGCGAATGGTTCGGCAAAACTGGCTGAGCTGCTACCGGACCCTGGGTGGCGTCGACATTACACTGGGCCGGATCGCCCAACGCATCCATCGCGAAAACACCCTTGACGATTCGATTGGAGAAATCAGAAAAAATTACGGACGGCTCGAACGCAATTTCCATGCGTTCTTCCCGGACCTGGTCGACTTCGCGAAATCTTTTCCGGTTTGAGAAAAATTAAAGTCCGGTTATCCGGCAGATTCTATAGATTTTTTATTTTCATCGAGAATGGCTGGTTGGACATGCGCAATTGATCGTCAGGACAGGACGTCTTGATCCAACACGAGGACAGGCGCTTGGTTTCAATGGACTAAATCAGGTAGTGCTTCAGCTTGTTCAGGTCCGTGTCTGCGGGTTCATTCAAAATTGCGCCGACCTGAATCTCGCCGTCAACTTCTACCATGCGGCGGGCATCACATTGAAAGTCGAGCTGTTCACCGGTTTGGGGAAGCTTGAAAGACAGGTTGAAGCGATCCAGTTCCCTCAGAAAGGCCTCTTTTATCTTCGATCCTTTCGGATAGGTGACAAAAACACCCCCCATGGCAATATCGGTGATAACACAGGGAAATGAATCGCTGTGCCCGTCGATGTCCATGGTCGTGGTCGCCGGAAGGGTAATCTTGCTTCTCTGATAGCCCCGGCGGTCTGAACCGGTTTCGTGAGGCAACAGATAACGCTGCGCTTCGAGGTAATCGAGAATGATCTTGTCCAACAGGGACGCGACCGTGCGCCTTTCTTTCTTGGCAGCCCGCTTAAGTGCTTCGCGGACGAGGATACTCATTCGAATGCTGTAAACGATGTCTTTTTTCATGTTATTATTGTATAAATATTGTATTACAATGTCAACGAAATTTATAAGCGCCGGAAAATATCGTGGCGAACGGACAATATACAAGTTGTTCTTGACCTGAAAGAGCCGGTGTGGTTCTTTAAACCATTGATATTGCGTCCCTACAAAGCAGCTATCAATCCATATATAAACGTGGGAAAAAACCGTCGGCGCCCGGCGATCACAGGTTACCGGAAATTCACCATCGACACCTTCAAAGACAAGCTTGGGCCGTTCAATATAAAAACTCATAAAGGAGGAAATCATCGTGACAACTGCAGATTTCAAGGCAATAGTCGTCAACGAGAACGCCGACAAGACCTTTAATCGCCTTATTACACGCAAGCCTTTTGAAGATCTGCCCGACGGAGATGTCCTGGTCAAGGTCCGATACTCATCGCTTAACTACAAAGATGCACTTTCGGCCACAGGCAACCGGGGCGTCTCCAAAAATTTTCCGCATACCCCGGGCATCGATGCGGCCGGAAGCGTGACGGAGAGCCGAAGCCCGCACTTCAAATCCGGTGATGAGGTAATCGTTACCGGTTATGATCTGGGAATGAACACCTCCGGCGGTTTTGCCGAGTTCATCCGTGTGCCGTCTGACTGGATCGTACCGCGTCCGTCGTCCCTCAGCCTGAAGGAAAGCATGATCTACGGGACCGCCGGATTTACGGCGGCTTTGTCGATTTACGAACTGATCGATCACGGCCTCGAGACGCAACAGGGCACGGTTCTGGTCACCGGCGCAACCGGCGGTGTCGGCAGCCTGGCCGTTTCGATCCTTTCAAAAATCGGTTTTCGCGTAGCGGCCGTCAGCGGAAAAACGGACCGAAAGGCGTTCCTTGAAAACCTGGGGGCCACGGATGTCATCAGCCGTGAAGAAGCTACCGACACATCCGGTCGGCCCTTGCTTAAAGGCCGCTGGGCGGGAGCTGTCGACACGGTGGGAGGTGACATTTTGGCGACGGCCATCAAAGCGACCCAGTACGGCGGGTCTATTACCTGTTGCGGACTGGTGGCTTCTCCCGAATTGAATACAACGGTCTTTCCGTTTATTCTGCGCAAGGTCAACCTGCTGGGCATCGATTCGGTGGCCTGTCCGATGGATCTTCGGATGAAGATCTGGCAAAAACTCGCCGCCGACTGGAAGCCGGAACTCCTCGATGACCTGTGCAAGACCGTCTCTCTCGAAGAGGTCGACCCACTGATCGATACGATACTCAAGGGACAGCTGAGCGGCAGAGTGGTGATTGATCTTGCCCGTTGAGAAGAAGAGACCGGGTATGGAAAATAAGCCTGAGAGCAATCCAACCGCCGAGAAGATCATTTCTGAGGATCGTCCACCTGAGACGGCTGCACCCCTACCCACCGGCAGCGTTGCAGCCGCTGGCGGCGACGGGAAAAAGGAAAGCACAGGGAGTGCGGCGCCGACAGCCGCTGAACCGGCAGCCCAAAAACCAGCCGCCACAGCCGAAGAAAAGACGCCGAACAACGCCGTCGATGGCAGCCGGTCAAGCGATTCGGAAAAACGGGACGTCCCACGCCTGGGCGACGGATCGAACCTCGACATCATCCTCGATATTCCTCTGGACGTCACGGTCGAGCTCGGGCGGACGAAAATGCCGATTCGTGATCTGCTCCAATTGGGGCCCGGATCGGCGGTGCCGTTGTCTCGGTTGGAAGGTGAGCCGGTGGACATACTGGCCAACAACAAGCTGATTGCCCGGGGGGTGGTTTTGGTCAAGGATGATAAATACGGCATCCGCATCACCGAAATAACCGGTCGATTGGAACGGTTGCGCGGCCTGCGTTAGTTTCCGTCCGAAATGGGTAAATTTCGCGATAACGGCAGCCGCAGGGTCACGGACGCACGGCACGAACCGCGCCACAGGCGTAAATATCTTGGTGAAGTCGCTTGAAGCCCTTTTCCCGGATCGAGGTCACGATCAGGGCTTCCTTCTTGTAGCCCTTTGCAAATACCTCCGCAGTCCAGTACCAGGAGGCGCTCTGGCCCGGAAAATAGGGGGGCGTCTTGTAAAGTTCGGCCAGTTCGCTGCCGAAGGGCAAGCGCCAGTCGCGATACCCACCGGCCTCCAATGAACTGATATAGGTGCGGGCAGCGTTGAAATCCTGGCATTCACCAAGGGCGGCTTTCGAATCAAGCAAGCTCCAGGTCAGCCCGGTCTTGGTGTCGATAAAAGTGTCGTTTCCATTGACAACATATCGGGCACCGGACTGACGGATCTGAGCAGCGATTTTCCTTTTCTCGGCCTGAATCCGGTTTCTTTCCTGGGCCAGTTCCACTTGTTGGTGTCTGCGTTGCTCTTCAATGCGGTTTTGATAGAGGGTTCGGTTTTCATTCTGAAGCTGGGACAGCAGCAGCCGGGCACTTTTGTCGAACCTCCCGGATGGATTCAAACGAATATATTGTCCGATGTAATTGATTCTGTCAGGCAGACTGTACTGGCTGTTCTGACTGTAGGCGACCGCTGTCTGCCATTCGCGGCTTTCTCTGAGGTTGCGGTCGAGCCGGGCAATATTGTCTCTGATCCGGGCTGCCTGGGTTGAATCGGGATTTTCATCAAGATAGGCTGCCAGAACAGTTTTGGCCGATTCGAACTTGTTGCCGAGCCGCGTCACGGTCTCCATCAATTCCGCGACATCGCGTTTGTCCTCCATTACGGCCTTCAAGTTATCGATTTCGGTGGTGCGGTAATTCTTGGGGAAGTAGTTGAGAAAATTGTCGCAAAGCAGAATACATTCATCCCAATTGCCGGCCTGGTCGCACTGCGGCATGGTTTTCATCAGATGTCCGTAGACCTCTTCACTCATATCGGCCACCAAGGCCTCGACCTGAGTTCGGTACCGACCATTTGGATGTTTCAGCAGATACCCGAGGTAAGCCTCGATACGATTTTTGGAATCGAGCCGGGCAGCATCCTCGAGGCGCGCGTAATCGACATTATCGATCAGGATCGGTATCTCGGAAAGCTTCAGTTGAATTGAAGCGGCGTGCGGACTGTCGGGATATTTTTTGATATACTGTTCATATAAGTCTGTGGCCGCGGCTTCATAATTGGTGTCAATGGGAAGCTTCTCCACCGCTGCAATGACAAAATCATAGCTCTGCTGTTCGACCGTTTGATTGATTTCGCGAATCTTTGACCGCGCCGCTGTACGGTATTCGCTTTCGGCATGGGAATCGATGAAATACTGGAGCAAGACTTTCTGGTCTTCGGGATCCTCGATGGTGTTGACCCGCTCGAGAATGGCCTGGTATTCTTTTGATATCTGTCGCGTTTTAAGGTAACGGACGCCGTAGGTGCCGACCGTCGCCAGCAACAGCAGGGCCAGCAGCGCTCGGGCCACAACTTTCAGCGACCATTTTCTGGATGTCTTCTGTGCCTCCCGCAAGGGTTTATAGCGGTCGTTGGCCTGGATGTTGAGCCCCGATGCCGCCGCGGCCGGCGCCACCATGTTTTTACCTTTTTTGTCGTTTCTTAGCCTGAGAGCTTCCGTGAAAATCTCCACCAGCGGCTGATTGATCTCGTTTTTGTTGCGGCCGGCCGCATCCAGCAGGTCGATTTCAGAATTGTCCCAGCTGATGATCTCATAAGCCGCCGCCTTGTTTTTCATGCCGCCCGACTCGGCGGCGATCATTTCTCCGTCCAGAAGATGGAGATAGCCCACCGCGCCGGCCGTTCTGATTTCAACGGTGCAGGTGAGTCTTTCGAACTGGGCCATGTGTAAAAAATAGGGCAGGCTGATGCCTTGCACCATACCGCCGTCCCGGTCGGAGAGGGCATCGAAAACATTGTCGTTCAAGATTTTGGTTTTTATGAATCGTTGATAGTTTTCGACATCCGCGCCGCTCATCTTGTTAGGGCAGTAGCCGAGATGCACGGTGATTTTGCCCGGTTCTTTGCGCCAGGGCCACAGCGCTCCATAATAATGCCCCCTTCCGGCCTTGCGCAGATAGAGGGCCTGCTCTTCCCGGATACCGTTGAGGTACTTGAGGGTCGCGCTGAACCGCAGTTTCACCGGCATCGGTTTACCAGCCGGTTTTTTGGCGGCGCCGAAGAAGCCTTCCAATTGTTTGCCGAGGGTTTCGATGTCGCGACCTTGGGAAACCGCCTGATAGAGGCTGCGGGTGACGTTGTAAGGGGTTTTCTGCATATCGGGCAAGGCGTCCAATAGTTCCACGAGTGTCAGAAAATTCCGGGTAACACCGAGACTGATCAAGAGATCCGACAGCTTTCTGCTGGTGTTGCGGGTTCCTGTTGTGGTTGTCTGTTCGGTCATGATGCCAATTTCTCCTGTGATACCCCGCATACCCAAACTATTCGGGAACGGTGGAAATACCTTTAAGCTCTATATTTTACACGAATTTTCACCCTGAATCAAGCATACCTTTTCAAATCCGTTTTGGTGGGCTATGGTGAAGGCTCGACTGGTTAGCCGGAGTGAAACCGGTCGCAAAAACCGTCGTTGCTGAATGTCCGATTAGGCAGGAAGGAATCAAAATGGATGTTACCTTTCCCGTGAAGGCACACGTGACGGAGCTCGGCGGATTCAGCACACATGGAGACAAACAGGAACTCGTGCGGTTCATCAGGGAGTCAAACCTAAACATCAAGCGCATTGCCGTGGGTCACGGGCAAGAGGACCAGGCGCTGGCCTTTGCCGGCCATCTGCGTCAGACCGGCTATCCGGTCCTGGTCCCGAAAAGAGGCGAAACCATTCGGCTGTAGTCATCAGGAGACACGCTAAAGGGAGCCAAAAAGATGAGTCGGTTTTTGATGGTGGACATCGGCGCTGGAACCATGGACATCCTTTACGTCGACAGTGAGTCTGCCCAGCACTACAAGGCGGTCGTCAAGTCGCCGGTTCAGACAGTGGCCGAAAGGGCGGCCGGTCTGCCTGGCAACCTGGTGGTGACCGGCAGTGAAATGGGCGGCGGCCCGATCACCGAAGTACTGCGGGAACGGGCCGGACAAGCGCAGGTCGTCATGTCGGATGCGGCCACCGCCACTCTGAGTCACAGGCCGGAGCGCATCCGTGAATGGGGGATCCAGGTGGTCGATGAAGCCGCAGCCGAAGAATTGGCGCGGGACTCTCGGTACGCTCACTTGATCCTCGAAGACCTGGAAACCGAGAGATTGCGGCAGATCGTCACCTCTTTCGGCGTACCGTTCGAGTTCGAGGCCGTCGCGGTCTGTGCTCAGGACCATGGGGTACCGCCGCCAGGCACCTCCCATCTAATCTACCGACACGAGATCAACTGCATGGTCCTGGAACGCGAACCATTGCCCCACGCCCTGTTCTATCGCGGATCCGAGGTCCCCGTTACACTCAATCGGCTGCGGTCGATAGCGGCTAGCGCCGCAAAACTGCCAACCGATGAGGTTTATGTCATGGACAGCGGCATGGCGGCCATTCTCGGTGCGTCCGTCGATGTGCTGGCTGATTCCAGGGAAAACGTCCTGGTTCTCGACATCGCCACCTCTCACACGGTCGGAGCCGCGCTGTCGGGCGGCGAGTTGGCCGGTTTTTTCGAGTACCACACCCGTGACATGACGCTGAACCGTCTGGAATCCCTTCTGTGCGAGCTGGCCGACGGTAAATTGTCACACGCCGACATATTGAAGGAGGGTGGCCACGGTGCCTACGTGCGCCGCAGTATCGGTTTCGATGCCGTTGACATCATTCTGGCCACCGGACCCAAACGCCGCCTGGTTGAAACCTCACGACTGCCGATCACATTTGGAGCGCCGTGGGGGGACAACATGATGACCGGAACGGTCGGCCTGCTGGAAGCCCTGCGCCGACACAAGGACCTCGAGGCGATCGTCTATCTGTAGAGAGTCCGGCCGAACGGATCGGCCGATGGACACCGATTATTTGCAGGCACAGGCAATGGCTTCGGATACGCCCGCAGAAAAGTTTCTCGAATATGCTCTTCATCCGAGGAAATCGTTCATGACGAAAAGATGACCGATATCCTGTTTTCGTAACACACGCTCATGGCCCTGCGGGCCGCCACGGTGAATGAAAATGACGCGCCGGAGTACGGATTGTCGTCTTAAACTATGGCCTTTGGTTTCGTTTCTTGCCGCCTGGTGGTTCCTCAATATCGTGATCAACGTAACTGTTCCGGGTTTGCAGCCTTTTTCGGCCGCTCTTTTTTTACCTTCCTGCGAAATTTTCATACTGATGGCGGTGACGGCAGTGGCGGTGCGCTGGGGCATGCCTTTTCATGCCGCCTATTATATTCCGGCCATCGCCGTCATCTTGTTTTTACGCCTCTTTATTTTTGCCGATTTTCTGGTCCCGTTTTATTTAAATCGCCAGTTCAATCTTTACATCGATTCGCTCTACCTGCCGGATCTCATACACCTTTTCCACAAAAGCGTGTCATCAGGTACCTTTTATTCCGGCCTTATCCTGCTCGCAGCGCTCGTCATCCTGCTGTGTCTGGGGCTTCACAAGTCCCTGGCCGTCATCCACGGTTTTTTTCAACATCCTCATGGAAGGCGGATTTTTTGGGGCACGGCCGGACTGTTGTTTTTCATCATCGCCGGATATCACCACCTCGTAACCGGAAAAACCGTCACCGCCGGTATGTTCACAGGCATGCACCGCGTGGCCGAAGAAGTCCGTTTCATTCTGGATATTGGGACCTACCGTCGCCAAATCCTCAACGAAGTGCAGCAAACCGGGATGGATGGCGTCGACCTATCCAGCGCATTAAATGGTTTGAAAGGCAACGATGTCTACCTGTTTTTCATCGAGTCCTACGGCCACACCGTCTTCGGGAATCCGGAGCATCTTAAACTTTTCAAACCGATGCTGTGCCGCTTCGAAAACGACCTGTCAGCTGCGGGTTTTGAGGTCGTTTCGAATTTCATCGACGCACCGTCCTACGGCGGTACGTCATGGCTGGCGCATGCTACTGTGGTCAGTGGACTTCCTATCGACAACCAGGTACGGTACCAATTCCTGTTGACATCAAAGATCCGGACCGCCATCGAAAAATTCAATATGGCCGGTTACCGCACCGTTTGCGTCATGCCCGGCACGACCCGGCCGTGGCCGGAAGGCGCGTTCTTCGGCTACAGCCAGATCTACACCCAACCGGCATTCGGTTACCGCGGGCCCGGTTTCGGCTGGTCGTCCATGCCGGACCAGTTCGTCCTCGATTTCGTCCAGCGCCGGGAAATAGAGAATCGGCGCCGGCCGCTTTTTGTCGAAATTGTCCTGGGCAACAGTCATGCGCCCTTTCATGTCCTGCCACCCTTCCTCGCTGATTGGTCCCGGATCGGCGACGGTACAGTTTATCAGGATCTCGATCCGCTTGTCTTTCCGGTAACCTGGTCTGACATGACCCATGCCGCCGAAGCCTACATCGCCGCCCTAACTTATGATTTCAAGGCCATTCAGGGGTTTATCGAACAATTCGTTAAAGACGATGCACTGGTCATCCTTATGGGCGATCATCAACCGAACGTTCAGATTACCGGAACCGGACGTCCGTGGTCCGTGCCCGTGCACGTCATCAGTCGCAACCGCACATTTCTCGAACCGTTCTGCCGGCGTCACTATTCCCCCGGTGTCTTTCCATTTCAGCCCCCGCCCCATGACGGGATGGCGCATGTGTTGACCAACCTTTTCGCGGATTTCAGCCCGTCTTCAGGGTTCGCGAAAAAATAAGTTCGCAATATTGGGTGCTGAGGTGCCTGCCTGAGAAGGCGCGAAAACACAGGAATATCTGGATATTCCGAGTTTTCACAACGCGGTCAGAGAGGATGCATCGGCGTCCAAAACGTGATGTTATTTTTGAGTGAGTCCTTAGGCCCCGATTGACGCCGCACCGCGCGGCCAGAATCCGCAATGGACTTGGAAATTCTTTACAAACTGTCTTTTTGCATTATTTTTTTAACCCAAATGGATGGGTAATGCAACGGAACCTCAAGCGAAACCTGTGGTTCCGCAACACTGAAACCAACCAAGCCTCAAGGCTTGACGACATAAAGGTGACATAATGAGCGAAATAGACAACACGACCCAAAATACCGGTGTCGCGGTCAACGAGCAGTCTGATCCGGAAAGCCGTCCGCAGCCGAAAAACGATATTCCCAGCGAATTGCCGATCCTGCCCCTGCGCAATACGGTGGCCTTTCCATTCTCTATGATGCCGCTTTCAGTGGGCATTCCGCGGTCGGTGAACCTCGTCAACGACGCCTTGAAGGGAGATCGATTGATCGGCCTGGTGGGCATGAAATATCCGGAAATCGAGGAGCCGCTTCCGGGCCAGACCTATGAAGTCGGTACGATCGCCAAGGTCGAACACGTGACGCGGTCGGCCGACAACAGCCTGCAGGTCATCGTTCAGGGGATCGAACGGTTTCGGATCGATTATTGGATGGCCGACAAGCCTTATCTGAAAGCCCACATCGCCATGGCGCCCGACAAAATCGAAAAGGACCTGGAGTTGGATGCCCTGCAGCGCAGTCTGCGTGAACTCGCCCAGCAGGTTGTGGCGCTGTCGCCGAAATTCCCGAAGGAGGTCGGTGATTATCTGTCCCAGGTTAAAGACCCGCGCTACCTGGTCTATCTCGTGGCCAGCGGTGCCGGACTGGAAGTGATGAAAGCCCAGCAGATTCTTGAGAAAAATCGAGTCCGAAGCCCGTGAAGAAATGAGCAAGGCCCAGCGGGAATACTACTTGCGGCAGCAATTGCGCGCCATTCAGAAAGAACTGGGCGAATCGGAACCGGGCCAGTCAGAAATCGACGAGTACCGCCTGAAAATCGAAGACGCCGCCCTGCCGGAGGAGGCCCTCAAGGAGGCCGAACGGGAGTTGAAACGGTTGGGCGGAATGTCTCCGCAGGCGGCCGAGTACTCGGTCATCAAAACCTATCTGGACTGGCTGATCGATCTGCCTTGGAATAAAGCCAGCGAGGACCAGAGCGACATCGGACGCGCACGAGAGGTACTGGACGAGGACCATTACGGGCTCGAAGACGTCAAGCAGCGTCTGATCGAGTACCTGGCGGTGCGCAAAATGATTCAGGAACGCGGAAAACCGGAAGAGACGAAAAAAGCTGCGGAATCCTCCGAGGCCATGGGCGTTATCCTCAGTTTCGCCGGTCCGCCAGGCGTCGGCAAGACCAGCCTTGGCCAGAGCATTGCACGGGCTTTGGGTCGAAAATTCACCCGCATGAGTCTCGGCGGCATGCGGGACGAGGCCGAAATTCGTGGACACCGCCGCACCTACATCGGTGCGATGCCCGGGCGCATCATTCAAGCGCTCAAGCGCGCCGGAACCCGTAATCCGGTTTTCATGCTGGACGAAGTCGACAAGATCGGCGTCGACTGGCGCGGCGATCCCAGCAGTGCGCTGCTGGAAGTCCTGGATCCGGCCCAGAACAAAGCATTCCGGGATCACTATCTGGATGTGGATTTCGATCTGAGCGATGTCATCTTCATCACCACCGCCAATCAACTCGAAACCATCCCGGCACCTCTGCGGGATCGCATGGAAATCATCCAACTGGACGGCTACACGGAATACGAAAAACTCCAGATTGCCCAGCGACACCTCGTGCCGCGGCAGTTGAAGGCGCACGCCCTCGAGGACGAGGAGGTCACCTTCACCGCCGAAGCGCTGCGCAAGATCGTCCAAGACTACACCCGTGAAGCCGGAGTTCGCAACCTCGAGCGTCAGATCGGCGCGGTCTGCCGCAAGAGTGTCGTCAAAATCGCCGCCCAGGAGTGGACGCACGTGATGATAACCCCGGAGCTGGTGCGTGAATATCTAAAAAAGGAAAAGTTCGAATCCGAGCTGTCCGAGAACATCGAAATTCCCGGAATCGCAACCGGTCTGGCCGTGACTGCGGTCGGCGGCGATATTCTGTTCATCGAAGCCACCCGCATGAACGGCAGGGGCAAGCTGACGCTTACCGGTCAACTGGGGGACGTGATGCGCGAAAGTGCCCAGATCGCCCACAGCTACGTGCGCTCCAAGGCCGCCGAACTGGGTGTAGATCCGAACCGATTTGAAAAAACGGACGTCCATCTGCATGTGCCGGCCGGAGCAGTCCCGAAAGACGGCCCTTCGGCCGGTGTGGCCATGGCCATGGCCATGGCCAGTCTGTACAGCGGCCGTCCGGTTCGGGGCGATGTCGGAATGACGGGAGAGGTCACCTTGCGGGGACGGGTGTTGCCGGTGGGCGGCATCAAGCAAAAAATCCTGGCCGCGCATCGCGCCGGACTCACCACGGTTATTCTGCCCAAACGAAACGAGAAAGATCTGGAAGATCTGCCGGATGAGGTGCGCAACACCCTGATCTTCGTTACGATCGATCGGATCGACGAAGCCTTGAAGGTGGCGTTTGTAACCGATCAGGACGGGGAGGAAACAGCGAATTTTTCATTTACTGTGAATCGATCATCTGTGTAAAAGATGGCCGCATTTCAAGGCGAACGGGCATCGGCGGCAAGCACTGACACCGAATATGGATTGAACCGCAAGGATCGTTTCCTGGTCATTGCGGCGGCGCTCATGGCCCTTTTCCTGGGAGCCCTCGACACCCTGGTGATGGGAGCCGCAATGCCGACCATCGTGGCCGACATGGGCGGGCTGGAATTCTATAGCTGGGTATTTTCGGTTTACCTCCTCAGCCGTGCCGTGGCCCTTCCGATATTCGGCAAGTTGGCCGATCTTTACAGCGGCAAACACCTGTTCGGCTTCGCCATCGCCATTTTTTTGGCCGGCTCACTCGTGGCCGGCTTTTCGTCCTCGATGGTCCAACTGATTCTCGCACGGGTACTCCAGGGTGTGGGCGCGGGGGCCGCCTTCGCCTTGGTATATACCCTGCTGGCCGATATCGCCGCGCCTGGAAAACGCGGCAAGATGATGTCGATCGCCAGTTTCGTTTGGGGCCTGGCCAGCGTTCTCGGGCCGCCGATGGGCGGTTTCATCGTCAACTACTGGTCCTGGCGCTGGATTTTTTTCATCAACCTTCCGCTCGGGTTTCTATCCTTTCTGGGCATCTATCTCTATTACAAGGAAACCCGCGTAAAGAAACGCCGTGCCGCCCTGGACCTTTTCGGAGCGGCCACTCTGACCCTGACAGTCCTATCCTTGCTGACGGTTTTCCTGATGACAGGCAATCACTTCCGCTGGCTGTCGCTGCCGATAATCGGGCTTCTATCAGTTTCACTGGCCGGAGGCGTCGCGTTCTACTATGCCGAAAAGCACGCCGCCGATCCGATCCTGTCGATCGATTTCCTGACTCAGCCTGGATTTAGTACCGGTAACGCAGCCGCGTTTTTAAGCAGTTTCGCGATCTTCTCTCTCGCGGCGTTCAGTCCGCTGTTCATTCAGGGTGCCTTGGGAAAATCACCGGCCGAGATGGGGGTGGCGATGATCCCTCTCAGCCTGGCCTGGTCGGGAGGTGCTCTGCTCTGCGGTCAGACGGTTCACCGCGTTAGGAAACGCCACTATGCAATGGCAGGCGCCCTTTTTTTGCTGGCCGGCAGCGGCCTGGCGTTGACCACCTCCCAATCGATCGGGCTCTTTACGACGGCGTTGGCCCTGGCCGGGGCCGGTATGGGGTTCGTGTCGATTGCCTCTCTGCTCATCGTTCAAGACAGTCTGAAGACCGAGAACCTCGGTGCTGCCACCGCTTCTCAGCAGTTTGCCAGAACGCTCGGCGGGACCATCGGAGTGGGGATTTCCGGCAGCCTGCTCAATGCCCAGTTTATGGGAAAGTTGTCTGAATCCGGTCTCGGCAGCAGTCTGCCGCCGGCAATCGGCGAGAAGATCCGCCAGAATATCGAGCAGATATTCCGACCCGATATCCAGTCGTTGATTCCGGTGGACGCCCTCAAGATCCTCCAGGAAACCGTCGGACGGGGCGTGTCGATGGTCTTCTGGGCATCCACCGCAGCTTCTCTGCTGTGCTTGTTTTTCTGTTTATGCTTGCCGCGTCGAGCAGTCACTTCCCCTAATTGAGCGCTTCAGTTTCAAGGTGTTCGGTCGCTTCGGTACGACAATAGAAGAAATCGGCGACATCCTTCAACTGGCAAACGGGCTCAACGGGCCAAACCGGCTAAACCTGACAAAGGTGCGCATCTCCGCCCGGAAGATCGATATGAAAAGCCTTGGACTCTCGTCTCACGTTGATGCATGTCAGCATAGGCACAATGTTCAGGAATGCCTTCCCCGCAGCCGCGGCGAGTTGCCGTCCGATGCGACCATGTCCCGGAAGTCTTTGACCGCCTGAAGGTATACCGGCCCGCCTACCCGTGCGCTGTTGTTGTGACCGCCACCCAAAATGAGTTGCAGGCGCTTCGGAGCCCGCGTACGCTCGTACAGGCGCCGGCTCATGTCAGACGGTGCCACGCTGTCTTTGGTACCGTGGAGATAGAGAACCGGAACGTGCAAGCGGTCGACTTTAGAGAGTGAATCGAAGCGTTGCGTCAGGATCAGATCGAGAGGAAAAACACGGTAGGTACCGTCACGCGCGGCCATATCATAGATGGAGGTGAAGGTCGCCTCGACGATCAGGCCGCTTGCCGCCGGATGGCGAACTGCCAGATCGATTGCCACCGCACCGCCAAGAGAATGGCCGTAAATCACGATGTCATCGGGCGCAATCTCCCGCTTTGTCACCAGATACTGCCACGCCGCTTCGGCGTCCTGGTAGACCTTGGTTTCAGACGGGAAATCCCCGTCACTGCGGCCGTATCCCCTGTAACTGAGAAGCAGAACGGCAAATCCGAGACCGTGAAACCGCTTGGCGTGCTCAACATTGGCACTGATATTCAGAGCGCTTCCATGCAGGTAGAGCAAGGTCGACTTGCCGGCAGCGGCGGATGGAATCCACCAGGCGTGCACCCGCTCGACACCGCCGCTGTCACCTGCGACCGGTATGAACACGTCCTCGTATGACAGACCGGTATCGGCGGGTGTGCTGGTGATTTGACGCTGGGGCATAAAAATAAAGCGGGCCTGCTGCGACCACAGATAAGCGCAGCCCAGAGTGTACAGGAGGGCAATCAGGCTTGCGACCGAGCCGAGGACTGCCGTGGACTTTTTCAATCTCCCTCACTCCCCTGTTAGTAAATTCAGCGGGTGTTGCAGCGAAGAACGACGGCATCCCCGCATGCGGACCCCGGGAACAAACGTTCAGGTACAACCAAAGAGCGCGCGTCACCGTCAGGGGCGATAATCCGCTTCACTACGGGAGCCCCCCGAGAATTTCTGTTTCGCGGTTGACCAGTTCTTTTTCCAGCCTCTCGATCTTGTGGGTGATCTTTTCGACGAAATCGGCGTCTTTGATCGAGGTCAGGTTGATCCGGACGTTGCAAATGGCGGCCAGCCCGGCCGAACGGGCCATCATGGCCGCTACCGCGCCATCGGATACGGCGTTGGGATTGCCCTTCTTGACCACCTCGCCGGCCAGATCCAGGATCTGCTGCACCCTTTCGGCCAGCGCCAGCGGCACCAGCGCCGCCTGCTTCATCGCCGCCTGGATGGCCCGGCTGCGGGCTTCTTTATCCGCTGGACTGTCCTTCGGGAGCCTGTAGGCCGCAAGCACCTGCCGATAAGCGTCCGGATCCCGGTCGATGTCCTCGCCACACCGGCTGAGGAGATCAGACGCTGCCTCGGCAGTCTTTTTCATATCTTGCTCGACGGCATCGAAGCCTTTACGGCCGACCGTCAATCCGGCAACCATTCCCACAAGTGCCGCGGCCAGCGACGCACTTAGAGCGGCGACGCTGCCGCCACCGGGGACCGGCGCGGCTGAAGCCGTTTGCTCCAGATAGTCTTTTATCGACAGATCAGCATACATCGTCACACTCCTTGTGCCGTGTTTTGTCAAAAACGATTACGCCCCTTTTGATCACTTTTTCGACCGTGCTGACACCGATGTGGTAGGGGATGAAGGTGTAGGACGGAAATTCCAAAACGATGAGATCGGCCTGCTTGCCGGGGTCGATGCTGCCGATAGTATCGGCCCGATCGAGGGCGGCGGCGCCGTTGATGGTCATCGCCGTCACCGCCTCCTCGATGCCGATCTCCATGTTGAGGACGGCCAATGCGAAGATAAGGGGAATTGACTCGCTGAAACAGCTGCCGGGATTGAAATCCGAGGCCAGCGCCACGGCACAGCCGCGGTCGATCATGATCCGCGCCCGGGCGTAGGGCGCCTTCAGACTAAAGGCCGTTCCGGGCAGCAAGGTTGCGATGACACCGGCTCGGGCGATATCGTCGATGCCGCGGTCGGACGTCTGCAGCAGATGATCGGCGGACACGGCCCCCAGTTCGGCCGCGAGTTCCGCACCGCCCAGCGGCACGATCTCGTCGGCATGGAGCTTCAACTTCAATCCAAGTTCACGTGCCTTGAGCAGCAGGCGCCGGGAGTGTTCGATCGAAAAAACGTTCTTCTCGCAAAAAACGTCGCAAAATTCGGCCAATCCGCTTTCCGCAACCACCGGCAGGACGGTCGCCATCATGAAATCGATAAAACTCTCCTCCCGGTCCTTGTATTCGGGCGGCAGCGCATGGGCCCCCAGAAATGTCGGAACGATATCGAGCGGGTGACAGCCGGACAGGACCCGCATGGCCTCGAGTTGCCGGATCTCGGTGTCCCGGTCGAGCCCGTAACCGCTTTTGCCTTCCACCGTCGTCACGCCGAAGGAAAGCATGGCGTCGAGCCGCCTGCGGCCGGATGCGACCAGCTCATCCAGGCCGGCGTCGCGCGTGGCAG
>JARROL010000012.1:0-18084 GCA_037383965.1 Desulfobacterales bacterium | reverse complement strand
AATTTTACAGTTCGTTCAGATAGATATCCTTTATCTCCTCCGGTTGCACGCACAGGTAATCAAGGGTCTGCTTCTGGGTGCTGTGATTAAATACCGTCATAAGTTCGGGCAGTCCGCGACCGAAGGTAACACGCTGGTGATAACCGAAAGTTTTTCGGAACGTGTGGGAGCCGTAGTTTCCCTTCAAATTTATTCAGGGTATTTTATGGTTTTTTACACTGACTGACAGTTCCACATAATACATATTAACTAATTGTATTTTTACTATTATTTTGTTTTATTTCTTTGCTTTTTGCTTTACCCTGATTAGACCAGGCGTGTTGTGCAGGTACATGAGCGGAGAAGTGCAGCCGTCCGCGATAAAAATGGATTCAAGGTCGTCGAAGAGGACCGGGCGGTCTGGCCACGTAAACCTTTTTTTGTGTTCGCGATACGCTTCCCATTGCCGACGCAGGGCCGGCCGATCCCGAAACACGTCATTTTCTGCCCGATCACACAAAAACATGGCACACACGATCGGCTTGAGACGCCACAGGCAGCCGTTACGGCCGAGATAGACGCACTTCACGCCGTTATCATCTTGTCGCAGCGTTTCTGCCAGGCGATCGATTTCCTGCCGCGTGGACAACAACACGTTGATCACCACGTCGGCGAAAAACGTCACGATGCCTTCACGGCTGCAGCAGGCACTCAGCCGGCTCTGGTAGCAGGCCTTACTGCAGACCGATCCGAAGTGATCCTGCAGAAAATCATCGAGCGAGTGACGGAACCGGAGGTAGTCATCGAGGGAGCCCACCAAATCGGCTTTTTCAGCTTCGCCGAGCCCGGCCACGTATCGACGGACCATGATCAAGGCGTCGGATTGTTCTTGGTTATAGGAACTCATTGCCCGGGAGGTACTTTTAGGGTTTGAAACGCACCTTTTTGCAGCATGCCGAACCGGGCCTCATTTTCTTGACTGAGGCGCGCGGCATCAGCCGTTGTCTTGAGCACACGCGGCGTCAGAAAAACCAGCAGGTTGGTTTTCTGACGCGACTGCGTTTTTTCCTTGAAGAGCCAGCCCAAAAGCGGAATATCCCCCAGTAGCGGCACCTTGTTTTCCGAACGTGCGGGACTGTTTTCGATCAGTCCGCCGATCACAACCGTTCCACTGTCTTTGACGAGCACACTGGTATCGATGGTCCGAACGAGAGTGGTCGGTTTGAAGTCCGTGGTCGACTCCAGCAGCGACACCTCCAGCCCGATGTTCAGACGCACCGAATCGTTATCGCTGATCTGTGGCGTCACCTTTAAAGTCGTTCCGACGTCGCGGTACTCAAACGAAAGGTAGGTCTGATCGAACGATGAGGACGTGCGGGTTTGAAAAGGGATATTCTTGCCGACGTTGATCTTGGCTTCCTCCTGGTCGGTAATCAGGATCTGCGGGGTGGAAATGACGTTTACGTCCCTTTCTTCTTTGACGGCTTGGAGCAGCGCCGTCAAATTGTTGAATTGAACCCCGGCAATGTCGATGGCCTCGGTGAAGACCCCGACGGCGAAACCGTTAGGAAAAGTGCCGTTCACAAACCCCGGCAGGGCGGAATCCTGGGGCGCTTGAACAAAACCGCCACCGACCGCGGCCTCCTTGCCGCCGATCTGGGTTTCGCCGACCGCCGTCCATTCGACGCCAATGCGAAGATCGTCTTGAGCGTTTACTTCCATGATCAGAACTTCGACATACACCATCGCGCGTGGACCGTCGAGCCGCGCAATAACGTCTTCCAGCGTTTGGAGTTCTTCTTCGCTCTCGGCGGACAGGATCAAACTGTTGGTAGCGGCATCGGCGTAAACCCCGGTTGTTGCCGTAAGAATCGGACGGGCGCCCTTGACCGGTTGAGCAGCGGTGCCTTTGGCGGGCAGATCCTGAAGGATCTTGGCCAGTTCTTCGGCCCTGGCGTTTTTGAGGTAGTAAACCCGGAGTTTGCCCTTTTCGCGCAGGACTTGCCCGTCCAGAAGGTATATGAGGTCTTTGATTCGGGAAATCTCGGCCTTGGGGGCGATGACGACGAGGCTGTTGGTTCTCTCGTCGGCGACAAAGGTGGCGGTGGCCGTCTTTGTCGGTCGGCCCCTTTTCGATGGCGCCAGCGACGGGAACAGGGTGGTCAGCAATTCGGCCAGTTTACTGCCATTCGCATACTCCAGCGGAAAGATCGTCAGTTCACGCCTGTTATCGGCAATATCGACTTCTCGTATTATTCTCATCAGTCGTCGGATGGAGGCGGTGGTATCGGTGACGATCAGTTGATTGGCGTCTGCTATGGCGCCGATGACGGCATTTCGAGAGACCAGCGGGGTCAATAGGCGTTTCAATTCATCGGCATCGGCATAGGTCAGAGAGATAATCCGGGTCACCAACTCGTCACCCGATGTCTTTTGCGCCGGCACCGGTCCGGTGTCGATGTTCATGGTTCGGGCTTCGGTAGAGGGTACGATCTTGACCACCTGACCGGCTGCAACCGCACTGAAGCCGTGGGTCTGTAAAACGGATTCAAAGACCCGGTACATGTCCGAAACCGGGATACGGCGCGGGGCAATCACGGTGACATTTCCCCGAACCCTTCGGTCGACAATAAAATTTTTACCGGTCAACTCGCCGACGAATTGGATAAAAACAGTGATGTCAACATTGTTTAAGTCAAGTGTGACCAGCCTCTCCGGTTCCGGTGCACCAGAGACCTCACCGGTCGCGGACACCGGCGGAACCGCTGTCGGCGTCAATAACAGACAGAGCAGAAAAAATGGCGTCGACCATTTCATGGCGTTGAGAATGGGCTTATTTGATTGTATATTCTATGGTTCTTGGTCGGCCGCCGCGTTTGATGTCAACGGTAACATTTTCGGCTGACTTCAACCCTTCGTAGAAACCCAGCGCGTCGTCTACCGTAGAGATGGCACGCCCGTTGACGCCGGTAATGATATCCCCGTTTCGCAATCCCATGCGCATAAAGATGGAATTGGGTCGAATCCGGGAAAACATCATTCCGTCCGGTTGTCCCTGGGTGAAATGGGGCCTAATATTGACCTGGTTCATCAGTTGCGCGACATCTTGAACCGCACTGTCGATCTGATTGCGCCGCAATGTGATTTTTTGCGTCCGAACCGGTGGTCGCCGCATGTTCTGCCCCGGTAAGGGACGGCCGGCAGTGGCTCTTCCGGCGGTCGAACCGGGTCCGGCGGCCTTTTCGATATCCAGAACTTCATCTTTGCCTTCAACGTGCAGGATGATCTTTTCTCTCAGAATCATTTTGACCGTGGCTTCTTGAATCGTGTCTCCGATTCGAAAGAGATTTTGCTCCCTTTTCCCGGCTTCTTCAATGACGGCATACGCTTCTTCGGGTGGTCCCGTTACAGTTCCCCACAGCTTGAGCTTAAGGCGCGTCTGTTCCAGTTCATCGATGTCGACACTCTTGGAGGCCACCTCAACTGTCGCCTTGGTATCAAAAAGGTTGCGCTCGACGATCGGGTTGTAATAGGCCAATGGGCGCTGGTTTTCCATTTCCGGTTGTGTGGGTGCGGCTTGTGACGCAACGCTTTGGGGCACTTGAAACAAATTTGCGGATGTCACCATGAAAAAGGTGTTGACGCCAAAATAAACGATCGCCCCGATGAGTATCAGGTTAAGCAGTGTAAAAAGATGTTTGTACATGTCATTGACCGATTTGAGTGTGTAAGGCGGTATGAACGACCTCTTAGCGTTTCAGCTGAATATTTTTGAAATTTGCGTTCCGGCGTATGGCACCTATCTTGTAGCCAGCTGCAGGTCACCAAGGGGACCGCTGATCCGGACTGGAATTCCCCCTCCGGCCTTCAGCCCGGCCAGAATGGAGCCGGACACCTGAAACCCGGAGTTTTCGAGAAATTGCTTTTGCGGCATGACGGTTCCGTTCAAATTGACGATGCTTCGCATGAGATCCGTATTCAAGGAAGCCGATCCAGCAAGATGGCCTTCGATCTGGTCGCCGGTCAGCGCCACGCGCGTAATTTCCAGGCGTTGATTCCGAAGAACGGCGTCGGCATGGACTTTATCGAAACGAACGCGGTCAAAAGTGAATAAAGGGGCTTCCAACGTGACGGCCATGTCATTGATATCCAGAGTAATGTTCAAAGCCTCCGGTTTGCTGCCGCCGGCGATGTATGCAAAATTACCGTCCAGGATGCCCTCGATATGATTGGCGGACAGCCGCTTTAAGAGCGGGATGCTACTCAATCTCAGACCGGCGACCACGGCATCGATCGTCACCTGCCCGTTGCCGTCGATTTCAGCCGTTCCGGTGACGTCTCCTTCGTAGGTCTTCATCCTGAAGGAATACAGTTTCCTGTCGCTTAATAGTGTCCTCAGATGCGGCAAGATCACCAAATCGTCGGCAAACAGAAGGGGGGCGTTATCATGATCCACTTGAACCCGCTGCAGTCGTACGCCGGGAGGCAACATCAAACCGGCATTTGCGGCGGTTACCCGCAACGCAGGATTGATCCGAGTGACCTGCATGACGACAAAGGTCTTTAACTGTTCGGTCGGAAACAGGTAATAAACAAAAAAAGTCGCTAATGCAACCGTGTAAACACTGTATAGAAACCACTTATTTTTATCCATGGCAGAAAAAAGGTCGCACGGAGTCAAACGGGTTGTGGGTCACAGGCGGTGGATTGGAAGACCCAGTATCCCTGCTTTGGATCTTTTTCTTTTACCGGAGCACTAACCCATTTTGTCCTTTAAATGTATTAATTTATCATTCCCGGCTATTTTAGGCAAGCCGGATCCGAGCGCGCGGCGCTTATTTACACCTTCCGCCACCACCGATCCGGGTTCTACAGCAATGTCCGGAAGGCGGGTGCGCGTCAGAGGGGCCACCGCAAACCTTTATTTTTGAATGTTGACCGTCAGTCTGTTTTATGTTTATTTAAAAAGTTTATGAATATGGCGATATTAAATCCCGTGACAGGCTGGCCCGGAAACTCACGTCCCCTGCGCGCAAGGGTTGAGTGGTGCGGGCCGTTCGATTATTGTCCGGATCCTTCCTGCCGCTGGCGTTTTTCTCGGCGACGACCGCCGCCCGCCTATATTTGCGCCGCGTCAAACGACGGCCGACAGTCGCCTTAATATCAGCATGATGAAACGATCCCCGATCGCCGTGGTTGGAATGGCTGGAATTTTTCCCGGCGCCCCCGACCTGCCGACATACTGGCGCAACATCGTCGCCAAATTTGACGCCAACCGCGAGGTACCGCCGAACCGTTGGGTCGCTGATGCCGAACGCATGGTCAACCGGACTCCGACCCCGGACAGAGCCTTTCACCGGCGCGGCTGTTTCGTCGATTCCGTCTCTTGCGACCCGACTGAATTTGATCTTCCGCCGCATCTGTTGAAAGACCTCGATCCGATGATCAACATGGTCTTGTCCGTCGGCCGTACGGCGGTATCAGCCCCGACGCCTGTCAGATTCAACCGCAAGCGGACCGGCATCGTCCTGGCGGCGATCGCCCTTCCGACCGATGCTGCTTCGGCCCTCAGCCGGGATCTCATAAGAAGCCTGATCGAGCAGCAGCTCTTCGGCTCCGCCAACTACCGCCCGCCATCCGAAACCGAGAAGTTGGCCTCACGGGTAACAGCCCTGCCGGCGACGATGCTGGCCCGGGGCCTGGGACTCGGCGGCGGTGCCTTCACGCTCGATGCGGCTTGCGCCTCGTCGCTTTATGCCGTCAAACTGGCCTGCGATGAACTCGCGGCGCAAAGGGCCGACGCCATGCTGGCCGGCGGCGTTTCGCGACCCGACTGCCTCTACACCCAGGTCGGCTTCAGCCAACTGCGGGCCCTGTCGGCTTCTGGGCGCTGCGCTCCTTTCGACCGCAGGGCCGACGGCTTGGTGGTCGGGGAAGGCGCCGGAATTCTCGTTCTCAAGCGGCTCGAGGATGCCCTCGCGGACAACGACCGCATATACGGTTTGATTTGCGGCATCGGCCTGTCGAACGACATGCGCGGCAATCTTTTGGCTCCCGACAGCGAGGGTCAATTGCGCGCCATGCGCAACGCGTATGCGTCGGCCGGATGGTCGCCGGAAACGGTGGAGTTGATCGAGTGCCACGGGGCGGGAACCCCGGTGGGTGACGCCACCGAACTTCGGAGTCTACGGACCCTCTGGGAGTCTGTCGACGGACCCGCCGGCCGCTGCGCCATCGGTTCGGTCAAGTCGATGATCGGGCACCTGCTGACCGCCGCCGGAGCAGCTGGCCTGATAAAGACCCTGATGGCCCTTGACAAAAAAATCTTGCCGCCGTCGCTCAATTACGACCAGCCGCCGAATGACAGTCCTCTGATCGCAAGTCCTTTCAGGGTTCAGACGTCGGCCGAACCCTGGCCTGACCGCACCGACGGAAGTCCACGCCGTGCCGCGGTCAGCGCCTTCGGTTTCGGTGGCATCAACGGTCACGTGCTGCTGGAAGAGTGGTCGCCGCGTCGATCGGCCGTTGTCCGCAGCCGGGTACAAACGCCGAGCGGTCTCGTAGATGGCCGGCGCCCGTCCTCTGCGGCCAGCCCCGAAACGACAGAGCCGGTGGCCATGGTCGGCATGTCGGCCGCTTTCGGCCCGATCACATCCCTGCGTGAATTTCAGGAAACCGTTTTCAACGGCCGCAGCATCGTTGCCGACCGTCCCCCGAATCGCTGGAAGGGATGCGACGGCATGCTCGAGCACAGTGGTGTGCGGCTTCCCCGCAAGGGTGGTTTCATGCGGCGCGTGCCGATCGGCATATCCGATTTTCGCATTCCGCCCAACGAGATTCCCGATATTCTGCCCCAACACCTACTTATGTTACAGGTGGCGGCCGCGGCCATGACCGATGCCGGTCTGACGGCAACATCAGAACGCCCGCGGATGGGCGTCGTCATCGGTCTCGATTTTGACTATGAAGCCACCGATTTTCATCCCCGTTGGTCGCTGTTCGAACAGGTGCGGCGGTGGCGAAGACTGTATTTTCCGGATCTCGATGACAAAACGGTTGAGTCCTGGTGCACTGCCCTCCAGGAAATCACCGCGCCTCCCTTGACCGCGTCCCGCACCTTGGGCGCTTTAGGTGGCATCGTCGCCAGCCGCGTGGCACGGGAATTTCGCTGCGGCGGACCGAGTTTCAGCGTTTCGGCAGAGGCCGCCAGCGGCAATCGGGCCCTCGAAATCGGTGTTCGCTTTCTGCAGCAGCAAGAGGCCGATGCCGTTCTGGTAGGTGCCGTCGACCTGGCCGCCGACATCCGCCAGATTCTTGCCGGCAGCAATGCCGGTGAATTTTCCAAAAAGGGTGTCATCCGTCCTTTCGACCGCGGCGCGGACGGGACCCTGCCGGGGGAAGGTGCAGCGGCGGTGGTCCTCAAAAGGCTCGACCAGGCCGTCGCAGATAAGGATCGGATTTACGCCGTTGTCACCGGCATCGGCCATGCCGGCGGCGGTTCAGGGGATGCTATCGAAACCGAAACCTACGCGCAAGCTCTGAGACAGGCCCTTCAAGACGCCGATCTTTCCCCTTCGCAGATCGACTTCGCTGAAACCCTCGGCTGCGGCATTCCGAACCGGGACCGTTCGGAAGTCCAGGCGCTGCAGGCCGTGTTTTCAGATCGCACCACCCCCTGTGCCCTCGGCACCACCCTTTCCAACCTCGGTCACACCGGTGCGGCCGCCGGCCTGGCATCGATTGTCAAAACGGCCCTGTGTCTCTACCAGCAGGTCATTCCACCACTGACTCATTATCGCGAGCCCGCGGAAGGCATCCGGCAGAATGGCATTTTCCACTTTCCGAGAACTCCGCAACACTGGCTCCGCGACCGCTGTGCCGGACCGCGAAGGGCATGCGCCGGACTTGGATCCGGCGGCGGTAACAGTTGTGCCGTTGTCCTGGAAGAAGCACCGTCCCGCTTGGTTTCCGGAGACCCCACTTTTTCGAGTGAAAGACGGTTTCCCCTGGGACCAGCGCCTTGCAATCTGTTCGTTATCGAGGGGCGCGACCCGGAATCGCTCATGCGGTCACTCGAGCGGCTCAAACGCCACGCCGCTCGTCACGACAGCCGGTACGAAACGCTCGACACGGTTGCCCGCAGCTGGTACCAGCGGCATCCGCCCGACCGGTCAAAAAAACTAGCAGCGGCCGTGTTGGCGGATGACCTTACCTCCCTGACGCACTGGACGACCGAGGCATGCGAGGCCGTGGCAACCGGAACCGCGCACCGCTTCGGCGCCGACGAAGGCCTGTGTTACACTCCGGCCCCTGCCGGCAGCGGCGAACTCGCGTTTGTTTACCCGGGATACGGCAGCCATTACATGGGCATGGGACGCGAGGTCGGACTCCACTGGCCGGAGATTCTGCGCCAAATGGACGCCGAGACCGAGCGCCTTAAATCCCAGTGTCGGCCCGAGGTTTTCATGCCCCAGCGGGTCTCATGGGAACCGGGTTGGGAAGACGATGCCGGTTGTCGGATCGATGCTGACCCGCTCAATCCTATTTTGGGGCAGGTGGTCTTCGGCGGCATGATGACCAAACTGATGCACAGCTTCAACCTAACGCCGCAGGCCGTTATCGGTTACAGCCTCGGAGAGTCGACCGCCCTCTTTGCCATGAAAGCTTGGCCTGATCGCGACCGGATGCTCGAGCGCATGCTGCGCAGCGACCTGTTTAAAACCGAACTGGCCGGTCCATGTCTGGCCCTTCGCAGGGCTTGGGGTCTGAGACCGGAAGATATCTTCCAATGGCGGGTGTCCGTCTTGAACCGCCCGGCCGAAACGGTTGAAACGGCCCTGTTGGATTTTCCGCAGGTCCGTCTGCTGATCGTGAATACGCCGGAAGAGTGCGTCGTGGGCGGCAGCCGGGAGCAAGTAAACGCTCTCATCGGGCAACTCAGCTGTCAGGCCGTCGATTTGAAAAACAGCCTCACGGTCCATTGCGATGCCATGGCACCGGTAGCCGAGACTTACAAGTCCCTGCATGGCTTTCCGACCACACCGGTACCGGGTGTCCGCTTCTACAGCTGTGCCGCCGGTCGGGCTTACGTGCCGACCAGGGAAAGCACCGCCGGTGCCATCCTCGACCAGGCCCTCAATGGTTTCGACTTTCCCCAAACCGTCGAACAGGCTTACCGCGATGGAGTGCGTGTGTTTCTGGAACTGGGTCCCGGCGCAACCTGCAGCCGGATGATCGGTCGTATTTTGGACGGCCGCCACCACCTGGCCGTGTCGGTTGATACGCGTGGCACAGAAGGGGTCGTCGGTGTGCTGAAATGTCTGGGGACACTGATCACCAACAGAGTGCCGGTCGACCTGAAAGGCCTTTTTCCGCCCCCAGTCCAACCACTGACGCTCGCATCGGACGCCAAACCGACCGCGACTCAGATCATCCAGATCCCCGTCGGCGGTTGTGCGCCAATCTTTGTCGGCCCTCCAAATGACGATGCCGTCCGGACAGCACCGCCAGCTATTGAGGACAAGCCGACGCCGGTGACGGTCGACGTGCCGACGCATATGACGGTTTCGGCAGCACGTACACCGGCTCCCGTCCGTCGGCCGAAACCCCGCACACCGGTAGATTTCGATTCGACGGCGAAATGGCCGGTATCCGCCATTGATGAGTTGGTTCTTCCGTTTCGAGGGAGACCGATTTTACCGAATCCCTCAGCCCCTCAAAGTCATCTGATCGAAGCCTTCAGCCTTAACGCGGCCGCCACCGCTGCGGCCCACAACCGGTTCCTCGATTTTTCAAACGAGCTCAGCCAGGCCTACGAAGAAAACGCAGCCTCTCAGATCCGGGTGATGGAAGCCCTGGTCCGCGGCGACACCAACAGGCGCAGGTCCCGGCCGGACCCGACCGCCGGCACCCGATCCGATCCGATTGCTTTTACCCGTGACCAGTGTCTGGAATTCGCCACCGGCAAGGTCGCGAACGTCCTGGGCCCCGATTTTGCCGCGGTCGACACCTACCCTACCCGGGTCCGGCTGCCGAACGAACCATTGATGCTGGTGGATCGCATCGTTTCCATCGAGGGGCAACCGGGCAGCCTCACCGCGGGGCATCTGGTCACCGAACACGATGTGCGGCCAAATGCGTGGTACCTCGACGGCGACCGGGCCCCGGTGTGTATTGCCGTCGAGGCCGGGCAGGCCGATCTTTTCCTGTGCGCCTATTTGGGCATTGACCAGGCTGTAAAGGGCCGGCGGGTCTACCGGTTGCTCGATGCCGGAGTGATTTTTCATCGTGACCTGCCGCTTCCCGGTGAAACCATCCGTTATCGGATCGAAATCGAAAAATTTATTCGCCAGGGAAAAACCTGGCTGTTCTTCTTCGGCTTTGAGGGCACGATCGATGACCAGCCGCTGATCAGCATGACCGGCGGCTGTGCCGGCTTCTTCACCCCGGAGGAAATCGAAAATTCGGGCGGTATCGTCCGCACGGCCGAAGACCGCACGCCGCAAAGCGGGCGGCTTGACCCCCGATGGACCGAACTCGTCCCGCAAGCGCCGGTGCGTTTCGACGCAGCGGCGCTCGAAGCCCTGCGGGCCGGCGATCTTGGCGCCGGTTTCGGACCGGATTTCGAAGGCGTGTCCCTGACGCCTGCCCTGAGGCTGCCGGGGGGGCGGATGAAATTGATCGACCGGGTGCAACGACTCGAGCCCCGCGGCGGCCGCTTCGGTCTCGGATCGATCCGGGCCGAAGCCGACATCCATCCCGATGACTGGTTTCTGACCTGCCATTTCGTGGATGACATGACCATGCCGGGCACCCTGATGTACGAGTGCTGTGTGCACGCGCTGCGGGTGTTTCTCCAGCGCCTGGGCTGGGTGACGGACCGGCCCGGCGTGCACTATGCACCGGTGACGGGAATCAAAAGCGTCCTGCGGTGCCGGGGACCGGTGACGCCGCAAACCCGGCGGGTCATTTACGAAGTGGACATAAAAGAGCTCGGCTACGGCCCCGAGCCGTATGCTATCGCCGACGCCCACATGGTCGCGGACGGACGCACCATCGTGCAGTTTACGGACCTGTCGCTGCGCATGGCGGGCCTGAACCGTGAATCGATTGAAGCGCACTGGAATAAAAAACGGCGCCGCACCGACGTGCCGGAGAGCCGCCGGCCGCCGCCGGTGGTGTTCGACCGCCGGCAATTGTTGACCTTTGCCACCGGCAATCCCTCCGAAGCCTTTGGTGAACCCTACAAGGAATTCGACGCCGACCGTTTTCTGGCCCGGCTGCCCGCACCGCCTTACGCGTTTATCGATCGGATCGTTAAAGTCGAGCCGCAGGCATGGGAACTCAAACCCGGCGGCTGGGTGGAAGCCGAAGTCGACATCGATCCCGCGGCCTGGTACTTCAGGGCCAACCGCTCGGACCGCATGCCGTATTGCGTGCTGCTCGAAATTGCGCTGCAGACCTGCGGCTGGATGGCCGCTTACGCCGGCTCCGCGCTTCACAGCCGCAAAGACCTGCACTTCAGAAACCTGGACGGACAGGCCGTTTTGCACCAGGATGTTCTTTGTGTGCCGCAGACGCTGCGGGTCCGCTGCCGAATGACAAAAGTATCGGTATCCGGCGACATCATCATCGAGGCATTTGAATTCAAGGTTCTGCGGCGAATGGGACTGGTTTACGAGGGTACCACCGTCTTTGGTTTTTTCACGGCCGAGGCCCTGGCCGACCAGAAGGGCATCCAGAGACGCGATTCGGAAACAGTCGTGACCGCTACGGAGGAACAAACGCTGTTTGAGCCGGTGACACTCAGCGACGAAGCCCCGTTGACGCCCGAAGACCCTCACTTCTCCACCTTGACGGATCTGGCCTTACCGGCCAAGGCCCTGCGGATGATCGACCGCATCGAGGCCTGTCAACCACACGGCGGGGCCCGCAAACTCGGCTGGCTGCTTGCCTCCAAACGCATCGATCCGCAGGAGTGGTTCTTCAAGGCCCACTTTCATCAGGACCCGGTCTGCCCCGGATCCCTGGGCATCGAGTCACTGCTGCAGCTCTTGAAATATGAGGCCATCCGCCGCTGGAGACATCTGGTCGCGGGCCACCGCTTCGAACATTCGGTCCTTGAAACCCACACCTGGCAATACCGCGGGCAGATCGTGCCCCGCAACCAACAGGTGGACGTGGAAGCGGAAATAACATCGGTCATCGACGAACCGACGCCCGAACTCAAAGCCGACGGTCTGCTAAAAGTCGACGGCCTCGTCATCTACCAAATGAAAAACTTCGGCTTAAGAATCACCAAAATATAAATTTATTATTAATCAATATATTACGGTATATTAAACTATTATAATTAACTTTTGACTTTAATATTTTTCTCGCGGATATTTTTTCGTGAGAAAAAATATCCGCGAGAAAAAATATATGCGCTTCACCCATGTCAGCATCGATGCCTTCGGTTACGAACTACCCCTCAATGTGGTCTCCTCCGAGGACCTCGAGGACCGTTTGGCACCGCTTTACCGGGCCCTGCGCTTTCCTAAAGGACAGTTGGAAACACTGACCGGCATCCGCGAACGCCGCCTTTGGGATAGGGACTTCAAAATGGCCGAAGGAGCCGTGCGGGCCGGCCGCAAGGCACTCGCCGGTTCCGGTGTCGGTCCCGAAGATATCGGCATGTTGATCTACGGCGGCGTCTGTCGTGACAACATCGAGCCGGCCACTGCCTGCGCCGTTTCCCACGGCTTGAATCTCCCGCCTGAGGCCCAGGTCTTCGACGTGTCGAACGCCTGCCTCGGCGTATTGAACGGCATGGTTCAAATCGCCAACGCGATCGAGCTGGGTCAGATCCGGGCAGGACTTGTCGCGGCGTGCGAAACCTCGCGTGAAATTATCGACATCACCGTCGATCAGCTCAACGCGTCGTGCGACATGAATTTTTTCAAGAAAAACATCGCTACCTTGACCGGCGGATCGGGCGCCGTCGCGGTGCTTCTGACCGAGGCCTCCCTTTCCCGCAGAGGACGCCGGTTGGTCGGCGGCACCGTCCGGCACGCCAACGAACACCATAAACTGTGTCTATGGGGGGCGGAAACCGACATGACGCCCGACGGCCGGCATTTTATCGAAACCGATTCCATGGGAATCCTCAGCAACGGTGTTCGCCTGGGAAACGACACCTTCAAAGCCTTCAAGCGGGAGCTCGGTTGGCAGGCGGATAAACCCGATCGAATCATCTGCCACCAGGTAGGCCGGACCCATCAAAAAAACATATTAGCGGCCATCGGTGTTCCTGCGGATAAAGACTTCACCACCTACCGCTACCTCGGCAATATCGGCTCGGTGTCACTTCCGATAACGGCCGCCATCGCGGACGACAGGGGCGTGATCCAAAGGGGTGAGCGAGTCGGGTTTCTGGGAATCGGCAGCGGCTTGAACTGCCTGATGCTGGGCATCGAATGGTGAGCCCGATGAAACCGCTCACAAACAAACCCATCGATTGTTCGACTTGGCATCACCTTTACCCGTTCACTTCTCGTTTCATCGAGCGCGGAGGGCTCAAATATCACTACCTGGACGAAGGTTGCGGTGAACCGGTGCTCATGGTTCACGGCAACCCGACCTGGTCGTTCTATTTTCGCACCCTGATCAAAACGCTCTCGATCAATTATCGCGTCATCGCGCCGGATCACATCGGATGCGGCCTATCGGACAAGCCCAGCCTCGACCGCTACGACTATCGGTTGAAAAGCCGTATCGATGATCTGGCGGATCTCATCACCCGGCTTGACCTGAAAGAAAAATTGACGCTGGTGCTCCACGACTGGGGCGGTGCGATCGGTCTGGCGATGGCCTTGAGACGGCCCGATCAGATCGGCCGTCTGGTCATTTTCAACACCGCCGCCTTTCCGCCGCCTAACGGTAAAAAATTGCCATGGCGGCTGCGGGTTATCCGCAACACCCGGAACCTCGCCCAGCCGGCCGTTCTGGGTGCCAACCTATTTGTACGCGCGGCGCTTTTCATGGCGTCCCGCCGCCGATTGCCCCGCGAGGTACGTGCTGGACTGGCCGCACCGTACAACTGCTGGCAAAACCGTCTGGCCACCCTGATGTTCGTGCGCGATATTCCCATCGAAAGGGCCGATCCGAGCTACGGGCTGATTCATTTCTTGGACGAAAACCTTCACCGGCTCGGCGGTTTGCCGATGCTGATCTGCTGGGGAGAGCATGATTTTGTCTTCGACACAGACTACCTGAATGAATGGCGCCGGCGTTTTCCCGAAGCCGAAGTCCACACGCTGTCCGATGCCGGACACTACCTTCTGGAAGACGCACCGGACCGGATTCTTGCGCTGGTGAATCGGTTCTTGCAAAGACATCCGCTCTGAATTAAGAAAAGTGTTTCTATCTTATGGATTTTGATCAACCATATGGCGGGTCCGACGATTTGGAGATGGCCGGCAGAGGACAGCAGAGGAAAAGACCGATAAACGGTCCAAAGCCGAAGCCGCCCGTCTGGACACCGGCGGACGCTTCGCTACCGATCGAGACCGCGGCGACCGACCATATTTTCAATGTCGCCTCCCTCCTGAAGCGCATGGCCCGCGTTCAGCCCCACAAAAAAGCGGTCATCTGCCCTTTTGGCCGTGATCGCTGCGGGCGTGTGGCCTATACCCACCTGACATTCCAGCAGCTCGACCGGGAATCGGACGACCTGGCCTGGGGCCTCGAGAGTGCGGGAATCACCCGCGGGACGCGAACGATCTTGATGGTCAAACCCAGTCTCGATTTTTTTACCCTGACCTTTGCCCTCTTCAAGGCCGGCGCCGTGCCGGTGGTTGTCGATCCGGGCATGGGGATCAGGCGTATGGTCGAGTGCTTCAAGCAGTCAAGCCCCTCGGCCTTTATCGGTGTTCCCGCGGCGCAGGCCCTGAGGATTCTGTTTCCGCGGTTCTTCGGTTCCATCAAAATCTGGGTCACCGCCGGTCGCAACTGGCTTCCAGGCCAGCACAGCCTGAAGGCTCTGGGACGCGTTCGCAGCTCTCCGTTTCCCACTACCCAGACCTCCCGTGATGAAACCGCGGCCATCTTGTTCACAACCGGCAGCACCGGTCCGGCCAAAGGGACGCTTTACACTCACGGAATTTTCGCCGCCCAAATCGCGGCCATCAAATCCCATTTCCTCATTTCAACCGGCGAAATCGATCTGGCGACCTTTCCACTTTTTGCCCTTTTCGATCCGGCCTTGGGAATGACGGCCGTCATACCGAACATGGACCCGACCCGTCCGGCGCAGGTGGACCCCGTAAAGATTATCGCGGCCATCAATGACCACGGCGTCACCAACATGTTCGCCTCACCGGCCTTACTGCACCGCGTGGGACGCTACGGTCGGGATAACGACGTTAAACTGCCCTCACTGAAACGGGTGATTTCGGCCGGTGCCCCGATCATGCCGTCCAATATCGAGCAGTTTGCCGGTCTGTTGGACGAAGAAGCCGATATTCATACCGGCTACGGTGCCACCGAGGCGATGCCGGTAGCTGCTATCGAAGGGCGCGAGATTCTCAACGAAACCCGCTCCCAGAGCGAAAAAGGACGTGGAATCTGCGTCGGCCGTCCTTTGAGCGGCGTCGCGGTGCGCATCATCGCCATCGATGACGGTCCGATCGACGCCTGGTCAGAAGTCGTGACGGCCGAAAACGGCGCAGTCGGTGAAATTACCGTCAAGGGCAGCCAGGTCACCCGGCACTATTTCGGAAACCCCACCGCCGACGCACTGGCCAAAATCAGGGATAAAAGCGGCGTCTGGCACCGCATGGGCGATCTGGGCCGTATGGACGAACACGGCCGCATCTGGTTTTACGGTCGCAAGAGTCACCGGGTGGTCACCGCCGGCGGAACGTTTTTTACCATTCCCTGCGAGGCGATCTTCAACAACCACCCGCTGGTCTACCGCAGCGCCCTGGTCGGCGTCGGCGCCGCCCCGAACCAGAAGCCGGTCATCTGCATCGAAGTCGAACCGGGCCTGGGCGGCGGCAACAGGATGGAGCTGACCCGTGAGCTATTGGAACTGGCACGCAGCAGCGAGCTGACACAGGCGATCGACACGGTGCTCTTCCCGGAAGAATTTCCGGTTGATATCCGCCACAACGCCAAAATTTTTCGAGAGAAGCTGGCCCTTTGGGCCGCAAAGAAAATCGCCGGAAAGGGTCAGTGAACGAATCGAATTATTTTAAAAATAAGCGTATCCTCGTTACCGGCGGCGGCGGCTTTCTCGGAGGGGCCGTCGTTAGAAAGCTACTGGAAAAAGGTGCGTTGATTCGCAGTTTTTCGCGCCGCGCTTATCCACTTCTCGCGGCCGCCGATGTAGATCAGGTGCAGGGCGACATCGGCGACCCGGAGGCCGTTGCCGCTGCCTGCCGCGGCGTTGACACGGTGTTTCACGTTGCGGCCAAAGCCGGTATCTGGGGGCCTGCTTCAGACTTTCACCGCACCAACGTGGTGGGAACCCGCAATGTCATTGCCGCGTGCATGGCCGGATCTGTCGAAACTCTCGTTTACACTTCGTCACCCAGCGTCGTCTTCGACGGTAAGGATATGGAAGGCGTCGACGAATCGGTGCCGTATCCGGATTTCTATACAACCCCCTATCCGCAAACAAAGGCGCAGGCCGAAAGAGAAGTGGTAAGCGCATCCAGGAGCGGCTTGAAAACCATTGTCCTGCGACCTCACCTGATCTGGGGTCCGGGTGACAATCATCTGGTACCGCGAATCATCGGGCGTGCCCGGCACCTGCGACGGGTCGGCGACGGCCGCAACCGTGTCGACACGGTCTACATCGACAATGCCGCCGACGCCCACATTCTGGCGGCCGAGACTCTGGAGACCCGACCGGAGTTATCGGGCCGAATATACTTTATCAGCCAGGGGGAGCCGATGCCGCTCTGGGAGATGATCGATGCAATTCTGGAGGCCGCCGGTCTACCGCCGGTGCGTAAATCGATTTCCCTCCGGACGGCCCGCCGGCTCGGCACCGCGATAGAGATATTTTACCGGCTTTTTAGGCTCGGAAACGAACCGCCGATGACCCGATTTATGGCGGAAGAACTGGCAACATCCCATTGGTTTGACATCGGGGCCGCCCGTCGGGATTTGGGCTACCGGCCCGTGGTTTCGACCGCCGAAGGGTTGCGCCGCCTGGCGCAATGGATAGACACCTCCAGGAGCAAGGGATCGAAACTTGATACTTGAAACCCGGCGCCAACGGGCTTAGCGGGCTAAACTGGCGCAGCCAATTTTTGCATTAAGGAGTTTTCATGAAACTGAATGACATTTTGCCGACTGATAAATGGATCGCGCTTGAAAAAGACCTTCATAACCGCTATGGCTTGGACGTCAATGTCTTTGATACCAGCGGCGTGCGCATATCGGATTTCAAGGAGTGGGTCAACAGGTTGTGTCCGGCCATCAAGGCCACCGACAAGGGCCAGAGTTTCATCTGCGCGGTCGCGCACATGAACATCGCTGCCCAGGCCATGCAGACCCGCCGGCCTGCGATCGAAGAATGCGATGCCGGTCTGGTCAAGATCGTGGTCCCGATCTTCATGGACGATGCGTTTTTAGGGGCCGTCGGCGCTTGCGGTCTTCTGATAGACGAAGGCGAGGTCGATACTTTCCTGATTGACAAAATCACCGGTATCGACGAAGAAACGGCTCAGGAACTCGCCGCAGACGCTGGTACGATCTCGACCGCCGATGCCGAGTCAATCGCCGAGGATGTGACCCGGCGAATCGCATCAATCGTCGCCGAGTATAAAGACAAGCACCAATCTTAGCGATATGATGACATCGTTCCAGGGCACGTGACACGGGTTAAGGGTCAAGCGGAATTCAAGAGACCGATCAACCAGGGCGGTCATTATATGACATCCAGGTATTCCTGGCGTGGGGATACAAGCTTATGACGGCAAAAAAAGGTGTGTTGATCATCGGTGGCGGGGTGGCCGGTCTCTCGGCGGCACTCGGCCTCTCGCAGCTGGGTATTCGGTCGGTTCTGGTCGACAAACAAACCCGTCTGGGCGGCTATGCGGCCCAATACGCGTG